>NZ_CP133988.1:0-315000 GCF_031582885.1 Streptococcus parasanguinis
CTAAGCGACTACCTTATCTCACAGGGGGCAACCCCCAACTACTTCCGGCGTTCTAGGGCTTAACTGCTGTGTTCGGCATGGGTACAGGTGTATCTCCTAGGCTATCGTCACTTAACTCTGAATGATTAAACATTCAAAATTGAACATCTATATTCTAACAAGTTAACCTTACGTTGTCAATATCTTTTGACTCTTTGGATAAGTCCTCGAGCTATTAGTATTAGTCCGCTCCATTGCTCACACAACTTCCACTCCTAACCTATCTACCTGATCTTCTCTCAGGGCTCTTACTGATATAAAATCATGGGAAATCTCATCTTGAGGTGGGTTTCACACTTAGATGCTTTCAGCGTTTATCCCTTCCCTACATAGCTACCCAGCGATGCCTCTGGCGAGACAACTGGTACACCAGCGGTAAGTCCACTCTGGTCCTCTCGTACTAGGAGCAGATCCTCTCAAATTTCCTACGCCCGCGACGGATAGGGACCGAACTGTCTCACGACGTTCTGAACCCAGCTCGCGTGCCGCTTTAATGGGCGAACAGCCCAACCCTTGGGACCGACTACAGCCCCAGGATGCGACGAGCCGACATCGAGGTGCCAAACCTCCCCGTCGATGTGAACTCTTGGGGGAGATAAGCCTGTTATCCCCAGGGTAGCTTTTATCCGTTGAGCGATGGCCCTTCCATACGGAACCACCGGATCACTAAGCCCGACTTTCGTCCCTGCTCGAGTTGTAGCTCTCGCAGTCAAGCTCCCTTATACCTTTACACTCTGCGAATGATTTCCAACCATTCTGAGGGAACCTTTGGGCGCCTCCGTTACCTTTTAGGAGGCGACCGCCCCAGTCAAACTGCCCGTCAGACACTGTCTCCGTAGATGATGAACCTACCGGGTTAGAGTGGCCATAACACAAGGGTAGTATCCCAACAACGCCTCCATCGAAACTGGCGTCCCGATCTCTATGGCTCCTACCTATCCTGTACATGTGGCACAGACACTCAATATCAAACTGCAGTAAAGCTCCATGGGGTCTTTCCGTCCTGTCGCGGGTAACCTGCATCTTCACAGGTACTAAAATTTCACCGAGTCTCTCGTTGAGACAGTGCCCAAATCATTACGCCTTTCGTGCGGGTCGGAACTTACCCGACAAGGAATTTCGCTACCTTAGGACCGTTATAGTTACGGCCGCCGTTTACTGGGGCTTCAATTCATACCTTCGCGTTACCGCTAAGCACTCCTCTTAACCTTCCAGCACCGGGCAGGCGTCACCCCCTATACATCATCTTACGATTTAGCAGAGAGCTGTGTTTTTGATAAACAGTTGCTTGGGCCTATTCACTGCGGCTGACTGAAAGCCAGCACCCCTTCTCCCGAAGTTACGGGGTCATTTTGCCGAGTTCCTTAACGAGAGTTCTCTCGCTCACCTGAGGCTACTCGCCTCGACTACCTGTGTCGGTTTGCGGTACGGGTAGAGTATGATTAACGCTAGAAGCTTTTCTTGGCAGTGTGACGTCACTAACTTCGCTACTAAACTTCGCTCCCCATCACAGCTCAATGTTATAGAATTAAGCATTTAACTCAATTCACACCTCACTGCTTAGACGTGCACTTCCAGTCGCACGCTTTAGTTAGCCTACTGCGTCCCTCCTTCACTACATACTCTAGTACAGGAATATCAACCTGTTGTCCATCGGATACACCTTTCGGTCTCTCCTTAGGTCCCGACTAACCCAGGGCGGACGAGCCTTCCCCTGGAAACCTTAGTCTTACGGTGGACAGGATTCTCACCTGTCTTTCGCTACTCATACCGGCATTCTCACTTCTATGCGTTCCAGCACTCCTCACGGTACACCTTCTCCACACATAGAACGCTCTCCTACCATACCTATAAAGGTATCCACAGCTTCGGTAAATTGTTTTAGCCCCGGTACATTTTCGGCGCAGGGTCACTCGACTAGTGAGCTATTACGCACTCTTTGAATGAATAGCTGCTTCTAAGCTAACATCCTAGTTGTCTGTGCAACCCCACATCCTTTTCCACTTAACAATTATTTTGGGACCTTAGCTGGTGGTCTGGGCTGTTTCCCTTTCGACTACGGATCTTAGCACTCGCAGTCTGACTGCCGACCATAATTCATTGGCATTCGGAGTTTATCTGAGATTGGTAATCCGGGATGGACCCCTCACCCAAACAGTGCTCTACCTCCAAGAATCTTAATGTCGACGCTAGCCCTAAAGCTATTTCGGAGAGAACCAGCTATCTCCAAGTTCGTTTAGAATTTCTCCGCTACCCACAAGTCATCCAAGCACTTTTCAACGTGCCCTGGTTCGGTCCTCCAGTGAGTTTTACCTCACCTTCAACCTGCTCATGGGTAGGTCACATGGTTTCGGGTCTACGACATAATACTAATGCGCCCTATTCAGACTCGGTTTCCCTACGGCTCCGTCTCTTCAACTTAACCTCGCATCATATCGTAACTCGCCGGTTCATTCTACAAAAGGCACGCTCTCACCCATTAACGGGCTCGAACTTGTTGTAGGCACACGGTTTCAGGTTCTATTTCACTCCCCTCCCGGGGTGCTTTTCACCTTTCCCTCACGGTACTGGTTCACTATCGGTCACTAGAGAGTATTTAGGGTTGGGAGATGGTCCTCCCAGATTCCGACGGGATTTCTCGTGTCCCGCCGTACTCAGGATACTGCTAGGTATAAAGACTATTTCGAATACGAGGCTCTTACTCTCTTTGGCTGACCTTCCCATGTCATTCTTCTATAATCTTTAAGTCCATATTGCAGTCCTACAACCCCGAAGAGTAAACTCTTCGGTTTGCCCTCCTGCCGTTTCGCTCGCCGCTACTCAGGCAATCGCTTTTGCTTTCTCTTCCTGCAGCTACTTAGATGTTTCAGTTCACTGCGTCTTCCTCTACCTATCCTTAACAGATAGGAGTACTAGCCATTAGCTAGTGGGTTCCCCCATTCGGACATCTCTGGATCGTCGCTTACTTACAGCTCCCCAAAGCATTTCGTCGTTTGTCACGTCCTTCTTCGGCTTCTAGTGCCAAGGCATCCACCGTGCGCCCTTATTAACTTAACCTTATTTTTGGTCTTGCGACCTAAACTCTTTAAATATTTACAGCGTTTCGGTTTATTTTCTTGTTACTATTTGATATAGATATTCAATTTTCAATGTTCAATCTTAACACCCTTACAGTGTTAATGGAGCCTAGCGGGATCGAACCGCTGACCTCCTGCGTGCAAAGCAGGCGCTCTCCCAGCTGAGCTAAGGCCCCACAAGACCTCTCAAAACTAAACAAGACCAACGTACAGGTTTCCATTTCCTTAGAAAGGAGGTGATCCAGCCGCACCTTCCGATACGGCTACCTTGTTACGACTTCACCCCAATCATCTATCCCACCTTAGGCGGCTGGCTCCTTACGGTTACCTCACCGACTTCGGGTGTTACAAACTCTCGTGGTGTGACGGGCGGTGTGTACAAGGCCCGGGAACGTATTCACCGCGACGTGCTGATCCGCGATTACTAGCGATTCCGACTTCATGTAGGCGAGTTGCAGCCTACAATCCGAACTGAGACTGGCTTTAAGAGATTAGCTTGCCGTCACCGACTCGCGACTCGTTGTACCAGCCATTGTAGCACGTGTGTAGCCCAGGTCATAAGGGGCATGATGATTTGACGTCATCCCCACCTTCCTCCGGTTTATTACCGGCAGTCTCGCTAGAGTGCCCAACTCAATGATGGCAACTAACAATAGGGGTTGCGCTCGTTGCGGGACTTAACCCAACATCTCACGACACGAGCTGACGACAACCATGCACCACCTGTCACCTCTGTCCCGAAGGAAAACTCTATCTCTAGAGCGGTCAGAGGGATGTCAAGACCTGGTAAGGTTCTTCGCGTTGCTTCGAATTAAACCACATGCTCCACCGCTTGTGCGGGCCCCCGTCAATTCCTTTGAGTTTCAACCTTGCGGTCGTACTCCCCAGGCGGAGTGCTTAATGCGTTAGCTGCGGCACTGAGTCCCGGAAAGGACCCAACACCTAGCACTCATCGTTTACGGCGTGGACTACCAGGGTATCTAATCCTGTTTGCTCCCCACGCTTTCGAGCCTCAGCGTCAGTTACAGACCAGAGAGCCGCTTTCGCCACCGGTGTTCCTCCATATATCTACGCATTTCACCGCTACACATGGAATTCCACTCTCCCCTTCTGCACTCAAGTTAAACAGTTTCCAAAGCGTACTATGGTTAAGCCACAGCCTTTAACTTCAGACTTATCTAACCGCCTGCGCTCGCTTTACGCCCAATAAATCCGGATAACGCTCGGGACCTACGTATTACCGCGGCTGCTGGCACGTAGTTAGCCGTCCCTTTCTGGTAAGTTACCGTCACAGTGTGAACTTTCCACTCTCACACTCGTTCTTCTCTTACAACAGAGCTTTACGATCCGAAAACCTTCTTCACTCACGCGGCGTTGCTCGGTCAGGGTTGCCCCCATTGCCGAAGATTCCCTACTGCTGCCTCCCGTAGGAGTCTGGGCCGTGTCTCAGTCCCAGTGTGGCCGATCACCCTCTCAGGTCGGCTATGTATCGTCGCCTTGGTGAGCCGTTACCTCACCAACTAGCTAATACAACGCAGGTCCATCTCTTAGTGATGCATTTGCACCTTTCAAATCAATATCATGCGATATCGACTTTTATGCGGTATTAGCTATCGTTTCCAATAGTTATCCCCCGCTAAGAGGCAGGTTACCTACGCGTTACTCACCCGTTCGCAACTCATCCGCTCGGTGCAAGCACCAAGCTTCAGCGTTCTACTTGCATGTATTAGGCACGCCGCCAGCGTTCATCCTGAGCCAGGATCAAACTCTCATTAAAATAATTGTTTGTCTTAAACTCATTCTGTCACTGACAGATTTATTGTTTTTTTATTGTTCAGTTACTATAACTTTCGTTATAGCGCCCTGCACATTGGTTCGTCTTGTTCAGTTTTCAAAGGTCTTTGTCGCTCTCGCGCGACAACTATATTAGTATATCATGACCTCTCCTTACTGTCAACACTTTTTTCCAAAAAATTTTATTTTTTTGAAAGTTTTTTTGAAATAAAAAAATAGAGAGGGAATCCTCTCTATTTATATTCTTGTCTGTATTTGTTTTCTTCAGCTTTATTAGCCCATACATAATGACCTGGTTTAATTTCAACCATTTGTGGTTTATCTTCAGAGTAATCATGTTGTTCTGGATCGTAGATTTTTAGAACTTTTTTACGTTCTAGAATTGGATCTGGAATTGGGACTGCTGAAAGTAGAGATTGTGTGTATGGATGGATTGGGTGGTTAAATAGCTCTTCAGTTTCTGCCACTTCTACAATAACCCCTTTATAGATAACTGCAATACGATCAGAAATGAAGCGTACAACTGACAAGTCATGGGCGATAAAGAGGTAGGTCAAGCCTAATTCTCTTTGGAATTTTTTCAAAAGGTTCAAGACCTGCGCACGTACTGAAACGTCAAGGGCTGAGATTGGTTCATCCGCAATGACAAATTCTGGTTCCATGACAAGTGCACGGGCAATACCGATCCGTTGACGTTGACCACCTGAGAATTCGTGAGGATAACGTGTCAAATGTTCTGCTAGAAGCCCAACTTCATGCATAATATTTTTTACTTTTTCCTGACGTTCTTCTTCACTGTTAAACAAATGGTGGTTGATCAAACCTTCAGAGATAATATAATCAACTGTTGCACGTTCATTCAAACTTGCTGCTGGGTCTTGGAAGATCATTTGAATTTTACGGATCAACTCTGATTTTTCACTATGAGAGTTTTTTCCGTTGATCTTGCGACCATCATAAATAATTTCTCCAGCACTTGTATCATTCAAACCGATGATCGCACGTCCAATTGTTGTCTTCCCACTTCCTGATTCACCAACAAGAGAGAAAGTTTCTCCCTTATTAATGAAAAAGTTGGCGTTCTTTACAGCAACGAATTTTTTACTTCCTTCACCGAAGGAAATTTCTAAATCTTTAATTTCAACTAATTTTTCAGTCATTTCCTTCCTCCTATTCTGTAATGTGAGTGAAGCCCATTTTTGAGCCAATCTTTTCGTGAAGGTTTTCGATTACTTCTGGTTTATGAACTGTTGGTGCATCTGGATGGAGCAACCATGTCTTAGCCCAGTGAGTATCGGTCACTTTGAAAGCGGGTGCCTCTTCTTCAAAATCAATCTGCATCGCATAATCTGAACGAAGTGCGAAGGCATCTCCTTTGATTGGAGCATACAATGATGGCGGAGTCCCTGGAATAGAGTAAAGATCACCATCTGAGGTTGACAATTGAGGCAAGCTTGAAAGCAAGCTCCATGTGTATGGATGTTTTGGATCGTAGAAAATTTCTTCTACTTTACCAAACTCAACAATTTCTCCAGCATACATAACGGCTACTTTATCTGCAATACTTGCAACCACACCTAAATCGTGGGTGATAAAGATAACTGTAAATTGGTATTCTTTTTGAAGGGATTTCAACAAATCAATGATTTGCGCTTGAATGGTTACGTCAAGGGCTGTTGTTGGTTCGTCACAGATTAAGATATCTGGACGGCAGGCCAGAGCGATGGCAATAACGATCCGTTGACGCATCCCACCTGAATATTGGAATGGATACTCATCAAAACGACGTTCAGCATCTGGAATTCCAACTTTCTCCATATAATCCAAAGCCATTTCTTTGGCTTCTTTAGCTGTTTTCCCTTGGTGTTTGATAATGACTTCTGTAATTTGTGATCCAATTGTGTTGATTGGGTCCAAACTTGTCATTGGGTCTTGGAAAATTGTAGCGATCTTAGATCCACGAATATTTTCCCAATCTTTATTCGATTTCAAATCTGTCAATTCTTGACCACGGTATTTAATCGAACCTTGGGCAATACGGCCGTTATCTTCTAACATTCCGGTGAACGTTTTTGTCAAAACTGATTTCCCTGAACCTGACTCACCAACTAAGGCAAGAACTTCACCTTCTTCTAGCTCAAGCGATACGCCACGAATAGCTGTCAATACGCGATCGCGCACGTCAAATTCCACTACGATATCTTGAGCAGATAAAATAATATTGTTATTTGATGTCATATCTACTCCTCCTATCTATGTGTACGTGGGTCGCTGGCATCGGCCAAGTTTTGTCCGACGATAAAGAATGACAAGGATACTAAAATCAAAACAGTAAGCGGAATCCAGAATAGGTAGGCATTTGTAGTTACGTTTTGAGAATAGTCAGAAATCAAGCGTCCCAAACTTGGAACTGTGATTGGAAGACCAAGTCCGAAGAAGGAAAGGAAAGCTTCATAAGAAATAAAGCTTGGAAGTAACTGTGATGTTTGTGTCACGATAACAGATACCAATTGAGGCAAAATATTTTTCGTAACAATTTTCAAAGTTGGTGTTCCTAATGTTCGGCTGGCAAGGTTGTACTCCAAATCACGGTAACGCATGATTTGGACACGAATGGTATAGGCAATTCCGATCCATCCAGTTAAGGACATGGCAAGAATCAAGTTCCAGAAACCAGATCCCATTGAGTAAGTCAAGACGATAACGATCAACATAAACGGAATGTTTGAAATAACGTTATAAACTTCCATCATGATACGGTCGATGGATTTTGAGATCCCCCAAATTCCACCAACGATAACTCCGACAACCACGTTAATAACAGTGGCGATGAAGGAAATGATAATTGAATTCCGAGCACCAAACCAAACTCCATCAAAGAGGGATTTACCGTTATTATCTGTACCAAAGAAAGCTTTGGCACTTGGTGGATTCAAACGTGCTGAAAAGTCATTTACCTTACTTACGTCGTTGTAATCAAAATTTGAAAACATCGGGTAGACAAAACTCATCAAGAGAATCCCAATCAAAATAGCAAGCATAATGATAGTGGTTCTTTTTTTCAAGAATTGTCTGAATACAGATTTCCAGTATGAATACGCTGGAGCATCGATTACTTCAGAGGCAAAGTCATCGCGTTTTACAAACTGAAATTTATTTTTATCGATTGTAGCCATTATTTGCCTCCTTTCGTATTCGTTAATTTAATCCGTGGATCAAGCACTGTCATCAAGATATCACCTAACATGGCAGCAAAGATACCAAGTGATGTGAAGATGAAGACAAGTCCGATGACCATGGTGTTGTTTGATGCTTTAATAGAGTCAATCAACATTTTACCCATACCTGGGAAAGCGAAGACTGTTTCAGTCAACGTCGCACCTGAGATAACTCCAATGATAGCCCCTGGAATTCCAGAAACTAGTGGAACCATCGCATTTTTGAAGATGTGTTTTCTTGAGATCTCACGTTCTGACAATCCTTTTGAACGAGCAAAACGGACGAAATCCTGAGAGTGAATATCGATCATGTAACGACGAATCCAAACGGCGATAAATGGCGCACTCAATAAACCAAGAATCAGAGACGGCAATACATATGAACGCCAGTCCTGTGCTCCAAGTACTGGGAATGAGTCTGGAAGTCCAAAGAATGAACCTGCTAGACGCACGATATAGACAAGGGCAATGGTTGGGAGAGACATCATAAATGTCAAAGCCGCAGTAGAGATGCTATCAAACCATGAGTCCTTGAACAGAGCCATGTAAGATCCTAATGGGATCGCAATCAAGTAAGCAATCGCAATACCAATCAAACCAATGATTGAAGAAGATGCAATCATGGATGGATTCTCATAGTTGCTCAACGTTGCTGTATAGGCATCCCCTTTACCAAATCGACTGATATCTTGTGAGTCTGCCTTACTTGGTGATTTGTAGGTACGTGAGTAGATATCGATGGAAGATGTCTTTTTACCTGTTGGGAAGTTCACTTCACTCTTCTTAGTCGTTCCTTGTCCTTGGGTAATAACTTGAAGAACAGGGGTATTTGAATAAGTTGGATATGAATTTCCAAGGTTTAAGGTTACAAAGTTTTGGTGCACATATGGGAATTGACCATTAAAGTACAAGAGGTATTTGTGTTTCGTACCAGAACCTACAACTGACCAACCAATAGATGGATCATTTTCAATACGGATATAGCGTTTGAGATTTGGATTTGAGGCATCTTTCACCCAACCTGGATGATCAAACTGAATCAAATTCGCATAGAAGCTGATGACACGTTCAAAAACCGGAATTTCACGCACCGCATAGAAAGACTTACTTTCCGGGAAACGTTTCAACTGCCAACCATGACCTAATTTTTCAATATATTTTTTGTAGATCTTTTCATTAGCAGTTGTCGCATCAACCGTTACGGAAGAATCTTCTTTACTTGCTTTTTGTTGCAAGCTCTTTGAATCCATGTATTCCAAATAACCCATGCGATCGTAGACAGTATTTTCGTAGTTGATCTTCGAATCTTTTGTCTTCGCTACTTTATTGTAGTTGGGGTCATTTTTAAAGATGAGATTTCTCGGTGTTAGCGTATAGATAATCATGTAGGTTAATGTCGTGACGAGAAAGATCGACACTAACGAACGCAAAATACGCATAAAAACATATTTTTTCATATTTCATTCCTTTAATGTCCAAAAGAACTTTCTCCCCTAGAAGAGAAAGTTCTAATGAAAAGCAATAATTTAATTATTTAACGTGTTTTTCAAGATCTTGTTGAGCTTTTTTGTTTGACTCAGCTTTTTCTTTTTGCCATTTCTTAAGAGCTTCATCGTATTGTTTCTTAGTAACAGGTTCATCTTGAACTTCTACATATTTGAAGTATGCTGAACCTTTGTTACCAGCTTGAGCTGAAGCACCAGAGAATGGTACCACTTTAGAGATAACAGTTGCTGCGCCTGATGATGACATTGTAGGTACTACAATCGCGCTATCTGTCAACCAAGCTTGAGCTGCTGCATATTTTTCATAACGTTTCACAACATCTTGTGTTTCGTTGTTTGCATCGTCAAGAAGTTTTGCAAACTCATCCAAACCGACAGCTTTAGCTGATGGGTTATCTACACCACCTGCAAAACCAAGGTAAACTTTTGTTTGATCTTCTGAAGATGGTTGAAGCGTATCAAGGTAAGTTGATGGATCTTGATAGTCTGGGTTCCAACCGACCATACCTTGAAGATCCCAATCTGCATCTGCAGCTGATGGAACATTCAATGTGATGTTCAACACTTCGTCTTGGTCCATCATTTGAAGGTCAACAACTACGTTGTCTTTACCAAGAGTTTCTTCTACCGTTTGTTTCAATGATTGCATACGTGTAACTATACTTGTTGCATTTTGAATAACAGGAACGTCAATATGAATTGGGAATTGAACGCCGTCTTTTTGAAGTTCAGCTTTGGCTTTTTCAAGTTGTGCTTTCGCTTTATCTTTGTTGTAAAGACCATCTTGACCATCTGCAAGGTTGATACCCTTCCATTGGTCTCCATAAGTAGTCAACTTATCTGCAACTACATTTCCGAAGTCTTTTCCATCTACTTGTACGAATGCAGGTGCAACATATGTATTACGGATAGCTGGTTTAGCAAATTCTTTACCATTGACTTGTGCTGAGTAGTTTTCACGGTTCAAGGCAAAAGTGATGGCTTGACGGAAATCTTTGTTCAAGATTGCTTTCTTAGTAGAAGATTTTTCAGCATCTGATTTCTTTGCAGTGTGTTTGTAAGATTGACGATCGATGTTGAAACCAAGGATTGCTACACCTGAACCAGCTGGTGTGTTATAGATATTGTCCTTGTATTTTTTCTCTACTGTTGCAAAGTTTGAGCTTGATGGGAAAAGACGAGCAGCTGTATAAGCTCCATCAGAGAAACCACGTGCCAATGAATCTTGGTCTGATCCATCGTAATAAGTAAGTTTTACTTCCTTGACGTGAACGTTTTTCTTATCCCAGTAGTTGTCATTCTTTTCAAATACAACAGATGATTTTGATGTAATAGATTTAAGAAGGAAAGGTCCGTTTGCAAGTACTGATTTCACATCGTTTGGTTGACCAAAATCATCTCCCTTACTCTTCAAGAAATCTGTGCTAATTGGGAACAAGATTCCGTTTGTTGTTTTAGAGTTCCAGAAGGTTTCAGGTTTGTTCAATGTATATTGAAGTGTGTAATCATCAACCGCTTTGACACCAACTTGGCTGAAGTCTGTAGTTTTTCCTTGCACATAATCATCCAAGCCTTTGATTGAGCCTTGAACTAGTGGAAGTTCTTCTGATTTTTTATCAGCAGCGTGTTTCAAACCAATCACGAAGTCTTTGGCAGTCACTTCACCGCGTTCTTCACCATCTGCATCGTACCATTTAACACCCTTACGAATCTTGTAGGTATAAGTCAAACCGTCTTTTGAAACAGACCAATCTTCCGCAAGTGATGGCACAAGATTTCCATACTTGTCATTTTCCATCAAACCGTCTACGATGTTTGTAGTGAGATCTTGAGTGGCAGATTTAGAAGACACAGTATAGTCCAAAGTTGTTGGGTCAGTAGTGTAGACATAACCATAGTTTTTGTCTTCGCCTGAGCTTGCTTTGCTAGTATTTGAACTAGAACATGCAGCTAACAATCCAGCTGCAAGGAGTGTTACTCCGGCAACTGCGAATACTTTACCTTTTTTCATAGGAATTCTCCAATAGTTTTTTTAGATTTGTTTAAGATTATATCACAAGTAGAAAAAAAAGTAAACTAAATTTTCTGAATATTTGCTTCAACCCCATCCAAAAACCTTGCTATGATTGACTTTCTAGCCTAATTGATGATTTTACGATTTTCCATTAATCATTTGTATGATACAATAGAGAGGACTAAGCAACGAGGAAACAACTGTGAAAAAATTCTTTCTTTCTTTTTTAACCTTCATCCTGCTGTTATGCAGTTTACCTTATCAAGTCGTTCTAGCAGATGAGCTAGATCTTCCTGCTCAAAGTGCTATTGCTGTTGAAGCTGATACAGGTAAAATCTTATATGAAAAGGATTCAGAGAAAAAGCGAGATGTGGGGGGACTATCTACACTCTTGACCACTTATCTGATTTTCGAAGCCATTCATGAAAAAAAACTTTCTCTGAAAGATCCTATTAAATTGTCTGAGAAAGCTCTGGCCTTAAATGATATCGAAGGTGCTGGTACTCTTCCTATGGAGGCGAACCAATATACGGTTGATCAGCTATTGACTGCTCTTTTAGTTGGAAATTCTAGCACCGCTGCCTTGGCCTTAGCTGAGAAAGTGGGTGGCTCTGAGAAAAGCTTCGTTGAAAAAATGAAGCAAAAACTTTCTGAATGGGGCATTCAATCTCCTCATTTAATCAATGCTACCGGATTAAATACTCAAACCATCAATGGAGATCCTGACGGGAAAGAAGACGAAAATCAATTGAGTGCTTATGATATTGCTGTTATTGCCAAGCACTTACTCCAGGATTTTCCTGAAGTGACCAAATATACTTCAAAACCCACTGCTCTTTTTTCAAACACGCAGATTGAAAACCCCAATCTGATGCTAGAAGGCATGCCGAATTACCGTTCAGGCGTTGACGGCCTTCGGGTCAGCAACTCTACCAAAGGAGGCATCACCTTTGCTGCATCAACGACGCAAAATGGCATCCACATGATCACGGTTGTCCTAGGAGTGGAGGCAGTTGACGGTGATCCATATGCACGCTTTGTGGCTACTTCTTCTCTGATGAACTACGTGGTACGGACCTTTGTTTCTTCCATTGTCGTCAAAGAAGGAGATCCCTACGGAAAAAGTAAGGCAACTATCATGGATGGGAAGTCAGAGACTGTTTTAGCTGTTGCAAAAAAAGACTTCTATATCGTCGAAAAGCAAGGTAGTCAAGCAGAACCAAAAATTCAATTCAAGAGTAACCAAGAATCATTCCGAGCACCTGTCAAATCAGGCACAAGTCTTGGAAAATTACACTACACTGATCCAGATAAAATCGGACGTGGCTACTTAGAAGATCAAGAGCCAACGGTCGATATGGTATCGGGAAGAACCATTGAGAAAAGCTTTTTCTTAAAGGTTTGGTGGAATGAATTTGTTCGTTATGTCAACGAAAAGCTATAAGCAAAAAAATCACAATGGAGTCAAATCCATTGTGATTTTATTTTGCTATTAAAACGAATTATCCTACAGATCCTTCCATTTCGTAGCTAATGAGTCGGTTTAACTCAACGGCGTATTCCATTGGAAGTTCTTTTGTAAAGGGTTCTACAAATCCCATGACAATCATTTCTGTCGCTTCTGATTCAGACAAACCACGACTCATCAAATAATACAGTTGTTCTTCTGAGATTTTTGAAACCTTGGCTTCGTGCTCCAAAGCAACTTGTGAGTTGTGGATTTCATTAAATGGAATCGTATCTGATGCAGATAAATCATCCATGATAATGGTGTCACACTCGATGTGAGAAACTGATTTCTTGGAATTTTTGTTAAAGGTAACTTGTCCACGGTAGTCTACCTTTCCGCCACCTTTCGCGATGGATTTAGACACGATAGACGAGCTAGTGTGAGGGGCATTGTGGATCATCTTGGCACCTGTATCTTGGTGTTGACCTGCATTCGCAAAGGCAATGGACAACATGGTCCCACGCGCTCCTTCTCCATCCAGATAAACAGATGGGTACTTCATGGTTGTCTTCGCTCCTAAGTTCCCGTCGATCCACTCAACTGTGGCATCTTTTTGAGCTTTGGCCCGCTTGGTGACCAAGTTGTAGACATTGTCCGACCAGTTTTGGATGGTCGTGTAACGCATATAAGCACCATCTAAGGCAAAGATCTCAACAATCGCTGCATGGAGGCTATTGCTTGAGTAGGTCGGCGCTGTACAGCCTTCCACATAGTGAACACTTGCTCCCTCATCCACGATAATCAACGTGCGCTCAAACTGACCTGTATTTTCATTGTTGATACGGAAGTAAGTTTGAAGGGGGACATCTACTTTTACGCCTTTTGGTACATAAATGAAGGTTCCACCAGACCAGACTGCTGAGTTGAGGGCAGCCAATTTGTTATCCGTTGGTGGCACTAACTTCGCAAAATACTGTTTGAACAGGTCTGGATATTCTTTTAGGGCAGAATCCGTATCGGTAAAGATAATCCCCAACTTTTCAAACTCTTCTTTCATATTGTGGTAAACCACTTCTGATTCATACTGAGCAGAAGCCCCCGCTAAGTAAGCACGTTCTGCTTCAGGAATCCCGATACGCTCAAAGGTTTCCTTGATTTTCTCTGGAACTTCGTCCCATGAACGGGCAGGTTTATCCGAAGGTTTTTGATAATAGATCAAATCATCAAAGTCAATCTCTGATAGATCGGCTCCCCAGGTTTGCATGGGCATCTTTTTGAAGGTTTCAAAAGATTTCAAACGGAATTCGAGCATCCATTCGGGTTCATTTTTTGCTGCAGACAATTCACGAATAACCGCTTCATTCAATCCCTTCCCGGTAGAGAGAATGGGTTGAACGTCATCGTGAAATCCAAATTTATATTCACCGAGATCAATTGGTTTCGGTTCGACTCTTTCTTCAGCCATAATTTCCTTTCTTTCTCTGTTTCTTCTTTTAATTATTTGCTACGTTCGATCGCTTTTTTGAGAGCATTCCAGGAGAGGGTCGCACATTTAATCCGTTGTGGGAATTTTGAGACTCCAGATAAGAAGGCTGCGTCTCCTAATTCCTCTTGGCGAGGATCTGACTGGCCTTGGACCATTTCTGAAAAGACCTGTGCCAATTCTTCGACTTCCTCTTTTGTTTTTCCCATTACAGCATCTGTCATCATACTAGCTGAAGCCGTTGAGATCGTACAGCCTGAATTCACAAAGGCAATATCTTCCACCCTGTCATTCTCATCAAATTTCACACTTAACTGGATCACATCTCCACAAGTTGGATTGTTGAGTTGGATCTGATCAACATCTTCAATTTGTCCTTGGTGGTGGGGGTGTTTTGAATGATCGGCTACGACCGCCATGTACAGCGAATCTAATTTAGAAAGTGCCATTGAAAAACTCCTTTGCTTTGATCAATGCCTCAATTAATTTATCACAGTCCGCTTTGGTGTTGTAGATATAAAAACTTGCTCTCGTTGTCGCTGGGACTTGTAGGTATTGAAGGAGCGGTTGTGCACAGTGGTGACCTGCACGAACGGCAATCCCTTCATAATCTAGTGCTGTTGCTAAGTCATGCGGATGGAGATCTCCTAGATTAAAGGAAATGACGCCAGAACGTTGGGCTAAGTCTTGGGAACCATAGATGGTCAAGCCTTCGATAGCCTGTAATTTTGGAAACACATAGGCAATCAGTTTTTGCTCATGCGCTTCTACCTGGTCCATACCCAGCTCTTCTAAGTAATCGATTGCTGCACCAAGACCAATTGCTCCCGCCATATTAGGTGTTCCAGCTTCAAATTTCCAAGGCAATTCCTTCCAAGAGGCAGATTGTTCGTAAACAAAGTCAATCATCTCGCCCCCATACTCGATTGGAGACATTTGCTCTAAGATTTCTTCCTTCCCATAGAGGACACCAATCCCTGTTGGTGCAGCCATCTTATGGCCAGAAAAAGCAAAGAAATCCGCATCTAAGTCTTGTACATCAATGGCCATATGAGGGGTTGATTGAGCCCCATCTACGACCATGATCGCTCCAACCTCATGAGCTAATCGAGCAATTTCCTTGATCGGATTGACCACCCCTAAGACGTTCGAAGCATGGGTGATGGAGACAAATTTTGTCTTCTCACTAAGCTTGCTCTTTAAGTCCTGCATATCCAGTAAGCCATCTTTTAGATAGACATAGACCAGTTTTGCTCCTGTCTTCTTGCAGGCTTGCTGCCAAGGAATGATGTTGGAGTGATGTTCCATGATGGAAATCAAGACTTCATCCCCTTCCCTTAGGACTTCTTCTGCATAGCGGGCTACCCAGTTGAGTCCAGTCGTTGTCCCTCTTGTAAAGAGCACTTCCTTGGTTGATGAAGCATTGATAAATTTTCTGACTTTCTCACGCGTTGCCTCATAGGCTGCTGTCGCTCGTTCAGCCAAAGTATGGACTCCACGATGAACATTGGCGTTATCTTGCAAATAATAGTGATTAACTGCTTCAAGAACACGTTTAGGTTTTTGCGTCGTCGCTGCATTATCTAGATAAACCAAAGGCTCATCGTGAACTAGTTGATCGAGAATGGGAAAATCTTGAGCAATCGTATTTTTATCTAGCATTGTTTCTCCTTAGCGTTGAGATAACTTTTCTTCAATGGTGGCAATCATTTCATCACGTACTTCTTTAACTGGGATTTCAACAATAACAGATCCCAAGAAACCACGCACCACTAATCGTTCCGCTGTGTGTTGATCCAGACCACGACTCATGAGGTAATACATGTCTTCTGGGTCCACTTGACCGATCGATGCAGCATGGCCTGCTGTGACGTCATTTTCATCAATCAAGAGGATTGGGTTCGCATCTGAACGCGCTTGATCCGATAACATCAAGACACGGCTTTCTTGCTGAGCATCTGCTCCTTTAGCCCCCTTGATAATATGACCAATTCCGTTGAAGGTCAAGGTTCCTTTTTCAAGAATAACCCCGTGTTGCAAGATATTTCCGATCGAGTTGCAACCAAAGTTGGTCACGCGGGTGTCAATTCCTTGAACCTGACGACCGCTTGATAAAGCAACGACTTTCAAATCTGCATGACTTCCGTTTCCAACCAAGTCACTGTCAAAGTCTGCAACCACGTTACCTTCGTTCATAACACCGATAGCCCAATCAATGCTGGCATCCTGACCTAGTTTCCCACGTCGACTGATGTAAGCTGTGACATTTTCACCCAGACGGTCAATCGCCGCAAATTTCACTTGGGCACCTGAGCGGGCGATCACCTCAACCGTCACATTCGCAGTTGCTGTTGCTGAGCCTTCACCTTTTGATTCTAGGCGTTCCAAATAGCTAAACTTGCTGTTTTTGCCTGCGATAATCAAAATGTGCTTATTAAAAGGTACATCACTGTCGCTATCCTGGTAGAAAATACCTTCGATTGGTTCTGAAATCTCGACGTTATCTGGAACATAAAGGACAGCCCCACTATTAAAATAAGCTGTGTGGTAAGCTGCTAGTTTATCATCGTCGTATTTAACGGAAGACATGAAGTAGTCTTCCACCACCTGCGGAATTTCTTCTAGGGCAGAATGGAAATCTGTGAAAAGGACTCCTTGGTCTGCCAAGGCTTGTGGCACCTGTTCAAAAACAGTCTGAGTTCCAACTTGGACCAATTTTAAGTTTGAATCGAGGGCTGTAAAATCAGGAACATTGGCAGAAGCCTCGCTTTCTGTGATCGTCCCATCCCCAAGATTCCAGCGGTGGAATTTGACGCGTTCAATGGCTGGCAATTCCAATTGATCGATCTTGTCAAAAGCTTTTTTTCGTAAATCTTGCAGCCAGCTTGGCTCAGCATGCAATTCCGAAAAGAGGGTAATTTTTTCAATACTCATTTTTTTCTCCTAATAAAGATACTATCTGTTTGATTTTATGACAACATTAGATCACTTGTCATCAGGTTATAGTTCTTCTTTATAGTCGTAACCGAGTTCTTCTGCGAGTTGAGCATAGCCTTCACGTTCCAAGCGTGCAGCCAATTCCGGTCCACCTGAAAGCACGACACGGCCTTCCATCATCACATGAACGACGTCAGGAGTAATATAGTTCAACAAACGTTGGTAGTGGGTGATGATCATAGCTCCAAAACCTTCACCTCGCATTGCATTAACCCCTTTAGATACGACCTTAAGAGCATCGATATCCAAACCAGAGTCAATTTCGTCCAAAAGGGCAAATGTTGGTTCCAACATCAACAATTGAAGGATTTCATTGCGTTTTTTCTCACCACCAGAGAAGCCTTCGTTCAAATAGCGTTCTGCCATTTCTTCTTTCATGTTGAGCAATTCCATCTTTTCATCCAATTTTTTGATGAAATCACGAATAGAGATCTTCTCGTCCTCTTCTTTACCAGCATTCATGGCTGCACGTAAAAATTCTGCATTCGTAATTCCTGGGATTTCTGAAGGGTATTGCATGGCAAGGAACAAGCCCATCCGTGCACGTTCGTCTACTTCCAATTCCAAGATGTTGACACCATCAAAGAGAATCTCCCCTTTGGTTACTTCATAATTTGGGTTTCCCATAATGGCAGCTGACAGAGTAGATTTCCCTGTTCCATTTGGTCCCATGATGGCTGCGATCTCACCAGTTTTTAGGGTCAGGTTTACACCTTTTAAAATTTCTTTGCCTTCAATTTCAACGTGAAGGTCTTTAATTTCTAATGTCGACATTGCATTCCCTTTCTTTTTACTTTGAAGTCTAGAAGGTTCTCAAAGCATCGATTCCTTCATCACAAAGTATTTTTTTACCTTTCAAGTATATCAAAAAAAAGCCTAAATGGCTTTTCTTTTGATTAGAACTATTCTTATTTAGTTTTTTCTTTTCGTTTTTGACGAACTTCCTCCCGATAGGAAGAATTCCCTATATAGCGCAGAACATTTAACAAAGGACTATGATGTGGCCCCAGAATCCCAATCAATTCTGCTAACAACTCTACTCCAAACAAGAGCCCGATCACAAGTAGGACGCCCCCAATGCGACTCGAGATATTGAGCAAGAGAGAAATCAAGGAGAAGATCATCGAAATTCCGTAGATCACAAGTACAGTTCCCCGATGTGTCAAGCCCAGAGACAGAAGTCGGTGGTGCAAGTGATTGCGATCCGGTTTATAAAATTTTTGACCAGACAGGGTCCGACGGATAATGGCTAAAAAGGTATCTGTAATCGGTACTCCGAGGATAATCATGGGCGTGACTACCGCAACTGCCGTTGCATTTTTCAAACCTTGCAAGGACAAGACAGAAATCATGAATCCGATAAACAAGGCACCGGTGTCTCCCAAATAGAGAATGGCTGGATGGTAGTTAAAGGGAAAGAAGCCAGCGATGGACGCAACCAAGACAAAGATCGTCATGGTCAGAAAGAGATTGGGTACTGGAAGAAAGAAATAGGACACAATCCCCATTGTCACCAAGGAAATAATAGAGACCCCACTCACCAAGCCATCTAATCCATCAATCAGATTGACCGCATTGGTAATGGCAACAATCCAAATCACTGTCAAAAGATAAGAAAGCCATGGTTCAAAATGAAGTAAGGGACCACCGAATGGAATCTTGAAATCATTCAGCCGAAAATCTGTCAAAAACCAGACCAGACTCGCTGCTAGCAGGATACCGATCATCTTTTTCTTGGCTGACAACTCTTTTACATCATCGATTAAGCCTGTAAGAGCGATAATCCATCCTGCGCCCACGACCGGCAAGGTATAAGATAGGTAACTTTTGATTGGTGCGGTGGTGGATGTCAGCATAGGAATAAAGACGAGAGTCGCAATCGAAAAAGCGATCACAATAGACAAGCCACCCGCGCTTGGCATGGGCTTGGTATTGATTCGGCGTGCATTCGGATAATCTACTGCATCAATCTTAAAGGAGAATAGGCGAACCAAGGGCGTCAATACCAAGGCAATCATAAAAGTCCCAATCAGCACCAGAACAAATTGCAAGGAAAAGGACATCATAAGCTAGCAACTTTCTTCAAATTCTCAATCGCACCAGACACCATTAGTAAGTGACCATGTTCCTGTAGAACGGCCCGTGTCACTTCTGAATCATCCGCATACTCCCGAATGATGGCAAGTAACCAGGTTGGATATTGATTTGGTTGATCCTCTGTATCGATCAAGACAGTTAAATAATAATCAGATCCCATTTTGTATAATTCAGAGGTATCCACTGGAAAGCTGACCGTTTTTGAAAAGGCAACTGCTTGCTGGATATTTGAAAAACGCAAAATGTAATAAATATACTGACTTACTGGTGCTTCAGACGTAGGATCTTGTTCTTGATTGTCCCGTAACTCTTCTTGTTCCAAATGGTGAATAGCTTCTGCATCCCCTTTTGTCTTATCAGAAATCGTTTTTTCCAAGGTTTTGATAAATTCATCTGGCGTCATGCGCGACAACTCTTCCATATCAGGAAGATCTGACAAATCCTCAAAATCCAATTGTTGGTCAATTTTTGATTTGGTAACAAAAACATCCAGTTTATCTGGTTTTGGTGTCACACGAAAACTAAGCATCCCGCTATCCAGGAAGCTTTCTGGCATTTCGAGTTCATCCAAAATGGCGTAGAAAAACTCTTCTGTTTTTTCTTGTGGGACAAGGAAATCAGCAATTTCCATCCCACGTTCTTCTAAGTCTTCTAGTTGGATCGTGATCTTAATAGTTGAATCACTAATTTGCTTCATCTTCATAGCATAACCTCATACTTCTAGTCTTACTATTATACTAAAAAATTGGATAGAATTCAAAAAAAGGATGCATAGAAAAGAGGTCGGGACAAAAGTCTCCAACCTCGAAAAATAATTTGATCAAGTTCAACCGTTCTCTTAGAAAATAACACGGAAGAGTCCATACAATAGCAAGATGGAACCAAGAACAATCCGGTATTTCCCAAAGACGGTGAAATCATGATTTTTCACATAATCTGTCAAGAAGCGGATGGCGTACATGCTGACCACAAAGGCCACTCCCATCGCTACCAGTAGAATAAAGAGTTGCCCAAGTGCTAGTGAATGTCCGCCAAGAGCGAATTTCCCAACCTTTAAGAGGCTAGCGCCAAACATGGCTGGGATCCCCAAATAAAAGGTAAATTCTGTCACCACTGGGCGGCTAACACCATTGATCAAGCCACCTACAATCGTAGCACCTGAACGGCTTGTTCCTGGAAATAGCGATAAAACTTGGAAGAGTCCGATATAAAGAGCTGTTCGATAAGGTAGCTTATGCAATTCCGTTACTGCTGGCTCAACTTGTTCCCGTCTTTCCAGATAGATAAAGGCAATCCCGTAGGTGATCAACATAATCGCAACGGAAATCGAATTGTGAAAATGCGCCTCAAACCAATCATCTAATTTAAAAACAAAGACAAGCGGGAGCGTTGCAACCGCAACTTTTGCCCATAATTGCCAGGTCCGCCGTACTTCGATTGGAGATTTACCAGGTTTGAAGGGATACAATTTATCGAAATAAATCACCACAACCGCTAGGATCGCACCCAATTGGATCACGACATTGAACATCTCCATAAAGGCTGGATCTTGATTTTTAAACTGCACAAAATCCTGTAACAGAATCAAGTGACCTGTACTTGAGATCGGCAACCATTCTGTAATCCCCTCGACAATCCCAAAAAGAACCGCCTTGATTAATTCGATCAGAAACATCTTTTTCTCCTAAACTAACATTTGCTCTATTATATCATAATTCTATGGACTGGACCAGGCCTTCTAAACTAGAAGGGAAAGAGCGACCAAGACCATTCTCAGCGCTACTTAGAAGGCACCAAAGCCTCCTCCGCCTCCTCCGCCAGAGAAACCTCCTCCACTACCAGAGGAAACTGTGAAATGACTAGCTGTCGATGCTGTCGATCCATAAGTAGACATGGCATGACTTGAGTGGGTCACATCATGATAGAACGGAGTATAAACGAAGGCGTTTAAGGCTTGATTTTCTAAATGAATATTCCGAAGCTTCATGACCTTTGTGACCTGATCAGCTACACCATACAAGGCCGCATAGACCAATAAGCGATTCCATAGGACCAGAGACTGCAACTCTGCATCGTTGAGGTGGGCAATCTCTTTCAACATCCGACCAAAACTATCCCAGTAATAGCGTTGCTCAGCACCCGCAAGATTGACAACCCCATCTCGTAGGCAGGCTTTAAAGACACCATTGAAGCGCACTGGCATAAACCAAAGTGTGAGGATCCCTATCAAACAAGGAACAGAGAACCAACCCATCCCAAAGATGGCAAAGATTTCTGCTCCAAGGGCGATAAACCAAGCAGCCCAACCAAAGAAGAGACTTCGTCTAGCTTGCGCTTCTTCTTTTGCTTCTAAAGGGCGATAGTAGCTTGGCAAATGGAGATCTTCCACCTTGCGATGAACATCTCGGGCCACTTGGTTGACAGCCGTATCAAAACGAGCCTGAGCCTTACTTCCTAGTGAACGAATCGCATCTTGATCTGCTTTTTTGGCATGTTTGTATACATCATCACTGAATTCATAATTCTCAAAGAGACGGTTAACAGGACAGGAAACTTGATCCCCAAAAGCCATATTCATAAAGGAGCGTTCAAAATCATCCACATGTCCATGAGACTTTCTGGTCAAAACGACTTCATTTCCTTGTTGCTCATAGACAATCACTCCACGATCCATCAGATCCAGCAAAGTAGCTTGAAGCATTTTTTCAAATGTGAATACTGGCGGAGTCGCCTTCTCTTTATTGGTTGGGGAAGCCTCGTCTAATTCGGCTGAATAAACAACCGAGCTCATAACAAGAGGTGCAATATCCTGTGGAATCTCATAAAGACGAGTATTGGTCGGATAGGTCACACCAGGCCAAATCATTTTTTTGAACCGATTGCGGCCCAAGAGAGCAAGAAGCCAGAGTGCAATAATGAAGGCTGGCAAGATCCAGTTCCAAAACATGCGTGTCCAGTATTTTTCCTGTTCAATTTTAGCTTGGTTCTTGTGAAATTCATCCAATTTGGTTAATCCTGTATTTCGACCAGAATCATACAAAGTAGTTAGATCTGACTTCAACCAGTAACCATACAACTCCACAGCCTTTCCTTTGCCTAGGTTATAGAAAGTGGCAGAATAGATTCCATCTTCTTTCTTTACAGTCACATCCGGTCCCATAAAGGCTGTATGGATATACAGTTCCGATTGGGCATTAGCTGGTGCAAACTTAGGAATAACACGAAATTGAACCTCGTCCACCTTCTGATCACCATCTGTGATCGGTTTCCAGTTCAACTCCAAGATATCCTTGTGTGAATAGAGGAGATTTTTTAATTTCCATGTAACTTTAATTTTGACAGTA
The DNA here is from genome assembly GCF_031582885.1 of Streptococcus parasanguinis. Taxonomy (NCBI): domain Bacteria; kingdom Bacillati; phylum Bacillota; class Bacilli; order Lactobacillales; family Streptococcaceae; genus Streptococcus; species Streptococcus parasanguinis. The sequence continues at coordinate 23,019 of NZ_CP133988.1, forward strand.
TCTGTCGCTACACCACTGTTATAAATTTTCACTCGGTAGCCATCACCTAGATTCGTAATCTCAGGTTCTCTTTGAAGCTCACGACCTTCCACCTCAACCTTTGGCGGTATCTCAATCGCAAAGCCTTGTGGCATGTTCCCTGCCGTTCCTAGGCTAACATACTGCCCTCTATAAGAATCTTTGAAATAATAAACCAGTTCTTCCTCATAGGTGGCGTCGTCCCAGGTGTCCAAGGTCAAGGTTCCACCATAGTAAAGTACATCATAAGATGGGCTAGATGCATGGACGTTCTGACTAACAAAAAGGCAGGCCAGAAAGGCGAAAATAACATACAAATACTTTTTCATTTGATCACGCTCCTTTGTATTATTATAGCATTTTTTAAATAAAAAGAGGACCATGTTTGAAATGCAGCCTATTTTACTGTACAATAGGAGAAGTTAAAATAAGGAAGAGGAGAAAAAATGAAAAAAACATTATTCGCGCTCTTAACAGGGCTTTTCATTTGCCTGGGGATCACACAGGTTGTTCATGCAGATGACTATTTACGAATCGGAATGGAAGCAGCCTACGCTCCTTTCAACTGGACCCAAGAAGATGATGCAAATGGAGCTGTTAAAATTGACGGTACCAATCAATATGCCAATGGGTACGATGTCCAAATCGCCAAAAAAGTTGCTGAGGAGTTAGGTAAAAAACCTCTGATCGTAAAAACATCTTGGAACGGTTTAATTCCAGCCCTCACTTCTGGTAAAATCGATATGATTATCGCTGGGATGAGTCCAACCGCTGAACGTAAAAAAGAGGTCGCCTTCTCCAAGAGCTACTATACCAGTGAACCGGTCATGCTCGTTCGTAAAGATGGAAACTATGCAAATGCTACTACCTTAGATGACTTTAAGGATGCAAAGGTCACCTCTCAACAAGGGGTCTACCTCTATTCTCTCATTTCCCAACTCAAGGGTGCGAAACAAGAAACTGCAATGGGTGATTTTGCCCAGATGCGGCAAGCTTTAGAATCAGGTGTTATCGATGCCTATGTTTCTGAACGTCCCGAAGCCCTAACCGCCGAGTCCGCTAATTCTAAATTTAAGATGATTCAATTCAAAAAAGGATTTGAAGTTGGGGAAGAAGATGCGACCATCGCTATCGGGATGAAGAAGGGCGACACTAGAATTGACCAAGTCAATGCCGCACTAGCTAAGATTTCGTCTGAAGACCAAGTCAAACTCATGGATGATATGATTAAGAAGCAACCAGCTTCCAGTGATGCTAGTGATGATAAGCAGACATTCTTTAGCCAAATGATGAAGATTTTAAAGGATAATGGCCCACAGTTCTTACGGGGAACTGGAATGACCCTCTTAATCTCTATGACTGGAACTATCGCTGGGTTGATTATCGGTTTGTTAATCGGTGTCTTCCGGACAGCTCCGAAGGCTAAAAATAAATTCCTTGCTGGATGCCAAACTGCCTTTGGTTGGTTCCTCAATGTCTACATTGAAATCTTCCGTGGAACTCCGATGATCGTTCAATCCATGGTCATTTTCTACGGTTCCGCCCAAGCCTTCAACATTTCCTTGGATCGTACCTGGGCCGCCATCTTTATCGTATCCATCAATACCGGAGCTTATATGAGTGAGATTGTTCGTGGTGGGATCTTAGCAGTGGATCCAGGTCAGTTTGAAGCAGCGACTGCTCTAGGAATGACCCATGGACAAACCATGCGCAAGGTCGTCCTTCCACAGGTTGTTCGCAATATCTTGCCAGCAACAGGGAATGAATTTGTTATTAACATCAAGGATACATCTGTTTTGAATGTTATCTCTGTAGTTGAACTGTACTTTACAGGAAATACGATCGCAACTCAAAACTATCAATACTTCCCAACCTTTACGATCATCGCTGTGATTTACTTCGTTCTCACCTTTACCATCACACGAATTCTTCGCTACATCGAACGTCGCTTAGATTCTGATACTTATACTACAGGTGCCAATCAAATGCAAGTCAATGAGGTGAAATAATGGCAGAAAAAATTCTTGAAATTCAACATTTAAAAAAATCTTATGGTCAAAATGAAGTCTTGAAAGATATTTCCCTTACGGTTGAAAAAGGAGAGGTGATCTCCATCATCGGGAGCTCTGGTAGCGGAAAATCAACCTTCCTTCGCTCCATCAATCTTCTAGAGACTCCTACTGCTGGAGAGATTCTCTATCGTGGACAAAATGTTCTTGATCCTGAGTATGATCTTACCCACTACCGCGAGAAATTGGGGATGGTTTTCCAAAGCTTTAATCTCTTCGAAAATTTAAACGTCTTGGAAAATACGATCGTTGCACAAACAACCGTCCTCAAGCGTGATCGTGAGACTGCAGAGAAAGTTGCTAAAGAAAACCTTGAAAAAGTCGGTATGGGATCTCAATATTGGGCTGCCCGTCCGAAACAACTTTCAGGTGGTCAAAAGCAACGGGTCGCCATCGCACGCGCCCTCTCTATGGATCCTGATGCCATTCTCTTCGATGAACCAACTTCTGCCCTAGACCCAGAAATGGTTGGGGAAGTCTTGAAAATCATGCAGGACCTGGCAAAAGAAGGACTCACCATGATTGTCGTCACCCACGAAATGGAATTTGCCCGCGATGTCTCTAGCCGGGTCATCTTCATGGACAAGGGTGTCATCGCTGAGCAAGGAGATCCAAAAGAAATCTTTAGCAATCCAAAAGAAGAACGGACCAAGGAATTCCTTCAACGCTTCTTACATTAATCTCTTAAAACAGTTTGCTTACCAGTATGGAAGCAAGCTGTTTTTTGTACCGCTTCTGCTTTTGAGGCATAGAAAAAAACCAGAGAGCACACTCTCTGGTTTTCAATTGGAACAACAAATTAATCTTCGAATTTTTGATGATTTTTGTCATAAAAATCAATTAATCCAAGTGCAGTTTCAAACGAGATATTCTTCACTTTTGCACGTCCTTGAGCCAAGGCAATGATAGACATTTCACGGGCATTTGTTTCTTTGCTGATACGATACCCTGTAATTTTCTTATCACGTACCCATCCAACAACTGATTCTACTTTTTCAAAGTTCGATTTAGCCATGATCTTTCTCCTATATTATTATTTCCAATACTAATATAAATTTTTTTGCACATTTTGTCAACTAAAATCGCTGAAAATACGAACCTTTTTTAAAAAATGATAAAAAGTTTACTTTGCTTTCAGGGCTGATAATATTTGTGTACGAATGTTTTCGACGCCATCAGGGTTTGCTGGTAGGAAAATCGTATTATTCCCTTCTTTATCTGCAAAATTATTTAAGGTATCTAAGTACTGGTTGGTTAAGAGAATTGACATGATTTGTTCTTCGGTCAAGTCTACATTCGCGCCTTTTAACTCTTTAATAGAGTCTGCCAATCCATCGACAATGGCCTTCCGTTGCTCGGCAATACCAACCCCGTGCAAACGGTCTTTTTCTGCTTCAGCTTCGGCAGCAGTAACGATCTTGATCTTGTCTGCTTCTGCCAATTCCTGAGCTGCCACACGTTTTCTTTGCGCTGCATTGATCTCGTTCATGGATTGTTTCACTTCAGCATCTGGCTCAACTTTGGTGATCAAGGTTTTAACAATAATATATCCATAAGTTGACATTTCTTCTGCTACTTGTTTTTGAACTTCAAGAGCGATTTCATCTTTTTTCTCAAACAATTCATCCAAGGTCAACTTAGGTACAGAAGAACGAAGAGCATCTTCAATGTATGATTTAATCTGTGATTCTGGACGCATGAGTTTGTAGTAGGCATCCTTTACGTTGCTTTCGTTCACTCGGTATTGTGTTGCCACATTCATGGTAACGAATACGTTATCCTGAGTTTTCGTTTCAACTACGATCTCGCTCTGCAAGACGCGCAATTGAACTCGTGCTGCAATTTTATCGATGCCAAAAGGCGCTCGCATATGAATGCCACTATCGCTAATTTTTTGATAACGTCCGAAACGTTCGATGATGGCAACGGATTGTTGCTTGACCACATATAGTGAGCTAATCACAATGAATCCTGCAACCATTAGCAAGAATAAAATAAAGATAAAAAATCCAGGCATAAAAAGTTCCTCCTTTTAATTTACGCATATCATATCACAAGTCTTCATAAAAAAGCAATATATTCCATAAAAATATATTGCTTAAATAGTCGATTATTTCTGCATGATACTCAGACCAGCATATTATAGAGAGTTTCATTTCCGTTCAAGTTAATGAAAGACGGATCAAAACGCTCAATACGATTGATCAAACCTGCATAGTCATGCTTATTGGCCAAAGTAACCCCAATCAAGACAGGGCCTGTTCCCTTACTAGCACGCTTGATGTATTCAAAACGCGTGATATCATCATTTGGTCCTAGGATATCATTTACAAATTCACGAAGGGCCCCTGGACGTTGTGGGAAATTGACGATAAAGTAGTGTTTGACCCCATCGTAGATCAAGGCACGTTCTTCCATCTCAGGCATACGGTTGATATCATTATTCCCACCTGAGATAATACAACAAATGGTTTTCCCCTTGATGTATTCGCGCAAGATTTCAAGGGATGCCACACTGGCTGCTCCTGCTGGTTCAGCTACGATCCCTTGTTTGGAATAAAGATCAATCAAGGTCTCTGAAATCAAGCCTTCATCGACCCCAACCAGGGTTTCCACATGTTGACGGGTCACTTCATAAGTCAATTGTCCCACCTTTTGCACAGCAATCCCGTCTGCAAACTTATCGATTTCTGGTAATTTGACGGGACCACCTGCTTCAAAAGCAGCCTTCATGGAACGTGCTCCTTCAGCCTCTACCCCAATGACTTCAATCCGAGGATCTGTTTCTTTGATATAGGTAGAGACACCTGAAATGAGTCCTCCTCCACCGACAGGGACAAGGACAGCATCAAAGGCAATCGATTCTTTTCGAGCTTCCTCAAGAATTTCATAGGCCACTGTCCCTTGGCCAGCCTGTACGTGTGGATCATCAAACGGGTCAATAAAGGTCCGTTTTTCTGCAAGAGTAAATTCTTGGGCCGCCTTCGCTGATGCATCAAAGGTATCCCCGACCAACTTAATTGTTACATAATCCCCACCAAAGAATCGGACTTGGCCGATCTTTTGTTGCGGTGTTGTAATCGGCATGAAGATGGTCGCTGGAATCTTCATTTCATTACAAGTATAAGCAACACCTTGTGCATGGTTTCCAGCAGAAGCACACACTACCCCACGCTCACGCTCTTCTTTTGAGAGTTGAGAAATTGCAAAATACGCTCCACGAATCTTAAACGAACGAACACGTTGGGCGTTTTCTTTTTTCAAATAAATCTTTGCCCCATATTTTTCAGATAAATAGTGGTCGTATTCAAGGGGCGTATTGACAACGACTCCACTTAATATTTTATGGGCCTTGGCCACATCTTTTGCTGTTATCATTTCATACCTCTGTTGCTGTGTATTGATCAAAAAAGCAAGCCAGGGTGTCCCAACTTGCTTAGTCTTCTACAGACAATTAGTTGTAGATTTTGAAGGCGTCATCGTCGTTTTGACCAACGAACGGCATCGCTTTACGCAATTCAGCACCAACTTTTTCAATTTCAAGGTTAGCAGCTTGTTCACGGTAAGCAGTTAATTTTGGACGTCCAGCTTTGTAGTCGTTAACAAAGTCGTTAGCGAAGTTACCATTTTGAATATCAGCAAGAACAGCTTTCATATTTTCTTTCACTTGTTCAGTGATTACACGTGGGCCTGATACATAGTCACCGTATTCAGCAGTGTTAGAGATTGATTGACGCATTTTCTTGAAGCCACCTTCGTAGATCAAGTCCACAATCAATTTCATTTCGTGAAGAACTTCAAAGTATGCCAATTCTGGAGCATAACCGGCTTCAGTCAATACTTCAAAACCAGCTTCGATAAGGGCAGTCAAACCACCACAAAGTACAGCTTGTTCTCCGAACAAATCTTCTTCCGTTTCTTCTTTGTAGGTTGTTTCAAGAAGACCAACGCGTGCCGCACCAACACCTTTACACCAGTCCATAGCGATATCTTTCGCATTACCTGTAGCATCTTGATAGACTGCGTAAAGTGCTGGTACACCAAATCCTTCAGTATAAGTACGACGAACCAAGTGACCTGGTCCTTTCGGTGCACACATAAAGACATCGACATCCGCTGGAACTTTGATGAATTCAAAGTGGATATTGAATCCGTGTGCAAAACCAACAGCATTACCCGCTTCAAGATTTGGCGCAATTTCTGTTTCGTACAATTCTTGTTGGATTTCATCCGGAGCCAAAATCATGATCACGTCTGCCAATTTAGTCGCTTCTGCTACTGTATAGGTATCAAAACCATCTTCTTTTGCTTTATCGAATGATTTACCTGGACGTACACCGATGATGACATCATGACCTGAGTCACGCAAGTTTTGTGCATGCGCATGTCCTTGTGAACCATAACCGATCACAGCAATTTTCTTACCGTTTAATGCTGCAACTTTAACGTCTTTTTCGTATTCCATTTGAACTGCCATAAGTAAAATCTCTTTTCTATTTTATTATTTGCCTTTTTAAGGCGGAGTTGACAATGTTAAGGTGAGAATTAATCTCGAGTAAATCCGGTTGCACCGGTGCGGGCAATGTTTTTAATCCCATAAGGTCGAATAACACGAATGAGGGCTTCGCTCTTTTCTGCATTTCCCGTCATTTGAACGGTGATAGAGCTTGGGGCTACATCGACCACAGTCGCACGGAAAGGTTGAATAATGGCCAAGATTTCCGCCCGCTTCTCAGCAGGTGCAGAAACTTTCACCAGGATCACTTCGCGCTCCAAGTGTGGTTTATCAGTGATATCCCGGACACGGATCACATCCACTTGGCGGTTGAGCTGTTTGATGATTTGCTCTACTTCATCATGCGAAGCAACATCAATGATAATGGTAATCCGCGATACATTAGGGTTTTCTGTTGCGCCAACAGAGATGCTTTCGATATTGACTTGACGTCTCGACAAGACTCCTGTAAAGCGATTCAGAACACCTGAGCGGTTTTGAAGTTTGGCTGTTAACATTCTACGCATTAAACTTCACCCCCAACATCTCATGATTACTCTTACCAGCTGGTACCATCGGCAACACATGCTCTTTCCGAGAAATGTCTACTTCGATGAACATTGGTACATCTTCTGTGATGACTTCCAAATCCTTCTCCAGAGTTTCAGGATTATCAAATTTATAATTCTTGATCCCGTAAGCTTGCGCCATCAATTGGAAATCCGGAAGGCTATCAAAGACTGACTCTGACGTCCGACCATCATAGAAGGCTTCTTGCCATTGGCGGACCATCCCAAGCGAGTGGTTGTTGAGCATAACGACCTTGATCGGAACCTTATAAATATTTAAGATCGCCAATTCTTGGTTGGTCATTTGGAAACCACCATCTCCGACAAAGAGAACAACTTCTTTATCTGGATTGGCAATTTTCGCTCCGATAGCTGCAGGAACACCGAATCCCATCGTTCCTAGACCACCAGATGTTACCAATTGGCGCTCATTTTGGTAAGGATAGTATTGAGCCGCCCACATTTGGTGTTGTCCAACGTCTGTGACGACAATAGCGTCCCCCTTGGTCAACTCTCCGATGCGTTCGATCACAGCTTGTGGTTGCACAACCCGTTCCTTCTTATCGTAAGAACGAACCCGGTTCTTATCTTGAGTTACCTTTTCGATCCACTTTTCAGTGTTGTTATGAACCGTTGGCTCTGCTAGCAACTGTTGCAAGGTTTTCTTTGCATCGCCAACCACAGGAATGTCGACAGCAATGATCTTACCAATCTCTGCAGGATCAATGTCGATATGGGCAACCTTAGCATTTTTAGCGAAAGTCTTTGGATTCCCTGTCAAACGGTCATCAAATCGACAACCAACACTGATCATGAAATCCGTCTCTGTCATAGCAATATTGGCCGCGAAGGATCCGTGCATCCCTCCCATCCCTAGGAAAAGAGGATGACTGGTCGCAATCGTTCCTTGACCTAACAGACTGGTCACTACTGGAATCTGATAGCGCTCTGCTAGAGCAATTAACTCTTTTGCAGCTCCAGCGTAACTCACCCCACCACCAGCAAGAAGAACTGGTTTTTTAGCCTTACTCAATTGCTTCAAAATCTTTTTGATCTGCAATTCATTGGGTTCAATGGTAGGCTGGTAGCTTGGAAGCTTCACACTTGGTTCATAGATGAAATCTGTCTCTAAAGCAGAGACGTCCTTTGGAAGGTCAATCACCACCGGACCAGGACGGCCGGTCGTCGCAATATGGACAGCTTCTGTGATAATTCGTGGAATATCTGCTGTCTCACGTACTTGATAGTTGTACTTGGTGATGGGCATGGTAATTCCCACGATATCCGCTTCTTGAAAGGCGTCTTTCCCGATCCCAGCACGATTGACTTGACCAGTGAAGACTAATAAGGGAACGCTATCGCTCATGGCATCTGCAATCCCTGTAATGGCATTTGTAGCCCCCGGTCCACTAGTGACGACTGCGACACCCAGCTTTCCAGTTGATTTAGCGTAGCCTTCAGCCTCATGCAAGCATCCTTGTTCATGACGACCCAAGATATGCTGGATACCCTCAAAGCTATAGATGGCATCGTATAAAGGCAAAACCGCTCCACCAGGATAACCAAAAATCGTGTCAATGCCCAAATCACGCAAGGTTTCAAGAACGAGCTCTGAACCGGTTTTTGCAGTTTCTAAGGTAATTTTCTCCATGTCTCTCCTTTCCAGTACTTTGTATATCAAATTAGCATGCTACTATCATACCATTTTTAGAAAATATTTCAAGGAAAAATAGTAAATTTTCTGAATTTTCTATCCAAATCCGAATAATGAGAGTTTTTCTAAAAATGCTAGGTCTATCAGAAAAAAAGTCTCTAGGAAATCCTAGAAACTTTTCTTCCTTATAACCAACCCTTTTCATGGGCAATTTTTGCTGCCTCAGTCCGGTTTTCCGCATCCAATTTGGTCAGAATGGTTGACATATAATTGCGGATGGTCCCGTTTGAGAGAAATAAGCGATCAGCAATTTCTTGGTTAGAAGCCCCTTTTGCGACTTCTTTTAGAACTGCCTTTTCTTGAGGGCTTAGAGGATTGGGATGGGTCAAAATCCCTTCCATTAATTCAGGCGAATATTCTTTTTGCCCTGCTAAAACGGTATGCAGAGTGGCCATCAAATCCGTAATGCGGCGTTCTTTTAAGACATAGGCATCGACTCCAGCCTTCAGGGCCCGCTCAAAATAGCCCGGTCGCTTAAAGGTGGTAACGATGACGACCTTGAGCTGGGGTTGTTGACTTTTAGCCCATTCCAACACTTCTAACCCAGTTTTGATGGGCATTTCGATATCTAAAATCGCAATATCGACTGGATGTGTTTCGAGTAAACGAATGGCCTCTTGCCCGTCTCCAGCCTGCAAGACATCTTCCACATCCTCTTGTAGGAGCAAGAGCTGGCAGAGCGCATCGCGTAACATACTTTGGTCTTCAGCAACTAATAAGCGCATCTTATTTCCTTTCTTGATAGGGGATCCGTATTTCTATGCGGGTTGGCTTGTGACGACGACTGATCTCTAACTCTCCTCCCAATAAGGCAATCCGTTCGCGGATCGAGTGCAGATCCTTATCGGAAACTTTACTAAAGCCGATGCCATTGTCTTCTGCAACCATTTCTACACCTGTCTCGGTGGAGCAATAAGAGAGAAAGGCCTGCGTCGCTTTGGCATGTTTGATCATATTAGTGGCTAATTCCAGAGACACCATGGCCAGAGCAGACTCTAGGATCGGCGAGATGCTGGCTGTATCAAGCTCATTTTGAATCTCCACTTTTACTAGCGCCACTTCCAGCATCTGCTTGACGGTCTCTAGCTCTCTTGCAAGGGTTCGCTGCTTCAAGTTCTCGACAATCTCTCGGACTTGGTGCATGGACTCTTGACTGATGGTTTGAATCTCTTGCACCTGCTCCTGCGCCTTCTCAACCTGACCCAATGCTAAGAATTGATCAGCTAGGTCCGCCTTGACACTGAGCATGGCAAAGGTGTGTCCTAGACTGTCATGCAGATCGCGGCCAATCCGATGGCGCTCGTTTTCTGCCAACAAGAGATTGATCTGGGCATTTTGCTTGGCATGGTCAGCTTTCAACTCTTCCACCATCCGAATCCGAATCATGCCGTAGGTCATGGCATGGGTAAAAAAGAAAATAATGATTAAAAATACCCATTCATACTCCATCGCACTCTGTTTGAAAAAGATGGCCCCAAAAAGCAGGAATTGCGATAGAAAAACTGTCCAAAGATAGGGAGAGCGAAAATTGCGAATCTCAAAGTGATAGACCAATAGGTTGCTGATGAAGAAATAAAACCAAAAATAGTTGGCGTTAATAAAAAGAGTATTTCCTGCTACATAGGCTAGGAGGTATAGCCAACAAATCCAGGTCAGCTTTTTGTTTTCAGTAATCAAGACTCCTAGATAGGAAGCAATAAACAAGAGGGCTAAAAAGAAGTGCCAGTAGGGGACCTCCCCTAATAAAATAGAGATAAAGGGAAAGCCCATAAAGACTAGGCTAGCGTAAAACATATAATGGATACGCTTGAGTTTTTCAATCATGAACGAACCTCAGAATGACGACGATAAACAATGACAAGGGTAAACAAGACCAGGGTAAACAAGGTTAAATAGACACTCGCAAAGACATTGACCTGCCCCTTGTTTAAAAAGATCTTGATCAGTTCCATCAATTGATAGGTTGGCAAGCATTTGCCGATGGCTTGCATCCATTCTGGAAAGAGGCTAATGGGCATCCAAAGACCACCCATGACAGCGAGCCCCATGTAAAGGAGATTGCCCACAACAGACATCAATTGACTGGAAGGAAGCAGGGTCAAAACCAGACCGAGAGCCACAAACGCTAGGCTTCCTAGGATGAGAATAAAGGCCGACAAGACCCAATCCTGCAGGGGCATATTCACATGCCGCACCACATGGCCTACGGTAAAGACAACTCCAATCGATAGGAGAAAATCGACAAAGAGACCCACAACCTTTATTAGATAATATTCTACCATAGATACGGGGGTATGGCGCAAAACTTTTTGCCAATTATTGAGTCGATCGGTTTCAAGAACTGTTGGAAAAGAAAAGATAGCCGTAGACATCATGGAAAAAGCCGTCATGGACAAAAGATAATCCCTCATAAAGTGAGCGGGGGCCCCTGGCGTGTCCTGGTACATCCCTGAAAAGAAGAGATAAAAGGCCGTGGGCATCCCAATTGATAACAAGTAATAAATGGCTTGGCGTCTAGTCAAATGCCACTCAACCACGCCGAGAGCTTTCATGCGTTTCATCTTCTCTACCTACTTCCTTTGTATTTTCAAAAATAGAATCCAATAAACTTCGATTGCTTACTTCGATTTCTTGGATCGAACATCCTTCTTCTTGTAATCGAGTCCACAAACGATTGGCATCCCGTGTCACAACCTGAAGGGCATCGGGTTTAATGACCACTTCACCAATACCTTCCATCTCTGCCACTAGAGCTTGGTAGCGTAGAGGTAGGGTGAAATGTTTTTCTACCTCTTCGCTTCTCATAGCGAGAGGTGTCGTATCCCGAAGCAAATGGCCCTGATGCAAGACCAGGATCCGATCAGCTGTATGTTCTACTTCCTCGATGTAATGGGAAGAATAGACAATGGTCACGCCTTGATCCTTTAAATGCCCGACGATCTCCCAAAAGCGTTGGCGAGTAGACGTATCCATTCCAGCAGTTGGCTCGTCCAAAAACAAAAGACTCGGACAACCAATCAAGGTCAACACAAAGGATAAGAGACGCTTTTGCCCACCAGACAGCTTACTGGCTAATTGCTTCTTTTGTTCTGGAGTAAAACGCAATAGATCATCGATTTCTTCCCCTGTTAAGGGGTTGGGATAAATAGAGCGAAAGAAGTTGATCAGTTCTTGCACGGTTAACTTTTGAACGATAGCATTCTCTTGAGGGAGATAGGACACACTAGCCTTTAACTGAGGATGACCAGGTGCCTTCTCCTCTACTTTAATGATCCCAGAAGTCACCTTCCTATCTCCCAGAAGACAGTTCATCAAGGTTGTTTTCCCAGCTCCGTTTGGCCCGATCAAGGCCAGACAATCCCCTTGTTCAACCACAAAAGAAAGATCTTCTAAAATGACTTTTCCTTTGATACTTTTTTTCAAGTTCTCTACTCTAATGATGCTCATGATACTCTCCTTTCAAGCAGGCTTGGCTAGCTGGAATGATGACAAAGACGACCAAGGTCGCTCCCGTTTTTTCATTGCTCCATTTCCTTTTTTACCGCCTTGACCATTTTCAATCCTTCTTGAACCGCCCAGCTCATGATGCCAATCCCAGCAAATAATTCCCAAGGGAAATGGTAATCATCCTTTGAAAAGATCAAATAGACGACCATCCCAACCACTGTTAACGTAAACACTTTATAGAACCATTGTTTCATTTTTCCTTACCTCTTACTTTCTGACTTTATTATATGAAAAGAAAATAAGAGCCACTAGATGATTTTGTAACCTACTCACATGACAAAAGTCATTAAAAAAAGCCAAGTGGCTTCACTCGACTTTTTCTATTCTTCTTACTGACCTTCTTCTTTCATGCCATGCAATTTCAAGGCCTTGACCAAGGCATCTGCCTTCATGTTTTTCAAATCATTGAGCCCAGCATCTTTGAAGTAAGAAATTTCTTCTAGAGATTTGGCATCAATTTGGTTGAGGTCAATCACACTGGTTGAGAGCAATTTTTTCTCTGGTGTGACTGTGTATTCCAAACTAAAACCAGGAACGGTTTTCAGCTTCTTATAGTCTTCATTTTGCTCCAACAAAGATTGAATGGCTGCTGAAAGCTCTTCAGGTGATTTCTCTGCTGCGATAGTCCCAAGTTGTTGGGGCAGATCAGCTGTCACTTCGATGCGAAGGTTTTCAACCTTATCTCCCTTGGACTTGATGATATCCCGGTGTTTTGTCCCATTGATATCTCCAACTAAGGTTGTGGTTTTTTCTTCATTTTTTACTTCTTTTTTAACAGTGGAACTGCTAGATGAGCTAGCGGTTGTAGTTTTCTTCGTTTGGGATTGCGAACAACCAGTCAATACCAAAATGGCTAGCCCAAGGGTTACAAAAAATTTCTTCATTTTTATAACTCTCCTTTCACATACTGATACCAGTATAACATATCGCGTCTTTCTTGTCTAAAAACTCCACTGTTCAAAGCATTTCCCCCTCTTTTCAAGCTCTTCAATTTGAATAAAAATCTGATGAATGTGAGACTTTTTGCAGAAACTCCTTTTTCTCACGAATAAAGCCTCCGTGGAGGGTTCACTTCAGTCTCAATCCCTCTGAATCACGCTGATTTCATAGGGAATCTCCTCGTTTTTCTATATACAAAAAAAGGTTCCGAAAGGAACCTTCTGTTCAATTATTCTACACTAAACAAGTATGGGTAGACGGGTTGGCCACCTTGGTGGATTTCCACTTCTACATCTTCATACTTCTCAGCAAGGGCTTGGGCCAATTCATTTGCCAACTCCTCACTACCATCTTCACCGACATAGATGGTCACAATTTCACTGTCTTCATCCAACATATGAGCGAATGTTTCTTCCAAGGTTTCCATCATATCTGGGTTTGAAACAACGATTTTACCATCAACCATTCCAAGATTATCATTTTCATGGATTTCAAGCCCATCAATAGTGGTATCGCGAACGGCTGTCGTCACACTACCAGACACAACATCGCCCAATGAAGCGCTCATGCGTTCGTAGTTTTCTTCGATCGACTTGCTTTCATCAAAGGCAAGAAGACTAGTCAATCCTTGAGGGATGGTCTTGGTCTCAACAACTGCTGCTGGTTGATCAATCACTTCTGCTGCAGATTGAGCGGCCATCAAGATATTTTTGTTGTTTGGCAAGATAATGATATTGCGCGCATTCAACTCTTCAACTGCTTTGACAAAGTCTTCTGTCGATGGGTTCATGGTTTGACCACCAGAGATGATGTAATCAACTCCTTGCGCTTTAAAGATATCAGCCAATCCCTCACCAGCAACTACTGCGATGATGGCATATTCTTTTTCTTCAACTGGTTTGGCTTGACGTTCTTCTTTTTCAACTTGCGCTTCGTGTTGGTTGCGCATGTTGTCGACTTTCACCTTGACCAAGCTTCCGTACTTAAGACCTTCTTGCATGACAAGACCCGGATCTTCTGTATGGACGTGAACTTTGACAATCTCATCGTCATTCACCACCAATAGGGAATCCCCAAGGTTGTTCAAATAGTTACGGAATTCATCGTAATCGAAGTCTTTGACATAGGTTGGACCTTGTTTCAAAGCGACCATGATTTCTGTACAGTAGCCAAACTTGATGTCTTCAGTTGCGACATGACCAGCGACTGACTTGTGGTGTTCTGCATTGATCATTTCTGACATGGTTGCAGGTGTTGCTTGGAACTCTTCAGAAGCGATGAATTCACCTGTCAAAGCTGACAAGAATCCTTCATAGATGAAGACCAAACCTTGACCACCAGAGTCTACCACGCCAACTTCTTTCAAGACTGGCAACATATCTGGAGTCTTCGCAAGAGCAGTCTTAGCTCCTTCAAGAGCGGCACGCATGACTTCTACTGCATCGTTGGTAGATTCTGCTTTTTTCTTGGCCCCGATAGCTGCTCCACGAGAAACCGTCAAAATAGTCCCTTCAACTGGCTTCATAACGGCTTTATAAGCAACTTCTACCCCAGATTGGAAGGCTGCTGCAAGCGCTGCTCCATCCAATTCTTCTTTGTCTTTGACACTTTGAGAAAATCCGCGGAACAATTGAGAAGTGATAACTCCTGAGTTCCCACGCGCACCCATCAAGAGACCTTTAGCAAAGATTCCTGCTGCTTCTCCAACAGTTGATGCAGAACGGTCAGATACTTCTTTGGCCCCATTTTCGATGGTCATTCCCATATTAGTCCCTGTATCTCCATCTGGTACAGGAAAGACGTTCAAAGAGTTTACATATTCCGCTTGTTTATTTAAGCGCGTAGCCCCCGCTTGAACCATTTCTTGAAATAAACTTGTAGTAATATTAGCCACGATTATTCTCCCACAATCTTGATATTTTGAATATAGACATTCACAGTATCCGTAGTGATTCCAAGTTGATTTTCCAAACTAAATTTCACACGTTCTTGAATATTTTTTGAGACTTCGCTAATCTTTGTTCCATAGCTCAAAACAGTGTAAACATCAACTGCGATAGTTCCTGCTTCCGTTGTTTTGACAACAACACCTTTAGAGAAGTTTTCTTTCCCTAGGAGGGCTTGGAAATTATCTTTGATCGCATTTTTGCTGGCCATTCCAACCACACCGAAGATCTCAGTAGCGGCACCGCCTACAACAGTTGCGATAACCTCATCAGTCAATTCAATTTGACCGTCCTTAGTATTGATTTTTACTGTCATAATTTCTACCTCAAAAGTATTTTATATTCTATTTTACCATAAAAGAGGTCAACTGTAAAAGGGTAGGGACTATTCTTCACCCGCTGTGACAGCTGTCTCTAGAGAAAAAGAAAAGAACCTCTATGAGGTTCTATATTCTTTATTAAACGCGTTCTACTTTACCAGATTTCAATGCACGAGCTGAAGCCCAAACTTTTTTAGGTTTACCATCGATAAGGACAGTTACTTTTTGAAGGTTTGGTTTTACGGCACGTTTTGTTTGGTTCATAGCGTGTGAACGGTTGTTACCTGATACAGTCTTACGACCTGTGAAATAACATACTTTAGCCATTTCTGTGTTTCCTCCTATTAGATCTAATATAACGGATGTTCTAGCACCACATACCGTACTATATTACCAAAAAAAATCTCTCTTGGCAAGCTTTTGGCCAAAGTTTTTCATTTCCGACTTAAGAAAACGAATTCGCTCCGACATAGATAATTTCCAGATTTCCTAAGGAAACATCGCCCGTAATGTAGAAATCCTTGCTTGTCAGAGCACTTGGATTTTCCTGATGTTGGATCGCTGAGAGGGAATTATCCACATTTAAATGGACACGCCAATCACTTGGTACATAGAGACTCAAACTTCCAAGGGAAACATCGACAACAAACTGAGCAGAAGGACCTTCGATGCGGCAATTGTCAAAATACACCGATGCTTCGCCCATACTCACATCTGCACTTCCGCGGGTAAAGTGTTGGTCGTTGAGATATTTTGTCACTGTTGAAAAAGTGACATCGATGTCATTGCCATCCGACTTATTCATGGATCCAGCAGAATAGGAAGCTAGGCGGGCTTTTGTTTTCTTAGAGGGTTTAAACAAAATGTTGAGCCCAATCACAGCGAGAATTGAAGAAAGGATGACAACTGAATTTGAAACTGGGAGGAAATGGTATTGCCCATTGAGACAAAAGAGGGCTAAAAGTCCATAGATGAAGCCCCAACCAAAATGGCGTTTTAAGAAACTAGAGAGGGACAGGACGGCAAGCAAGGTAACCCAAGCTAAGGTCCAGATGCTGATGTCCCATTTTACAAAATAGCCCTGTAAAAGGATTAAGGCTGCTAAAAGGATTAAGAATACTCCGATTAATTTTTTTCTCATGATATTACCTCATTTCATTTAGTCGTTCTTTTAAGAGTTGATAGTAGCGTCTGGATACGTGAACCTGCTTATGGGTCTGATAGAAATTGACCGTGCTGGTTCCTGAAAAAGACTTTTCTAGAGAATAGATCTGCTTTGCGTTGACAATGGTGGATTTGGATATCCGACAAAAGGCGATGGGAAGCAGCTCCTCCAACTCATAGAGCTTCTGCTTGACCTCATAGGCCTCATCCTTGGTGTGCCCAAAAATCTTCTCCCCGTCCGTCTCAAAAAAGAGGATCGATGCCACATCCAGAAAATACTCACTTCGATCCTTGTAGAAGGCCAAAGGAGCGACCTTTTGTTCGAGGATTCTCTCTTGCAGCTGGGTCAACTCCGGGGTCAAGCGCGGAGCTCGAATCAAGATCTCAGGCTCATCCATTGATGGATCCAATTCGATTCTAACTTTCATAAAACTCCTTTCCCAACGTTTTGATAGTACCATTATAACAGCTGTTGAAAACAAAACAAGGGCTTTTCAGTAAGTGGCACGTTTTCCCCATCAAGAGGTCGTATTTGAGAAGTAAAAAAGAGAGTGGGACAGAAATCGGTAATTCGTTAGAATTCGATTCCGTCGTCCCACCTCCGCACAGTTGAGTAGGGCTGTATAAGCTGATGAAATCAGCGTAGTAGAGCCCACTCAACCACTGCGTCTTGCTCTACAATCCAAAGACAATTGAGAGGCTAGGATTTTTATCCCAGCCTCCTTCCTTTATTTATTGCTATTTTTATCCGGTAAAAGAAAACTAAGACCCACACAAGCAAGGACACCCGCTGTGATCACTAAGCCATTTGAAACCGGCAAGAGATCGTAGATCGCGTTTGCAATCATCAGAGCAATTAAAGCACAGATGACACTTGCCTTGTAGTCCTGTTTCATCAGATTTTCAAGAGTAAAGAAAGCAAATAAGAGAACGGGGAATAAAGGCCAGATATTCACATCAAACTTTGGAAAGCCAACCATTCCCATTATAACAACCGCAAGAGCTGCCAGAATAAAACCAAGTCCAAGTAATTTTTTCATCATCGTATACCTCTTTTTCATTAATTGGAAGTATTGCTTCCTTTGATGATTCTATGATAGCAGAGAGCCCCTATGGAGACAAGGACTTTTGACTAAGCGGTCAAAAATGGCGCCTATGCGGTCAAAAAAAGAGCGAGACAGAACGAATCGGTTATCACCATCATTCGTCGTCTCGCTCCTTCAAAGCCGTTTCTTCCTATGCCGATTGCAGGGATCGAACCTGTGACCTACGCGTTACGAGTGCGTTGCTCTACCAACTGAGCTAAATCGGCGATTACTTTCTTAGTATAGCACTCTGAGAATAGATGTCAAGAAATTTTCATCTCCATTAGAAAAAGCCTTTCCTGAGATAAGGCTTTGAGATTCTTCCTTTTACGAACCCGCACTTTCGTAGGCATCTAAGCCCTTGTCCCATAGTTTCAAAGAAATGACAAAGAAGACAAGGGAAATTAGAATCAAACCACCAATGTTGAAGAGCCCGTCTTTATCCTGCAAGAAATAGCTGGCAGGATAGTAGGCCGTAAAGGCGAAAGGTACAATAAAGCTAATTAACCAACGAAGGAGCGAATTGTAAATGGAAATCGGGTACTTGGCAAAATCATTAAACATATAGAAAATGTAAATCATGGCGCCTGACTGTTTAGTCCAAAAAGCGATACTGGCTGTCGCTATTTTCAAGGAAGTATAAATCAAGGTAGCAAATGGAATACAGACTAGGAAAATCAGGAATTTGGGAAGCGTCCAAGCAATGCTTGATACTGTTGTTCCCAATAGAATGCCACCGACCAAGAGTTCACCCAAGGCATCAATCTGAAAGGTCTCAACGAGGATGTGAAAGAGAGGATTGATAGGACGAGTCAGATACTTGTCAAACTCCCCTTTTCGAACTAGCCGTTGACCTAAAGCCCAGAGATTGTCAAAAAAGAGATGATCTAATCCCTTTGGAATTAAGGAAAATCCATAGATAAAGGCAATCTCTTGAAAGGTCCAACCTTCTAGCGAGGGGATGTGTTGAAAGATAACATTGAGAAACAAGAGGTTTAGGCCTTGAGTCAGAAAGACTCCCAACACACCTACCACAAAATCCACCTTGTATTCCATGATTTGCTTGATGTATTGTCTGATAAAAATCAGATGCATGCGTTGATATTTTTTCATACTAACCTCCCTGAATGGTGATAAATGACTGGACTCGTTTCCAAATCAACTGAGACAAGCCCACCATCACTATAAGCCAGAAAAACTGCAACGCGAGTGCTTGAAGAATCTGACTGGCATCGTATTTCCCAACAATAATCATGACCGGAGTGTAAATCAAGGATGAAAATGGCAATAAGGAGAGAATATCTGAAACCACCTTTGGAAAAAACGTCAAGGGAATCAAACTGCCAGACATAAAGGCCACTATAGAAGTCTTGAGTAGATTGGAACCCCATAAATTTTTAAATACAAAGGCTGAAAATCCAAAGCAGATATTAAAGAAAAAGTTAATCAGATAAGCCAGAGTTAAGCTAAAGAGATAAAGGACAGTTAATCCCAGCACTTCTACAATACCTTGCCCAGATAAGATTTTCATCAAAACCATGACACTTAAAAATGGCAGTCCAACAGAGATAAAAATCAACCACTTGGAGCCAAGTTCGGTGAAAAGGTAAGAGGCCGCAAAATGCACTGGTCTCAGCAAACGCATGATAATGGAACCATCCTTAACCTCATCACCAATCATAAAGGAAGAATCCGACCTAGTCAGAAGATTAGTCACAAAACTCATGATGATGTAGAGAGTGATATCTGCCATACTGAAGCCCTGAATCAAAGGCTCCTGGGAGGAGTCAAAGACAGCCTTCCAGAGATAGAATGCGACAAAAGCCCCCATGACATCACCAATCCGATAGAGAATAAAGTTGACTCGATAGCTAATCAACTCCTGAATCCCTGCATTGATAAAGGGTTTATAACGTCTCCACAATTTGACCATATTAGAGCTCCTTTCGATAGAAGCGACGGATAATATCTTCAATATCCGTATCTACCATCTTCAAATCACGGACTTCAAAATCAGATAAGGTTTGCTTGATAATATCGGCCGACTGGTAGCGGGAACTATCGAATTCAATATTGAGAGTATTTCCTTGTCTATCAATGGACATATCAGGCAAGCCCTCATAATGAGAGACTAGATGATTTTGACCTGGTGTCAGGTCAAAGGAGAGAGTCTTCATTTTTCCAAAGGTCTCCTTGAGCTGGCTCACCGTTCCATCAAAAATCTCTTGCCCCTTATCAATCATAAAAATCCGATCACAGAGTTGCTCAATATCACTCAAATCATGAGTAGTCAAGAGAATAGTTGTCTCTTCCTCCTGATTAATCTGAGTAATGGCCCGACGAATGTTGTCCTTGACCGACACATCCAAACCAATAGTCGGCTCATCTAAAAAGAGAACCTTGGGATTGTGAAGTAAGGAAGCCGCAATATCCGCCCGCATCCGTTGACCTAGTGAAAGAGTCCGCACAGGATCCTTGATAAATTCCTTCAAATCCAAAACTTCATTCAAAAAGTCCATGCGCTTATGGAAAAGTGAGTCCGGTACATCATAGATCTCTTTCAAAACCGTGTAGGTCTCTTGCAGAGCCAAATCCCACCATAACTGGGTACGTTGTCCGAAAACGACTCCAATATCCTTGACATAATCTTGGCGATTATCCTGGGGAATCTTGCCGTTAATCCGACAAAAGCCAGATGTGGGCTTCAAAATTCCTGTCAGCATTTTGATGGTGGTTGACTTCCCAGCACCATTTGCCCCGATAAATCCTAAAATCTGCCCTTTTGGAACTTCAAAAGTTAAATCCTTGACCGCTTCAAAGGTCTGCTTTTCAGGATGAACAAAGGAGCGCAAGGCTCCCTTTAACCCCGGCTCCTTAACTGTCTTCACAAAATTTTTCCGAAGATGTTGCACTTCTATCATTGCCATATCTATCTCCCTATCGTAAGAAGCAACATTGTATTTTTGACTACAAATATTCTAAATCCTTACCTTCTACACTTTCTCAATATTATTACAGAAGGCTTTATACCAACCTATTATA
The DNA here is from genome assembly GCF_031582885.1 of Streptococcus parasanguinis. NCBI lineage: Bacteria > Bacillati > Bacillota > Bacilli > Lactobacillales > Streptococcaceae > Streptococcus > Streptococcus parasanguinis. Next base: position 43,887 of record NZ_CP133988.1, read on the forward strand.
ATCTAACAAAAACAGGAATGCAAGCGTTTGCTTATAGGTTGTGAAATTAGAGATTTCTCTCTTAAAATGAAACTTTTAATCAAAAATTCAGTTAAATAGTTTCCTTAAGACACCAAAAAACCACCCTCACGGGCAGGTTTATTGTTAAGAAAAAGAATTTTTTTTAATCGAGAAAATTAACGATTCTACTATTAATCCTCCAGCATTTAATTATTATCATCAGTCTCAATGGATTTTTTAAGCCCTCAATTATTCTCCAAAAATTCTTTAATGCGAGAAACAATAGCATCGCTTTGATAATGATAGAGGTCGTGAGGCGCATCCATATAGACGACTTGAACATTAGACTGGTCGCTTGCAAATCTCTCTGCATAACGTTGCCACTCTGATTGGCTAAAGGTCGTGCCTTCACCGTTAGAAACCAGGAGTAAGGCTGGAATTTTCGGATTAATGCTAGATGGAACTTTCTTGGCATTTTCCTTTGCCAAACGGGATTCATGAAGCATGGCTTGTGACATCAACTGCTTATATGCTAGTAATTTATATTGTTGTCGTTCAGTTTCAGTCAGAGTTGGATTTTTTATATAAAAGGACTCAGGGAAATAGCGTAATAAGCCAATCTTACTGCTCCAATAAGCCACAGTAAGCAAGGCCTGATTATCCTTTAAATCCTCATAACTTGCTGGTAATGCCCAATCCAGGCCAACCAAGGCTTTCACTTCATTAGGATATTTTTCTTGCCAAGCAAGGCTCTCAAGGCTAGCCATTGAATGAGAAACAATCACATAAGGCCCCGAAACTTCGGCTTGAGACAAAGCTTGACGGGTCTCAGAAAGAACCGTCATCACATCTCTTGATTGATCACTATCTTCACTAAAACCATATCCCGCTCGCTCTACGACGACTACTTTGTATTTTTTGGATAGGGAATCTGTTAGATTCTTAAAGTCTAATATAGGTGAAGCAATACCTGCACCTGAAAGAAATACTATCGTTTCAGATCCTTCTCCTTTAACAGAGACGTTCATTCGATGTCCATTGACCGTCACCTCTTTACCGATAGGAGTCAGAAGCTTACTTTCTTTTTTCAAACTAAGTTGGTGAAAACCAAATGTGCCTCCTAGAAAAAGGATAAGAAAAACAAAAATGATCCAGCAAAACTGTTTAAATTTTTTCATAGGCATATTGTACAAAAATTAAATCCCGGAAGCAACTTTTCCCAAACAAAAAAACAAGATCCACATGGGACCTTGTTTTCCTGTTTTTATTAAGCTTTGCCTTCTGAACCGAATACGTCGATACGTTCTTCAACAGCTGCTGTAATTGCTTCGAAACCTGGTTTCAAGAATTTACGTGGGTCGAAGAGTTTCTTCTTGTCGTATTCTGCTTCGTTTGCATCGTATTCACGTACGAATTGACGAGTAGCATTTGCAAATGCGATTTGGCATTCAGTGTTCACGTTAACTTTCGCAACACCAAGTTTGATCGCTGCTTGGATTTGATCATCAGGGATACCTGATCCACCGTGCAATACGATTGGGAATCCTGGAACAGCTTCAGTCAATTTTTGCAAGTGGTCAAGGTGAAGACCTTTCCAGTTTGCTGGGTAAGGACCGTGGATGTTACCGATACCTGCAGCCAAGAAGTCAATTCCTGTAGCAACCATTGCTTTAGCATCTTCGATTGGTGCCAATTCACCGTCACCGATGATACCGTCTTCTTCACCACCGATAGTACCAACTTCAGCTTCTACTGAGATACCTTTAGCATGAGCTTTTTCAACGACATCTTTCGCCAATTTAAGGTTTTCTTCAACTGGAAGGTGTGAACCGTCAAACATGATTGAAGTGTAACCAGCTTCAATACATTCAAGAGCATCGTCGTAGTGACCATGGTCAAGGTGAATAGCAACTGGTACAGTGATACCCATTGATTCTACAAGGTTTTCAATAAGGGCTTTACATACTTTGTAACCACCCATGTATTTAGCAGCACCCATAGAAGTTTGGATAAGTACTGGAGCTTTCTTAGCTTCTGCTGCACGCAAGATAGCTTGAGTCCACTCAAGGTTGTTTGTGTTAAATCCACCAACTGCATAACCATTGTCACGAGCTGCTTGGACAAATTTTTCTGCTGAAACGATTGCCATGTGTAATAGGCCTCCTATAAATTTTTGTGGGATTGATCCCACTTACATTGTTTATTTTATCACTTTTTAGATGAAATTGCTAGCTTTTCCTGTGTCTTTAAGTACTTTCTTATGATAAATAGGGCGGAATCTCCTATCTCCTAAGGCTTTCATCCTAGCAAATAAGTAAAAGAGAGTGGAACAGAAATCGGTAATTCGTTAGAATTCGATTTCGTCGTCCCACCTCCGCACAGTTGAGTAGGGCTGTAAAAGCTGATGAAATCAGCGTAGTAGAGCCCACTCAACCACTGCGTCTTGCTCGACAATCCAAAAACAATTGAGAGGCTAGGACTTTTGTCCCAGCCTCAATTCTCTTCTTTAAATTTTTTTAGCGAAAGGAGAAAGGCGATCCCGCAAATCACAAGGAGTACTGCTACAACCCATTGAGAATAGAAATAAGCAGCAAATAATTGACTGTCAGTGAACATTTTTCCAAGAAACCCGTTTAGCACTCCCTCAAGAAAGGGAATATTCTCACACACAGCAAGGATTGCCGCAAGAAAGAGAATACATCCTGCCATCAAGAAAAGATTGGGAATCCACTTTTTAATCCTTTTCTCTTTTCTGAGAAAATACTTAGAAGCAATCGCCACTAAAAAAATGAAAAGATCCCATATGTTTAAGGCGATAAAATATCTAAAAGCATCCTTGTATGCGCCTATCGCCATAGCTAAAATCAGGATAGGACCGAAAAAATTAATGGCACTTCCCAATAGTGCAAAGAGGCCATCGACCAAAACCAGATACTTCTTCTTCATGTTCTCACCTCATCTCACACCTATTCTACCACAAAGATATTTGAAAACAAAAAAAGATAGCCGAAGCTATCTTGATTATCCGATGCGGAGAGAGGGACTTGAACCCTCACGACCTAAAGCGGTCACAGGATCCTTAGTCCTGCGCGTCTGCCAATTCCGCCATCCCCGCGATTGAGTACTTTACTAGTATATCAATCAACGACTTTTTTGTCAAGATTTTTTTCAAACTTTTTTCAGAGTTTGTCATTTTTTCACAAAAAGGGAGCAGGTCCTTCGACCTGCTCCCTTGATTTTTATTTGCTATCGTGGTTTTCAACTGCTGCTGTGATAAAGGCTGTGTAAAGTCCTTCTGGGCGGTTTGGACGGCTTGACAATTCTGGGTGGTATTGGCAAGCAACAAAGAATTTGTTTTCTGGGATTTCAACAATTTCGACCAAACGGTTGTCTGGTGAAACGCCTGAGAAGACAAATCCTGCTTCTTCGAACTGTTCACGGAAAGCATTGTTAAACTCATAACGGTGACGGTGGCGACGTTGCACCACTTCTTGATTGTCATAGGCAGCGGCTGCTTTTGATCCTCGTTTGAGTTTAGATGGGTAAAGACCGAGACGGAGCGTTCCTCCCATGTCTTCCACATCGATTTGGTCTCGCATGATATCGATAATTGGATACTTGGTTTCTGGATCCAATTCGGATGAATTGGCCCCTTCCAAGCCTAAAACGTGACGGGCAAATTCGATACAGGTTAACTGCATCCCCAAGCAGACACCCAACATTGGGACGTCCTGTTCACGCGCATACTTGATGGCTTGAATTTTTCCTTCTGTTCCCCGTTGACCAAAACCACCTGGGACGATGATCCCATCCGCATCTCCAAGGAGTTCTGCCACATTTTCAGCTGTCACATCATTGGCATTGACCCAATTAATCTTGACTTCAGCATCATTGGCATACCCTGAGTGCTTCAAGGCCTCAACGACAGAAATGTAGGCATCTTGCAATTCCACGTATTTTCCAACTAAGGAAATCTTGACCTGCTTCTTGAGGTTCATGACCTTATCGACCATCGCAGACCATTCTGTCATATCTGCTGCAGGAACATCCAATTTCAAATGGTCACAAACGATTTGGTCCATATTTTGTGCTTGCAAGTTCAATGGGATTTGGTACAAATGTTCCACATCAAGTGATTCAATGACAGCTTCTGGTGCGACATCACAGAATTGAGCCAACTTGTTCTTAATTCCTTGACCAACTGGTTTTTCTGTACGGATGACCAACATATTTGGTTGAATCCCAAGACCACGCAATTCTTTCACTGAGTGTTGGGTCGGCTTGGTTTTCATTTCACCAGCAGCCTTCAAGTAAGGAAGAAGGGTGGTGTGGATGTACATAACATTTTCAGCCCCAACATCTGCCTTCATTTGACGAAGAGCTTCAAGGAATGGAAGGGACTCAATGTCTCCAACTGTTCCCCCGACTTCTGTGATGATGACATCTGAATCTGTCGTCGTCGCTGCCCGTTTGATCTTCTCTTTCAAGGCATCTGTGATATGAGGAATGACCTGTACCGTCGCGCCCAAGTATTCTCCATGGCGTTCCTTACGAAGGACCTCACTATAAATTTTCCCTGTCGTCACATTTGAGTACTTATTCAGATTGATATCAATAAAGCGTTCATAGTGACCAAGGTCCAAGTCTGTCTCTGCACCATCGTCTGTGACAAATACTTCCCCGTGTTGGTAAGGGCTCATCGTCCCTGGGTCAATATTGATATAAGGGTCAAATTTTTGGATCGTTACTTTCAATCCACGATTTTTAAGCAAGCGACCAAGACTTGCTGCAACAATCCCTTTTCCGATGGATGATACGACACCACCCGTTACAAAAATATATTTTGTTGACATGTGCTTTCCTCTTCTTCTAATGTTGTAGAGGCCATTGCTCTTTACAGAAAAACAAAAATAGCTCCCTAATCCATAGGGAGCTCCGACCTCAAAATGAGGTGCCCAAACAATATCTTACCGCAAATGGTCTACTTTGTCAAATTGAAAATTTCATGAAAATGGTTTTCGCTGTTTACGAGACTTTTTCCACTCCATTTTGTGTGACGAGAAATTTCTCAAATTGAAGCTGGGGCATACAAAGAGCAAGGTCCTTGTGGATTCGCTCCAGTGCTTCTAAACGCATCTCGACTGATGTCTCGGTATTTCCTTGAATGACAAAGAGGGCGTTTTGCGTAGTCTCCTCAAATTTGTAATGGTCACTATCGCGTACATCCAACCAAGCCAGAACTCCTTTTTGATCTCTATAGACGGGATCTGTCGGTGCTACATGCTTTTCGCTAGAAAGGATGGGGAAGAAGAGATCTTCTCTTTGACTCACTGTAAATTCAATCGGTCCCTCAATCTTATCTAGGTCATGTCCTCCGATCGCGAGAAAAGACTTCAGAGATTCGACATTATAGATATCGATGATGCTATTGATCTGAGGCAAAGCACCTCGATGCTGGATGTTTCGGATAAGAGCAAGGACTGTTGGTGGATTTTTCTTGATGCTACGTCCTACTTTTTGCAAGAGGTCTGTATAGCCTTTGATGACAGGGGATGCCACTACTTCTTCTGTCTGACACTGGAGCGCCCATTGTTCAACTGCTTTCTTCTTTTCAAGAAAAGAAGGGGACAGGACTGCTTGGGGATCCACATTTCTAGCAATTCCAACCACAACCGTATCAATACCAAGAGCTACTAAACTTTGATCTAAACGAAAGTCCATCTGAACACCTCCTATTTGGGAATCCTTACACGTTTATCATACATCATTTCACCACTTTTTTCAATGCAAACAAAAAGAGAGTGGGACAGAAATCGGTAATTCGTTAGAATTCGATTTCGTCGTCCCACCTCCGCACAGTTGAGTAGGGCTGTAAAAGCTGATAAAATCAGCGTAGTAGAGCCCACTCAACCACTGCGTCTTGCTCGACAATCCAAAAATAATTGAGAGGCTAGGACTTTTGTCCCAGCCTCTTCTTATGATTTATTCTTCTTCCTCGTCTTCAGAATCCTCTTCTTCGTCGTCTTCTTCGCTCAATTCAACTTCTTCACCCAAATCATCTGGTACGATTTCATTGATTTCAGCATCGTAAGCTTCGACTTCACTCTTTTCATCATCTGGATTTTCTTCATCATATGAAAGAGCTGGATCTGCTTCGTAAACTTCTTCATCTTCTGGATCATCGTCGTTGTAGTCGATCGCATCTTCGTCTCCATCCATGAAGGCATTGACACGTTTTTTCTTCCGTTTCTTAGGAGTTTCATCTTCGTCTGTTTCTTCAAGAGCGATGATTTCTTCGTCAACTTCATCGATGGCATACCATGAACGAAGACCCCATTTGTTATCTCCAAGTGGGATAAAGCTTCCATCTACATTCAATTCTGTGTAGAACAATGGAAGAGCTTCACGGATCTCGCTGTTTGATTTTTCAAGGTAATTTTGAATTTCATTTACAAGATCGCTAAAGTACATTTCATGGTCACGTCCGCGTAATTCCAAAATCGCACGCGCCACTTCAATCATAGAAAGTTCACTTTTTTCTTGTCCAGCAAATACTTCTAATTCCAAGGGTAAATCTCCTTATGTTTCATTTCCTAAATGGAGAAGGATCCGGTCTTCAACCTCATCCTATCCTCAATGATAGATTGAAAACTTCTCGTCACTAAATCTATCACGCATTTTATCGTTACACTCTATTGTACGATAAATTTCCCCTTTCGTCAAAGGAAAATTCCAGGATTCTCCATGAAATCAGAAAAAAGAAGAACCTCACGGCTCTTCTTTTTAATCTCAATTATTTTACTTTTGCTGTGCTTGTGATCACGTTCACTGCTTTCTTCACTGTGATGTCATGTTTCAACATTTCTGGTGAAAGAAGGTTGCGAACTTGTTCAACTGGCATATTGTAATCTGCTGCCAATTGTTCGATTTCAGCGTTGATTTCTTCTTCAGTTGCTTCGAAGCCTTCTGCTTTCGCTACTGCTTCAACCACAAGGTTTGTCTTCGTACGGCTTTCAGCTTCTGCTTCGTATTGTTTGTGAAGATCTTCTTGAGTTGTTCCAGTGATTTGGAAGTACATTTCAGGTGAGATACCTTGACGTTGCATGTTTCCAAGGAACTCGTTGATTGAACGGTGTACTTCTTCGTGGATCATTTCTTCTGGAAGGTCAACGATTTCAGCGTTTTCAACTGCAAGATCGATTGCTGCTGCTTCTACTGCATCGTTGTATGCTTCTTCTTTAGCTGCTGCCAATTCTTTGCGGTATTTTTCTTTCAATTCGTCAAGAGTTTCAACTTCTTCGTCGATGTCTTTTGCCAATTCATCGTCAAGAGCTGGTACTTCTTTTGCTTTTACTTCGTGGATAGTTGTCACGAATTTCGCTTCTTTACCTGCAAGGTCAGCTGCTTGGTAGTCTTCTGGGAAGGTTACGATCACATCAACTGTTTCACCAGCAGAGTGTCCAACCAATTGGTCTTCGAAACCTGGGATGAATTGACCTGAACCAAGTCCAAGTGAGAAGTTGTCACCTTTACCACCGTCGAATTCAACACCGTCGATAGAACCTACGAAGTCGATCACAACTGTGTCACCTTCTGCTGCAGCACCTTCTTTAACAACCAATTCAGCCAAGTTGTTGCGTTCGCGTTCGATACGAGCATCCACATCAGCATCTGTTACTTCTTTAGAAACTTCTACTGATACTTCAAGGTCTTTGTAAGCACCCAATTTTACTTCAGGTTTTGTTACAACAGCTGCTGTCAATGTCCAGTCTTGACCTTTTTCCATAGATACAACATCGAAAGTTGGTTGTGCTACAACTTCGATTCCAGCTTCTTTAACAGCTGCTTCGTATGCTGCTGGAAGAAGATCGTTCAAAGCATCTTGGTAAAGAGCTTCTTCACCAAAACGTTGGTTGAAGATTGGACGTGGAATATGACCTTTACGGAATCCAGGTACGTTCAAAGTTTTCTTAACTGACTCAAACACACGGTCCAAAGCAGGTTTGATTTGCTCTTGGCTGATTGTGAAAGTCAATACACCGTGGTTAGTTTCTTTGTTTTCAAATGATACAGACATTCTGTCTCTCCTTAAAATAATATAGTCATTCCTTATAATTTTACCACAAAACTTTGAAATTGCAAGTTTTAAAACGTTTTTGCCTCTCTTTTCATCCAAAAAAACTAGCCCTTTAAAGCTAGTTCTGATTATGATTTTCGGATGGGATCATCGAGGTAGAGAGCACGGGCACCGCCGATCAATTTTGGCCGACTGGCGAGGGCTGTGACATGGGCTCCACCTAGTTCACGCAAGATAGGGCGAATTGGAACTTGCACGTGTTTAACGTGCATCCCCACCGAGGTATCTCCGATGTCTAACCCTGCTTGAGCTGTGATGAATTCCACTTCAACAGGATCCTTAAAATACTTGAAAGCTGCGAGTTGTCCAGCCCCTCCTGCATGGAGACTCGGAAGGACATTGACGATTTCTAGCTCCTTTTTATCTGCCAATTCTCTTTCAACCACCAAGGCGCGATTGAGATGCTCACATCCTTGTACCGCCAGATAAATCCCTCTTGGATTCAACTCATCTAGCAAGGTCTGGACAATAGCTTCGGCAAGGTCGATGTTGGAGGCTTGTCCAATTCGCCCTCCTGCAACTTCGCTTGAAGACATCCCGAGTACTAGGATCTGTCCTTGGTGGAGACGGCTTTTTTCCAAGACATCTACCAGGATTTCTTTTGTATCCTTCTTCAGTTGCTCCAGATCCATGAATTAGCTTCCTTTCTTTTGAAATGCATAATAGACCACATAGCCTAAAGCCATTCCAACAAAATTCTGAGCGAGGTTGTTCGGAATGTCCGAGATAGCAGCACCCCAGCCATTGCCTAAAAAGAGAGCGGAAGCTAGTGCGTAACCGCCTACCATGACGACTGTCGCAAGGAGCAAGCCTAGGTAACGAGCTTTTCCCTTGAAGCCAGCGAAATAGCCTTGTCCCCCGTGAAAGAGGAGGCTAAAGAACATCCACTGAGGATAGCCTGAAATCAGGTCAAGTAGGAAGGCTCCGACACCACCTACAATAGCACCTTCCTTGCGCCCAAAATAGAAGGCTGTGAAATACACTCCAAGATCTAGCAGGGTGACGATCCCTGTAGGAGTTGGAAGTTTGGTATAGTAGCCAAGTACAACTGTCAAGGCTGTCAAAATAGAGAGGCGGGCAATGAGTTGAGTTCGATTAGATGTCATACTGTACTACTCCATACTGGTCTGAATGTTGAATCGCTTGGAAAACAAAGTCTTTAGAGGCTTTAACAGCTTCAAGTGGAGATTTCCCTTGCACCAACTGGCTGGAAATGCTAGACGCAAAGGTACAACCAGCTCCTGTATTGTTCTTTTCTAAGACTGGCTCTTCAATGACGGTGAAGTCTGTCCCATCATAAAAGACATCGATGGCCTTTTCTTTATTGAGACGATTGCCTCCTTTGACCACGACATTCGCTGCTCCTAATTCGTGGAGCTTGCGCGCTGCCGCCTTCATATCGTCGAGCGATTGAATCTTGCTTTGGGTCAAGATCTCAGCTTCTGGTAAGTTTGGCGTGATGATGGTCACATAAGGGAAGAACTTAATCAATTCGTCTCGAAGAGCTGAAACTTCTACATCATGACTTTCCTTGCAGACCAAGACAGGATCTAGTACCACAGGAATCTCCGCATGGGCTTTGACATAGTCCAAAGCCAAGTCTGCCACTTGGACATTTGGCAAAAGGCCGAGTTTAATAGCAGAAAAAGGAACATCCTTGAGAGAGTTGAGCTGTTGAGCAAAGGTCGTCGGATCCACCGGAATCACTTCAAAACCGTGCTCCGTCATAGCGGTCAAACAAGTCACCGCTACAAAGCCATGCTGTTTGTTAGTCGTATAAGTTGCAAGGTCTGCGTGAAGACCTCCCCCACTAAAAATATCATTTCCTGAAATAGCTAGAATCAATTCATTACTCATAACGGATCTCCTTTAAATATAAGCCATTTGGCGCTGCTGTAGGACCTGCTAGATTGCGGTCCTTCTTTTCTAAAATTAGATCGATCTGCTCGATCGGCATCCGATCATTTCCAATCTTCAACAAAGTTCCCACCATATTGCGGATTTGCTTGTAGAGAAAGCCATTGCCCGAAAAGGTAAAGACAAGGCGATGATGTTCTGCATCCTCGACCAAGCGAGCCTCTGTAATCGTACGAACCTTATCTTCCACGCTGGTTCCTGAAGCTGTGAAACCGGTGAAATCATGGGTTCCCTCCAACTTTTGGATGGCTGCTTGCATCTTTTCCACATCCAAAGGATAAGGATAGTGGGTGGCATAGTGGCGCATCATGGGGTTCTTGGGACGACCATAATCCACGATAAATTCATAGGTCTTGCTGTGCTTCTTGTAGCGTGAGTGAAAGTCATCTTCTACTTGCTCCACTCGGATGAAATCAATATCCTCTGGGGTTTGGGTATCGAGGGCAAAGCGAAGCTTCTCCTCGTCCCGCGCTTGGGGGAGATCAAAATGAATCACCTGGCCAAGAGCATGGACACCGGAATCCGTTCGCCCCGCTCCATGAACGGTAACAGGGGTTCCTTGATTGAGGCGCGTCAAGGTCTTCTCGATTTCCTCTTGCACACTACGGGCATGCGGTTGGCGTTGAAACCCTGCAAACAAGGTCCCGTCATATGAAATGGTTGCTTTGTATCGTGTCATGGTTTTATTTTAGCAGGATATAGAAGGGGTTACAAGAGTGAAAAATCCAAACTGTCCGGGTACAGTTTTGCAAGTACAAAAAGAGGCTGGGACAAAAGTCCTAGCCTCTCAATTATTTTTGGATTGTCGAGCAAGACGCAGTGGTTGAGTGGGCTCTACTACGCTGATTTCATCAGTTTTTACAGCCCTACTCAACTGTGCGGAGGTGGGACGACGAAATCGAATTCTAACGAATTACCGATTTCTGTCCCACTCTCCTAACTTCGACCTGTTACAAATCAACTAGGTCTCAGTCTCTTTTTTTATTTTTCAAGTCCATTCCTGCTGCTCCTAAGATCGCCCCTACTAAAGCGAGTCCCAGAGCAGATTCCACTCCTGTTTCTGGAAGTTGCTTGTTAGAAGATACTGCTTCTGAACGAACCTCTTTTTCCACAGCTGCTGGAATTGGCGTTGGGGTATTTCCTGATACTTCTGGTTGATCCTTCGCGATCACATGAGGTGTTGACTGATCTGGAACCACTTTATTTACAAGCACGTCTGACTTCACTGGTGCTTCTACTGAAGGGCTTGTTGGGATCACGACTTCTCTGGTACCGACTTCAACAATTTCTGCAACCGGCTCTGTTGCAACTTCTGTAGCGATCACTTTTCGACTTTGATCAAGCGTCGAAACCTCTACATACTCAAGACCTTGCCCTTTAACTCCAGCCTGGATTACTCTGCGTTCTCCTTTAGCGAGATCTGGATTGGTGCGTTCCACAAGGTCAAAATCAAGTTCTTTTTCTACGATTTCAAGACTTGGTTTGTCTTCCACTAGGGCTTTGACGTCATTTTCAGCCAAGCTACCCACTTGCGTAATTGGCTTGAGCCCTGCAAGGGCTTGGGTCAGAGTGGCCACTTCTTGATCCACCTGATCTTGATGAGCACGGCTCACATTCCAATTCAAGCTATCTAAGACTTTCGCAAGTGCTGCGCGAGATTCTGGTGTGTAAATATCTAGATCTGTTGGCACCGTAGCAACTGCTTTTCTAAGAGCAGTGAAGTCTGCCTTGAAATAGTCCTTGTTGTGGTTGGCAAAAGCTTCCATGAGATCAAAGACATTTTTTTCTATGTATTCTTCACTTGGGGTATCACACCAAACAGCTACCATGCTACCGACCATTGGCAAAGATGTTTCTGGATATGTTGTACTTGGGAGTTGTCTAAATGGAGTAGCAGCTGCATTGGCAATCGCTTTTTCAATATAACCACCACCCGTTTCAGGTGTTCTCCCCAAAACATAGTACCAGTCTCCGTTGGTATTAAGGAATTTATAACCCTTATCTGCCAAATACTGTGGTGACGCAAGGTTATAGCCCCACCATCCTTTAGACCAGTATGAAATCAAGACGTCCTTGTCAAAGGCAACATCATCTTCATCTCCATAATAGAAGCCATCGTTAAAGGCCATTGGCTGCAAGCCTTTTTCACGCGCCATGGCTGCAAGACTATTGGAATACTCCGCAAACTTACCATAGAGGTCATACCACTTGAGGTAGTACCAACCTTGCGCACTGGTAGCGTCATTGGCATATTCATCCGTTCCGTAGTTAAAGATCTTAGACTTGTCTTTGAAGTAGTCCATGTACTTGCCAATCAAGGCTTTGGTAAAGTTGACTGCTGCTTCATTGGTCAAATCCATGGTTGTTTTTGAAACCGTATCAAAGCTGGCTTGTGGATTTTCAATGCCCAATTTTTCCATGGCCACCAACAAAGCATCCATGTGGCCAGGACTATTGACTGCCGCAATCAAGCCGATTCCTTTAGCAGTAGCATAAGCATGGAGTTCATCCATTTCTGCTTGGGTCAAGGCTTGACCATTTGGATCATCGTAATAGGCCTTGGTGCCTTCTAAAATGGCCTTTTTCACATCGTCACTAGCATAGGTTTTGCCATTGGCTTCCACCGTCATATCATCGAGTACGAAGCGCATACCATCGTTTCCGACAAGGAGGTGCAAGTCAGAATAACCCAACTCACTGGCCTTATCTACGATCCGTTTCAATTGATCCAGTGAGAAGTATTTGCGGCCTGCATCGATCGAGATGACCTTCTTCATGGCAAGTTTTTCTTCCGCTTCTTTTGCTGCAACTTCTTTCGCGTAGCTTTCCGTATACACCAAAGCATCTTGAGCTGCTTTGAGATGGTCGATCAAAGTTTTGGCCTCTGCTCGAGTCGTGTCTGTTCCTGCCCCTTCTAATGCTTTTTTAGCTGCCGTAAAGGCTACTAGAGATTCCGGTGTATAGTGATCCAAATCAGTTGGAGCTTCTGAAAGAGCTTTTCCGACGACTTCAGGATCTGCAACAAAGTAGTCCGCATTCTTGTCCGCGAAGGCATGCATGAGCTTAAAGAGAAGGTCTTTTTTGTAGGTTGCGGATGGCGTATCTGCCCAAGCAGCTACCATGCCACCGATGAAAGGTACCTTAGCCCCATCATTTTTTTGAACCACATCAATCGCTGACTTGGAAATTCCTTCGAGACCTTGATCGAGGTTGTACCAACCAGATCCAGCCTTGTCCCGTCCAAGCACATAATACCAAGCATCATTGGTATTAAGAATCTGATGACCTAGTTCAGACAAGAGTTTTGAAGAAGCGACATCATAGCCGTTCCAGCCACCTGTCCAGTAGGAGACAATGATATCCTTGTCAAAAGTGCCATAGGAAGTATCACCATTGTAGTAGATTCCGTCATTAAAGGCCATTGGTTTCATCTTGTGTTTTTTCACAATAGCTGCTAGATCATTGGCGTATTGAATGAATTTTTCATAGCCTTTTTCTGGATAGCCTTCACCTGGCCAATGCTTGCTGGCTTGGAGAACCTGCCAACCATGGGCATCTGTAGCATCGTTGGCATATTCATCCAAACCGATATTGAAAATATCTGCCTTGCCGCTGAAATAAGCCGCATACTTGTCTACCAAAGCCTTGGTAAAGTCTAAGGCTTTTTGGTTGTCCAAATCAACTGTCCGGGCTGATTTTTTAGTGCCAAAGTAATTAAAGTGAGGGTTTTCGATCCCCAATTGTTCCATGGCTGTCAGAATCGCATCCATGTGACCTGGACTATTAATGGTTGGGATGACACCTACTTTCTTCGATTTGGCGTAGGCCAAAATATCATCCATTTGAGCCTGGGTCAAGGCTGTCCCGTTCGGATCATCGTAATAAGCTTTCGTTCCTTTTTCAACCGCATCTGTCACGGCTTGGCTAGAATAAGAAGTATCTCCAACTTTCAAAGACATATCATCCAGCACAAAGCGCAAGCCGTCATTTCCAACTAGAAGATGCAAGTCTGTATAGCCCGTCTTACTAGCTTCATCAATAATTTCCTTGATTTGGTCTGGTGAGAAGTACTTGCGACCAGCATCGATCGAAACAATCTTTTTCTTGGCTAATTTTTCTTCTTGGTCAGGATCTTTAGCAGGCGTTTCCGTCGCTGCTGTCGCTGGTTGAGCTGCCACATCCGACTCTGCGACAGAGCTCGCTTCTTCGCGAATCAAACGGTCAAGATCTGATACCCGCAATTCACGATCAGGCAGTGTCGGTTGACTTTGATCGACGATTGGGGCAGGAGCCGTTGGTTTTTCTACTGTTGGCTGAGAAGCTTCCTCATTAAGAGGAATCGTTGACTCACCCTCGCTTGGCTGAGTTGGAACTGTCGTTGAAGGACTTTCAGTAGTCGTCGGTGTATCTGCAGCTACAACATGAGCACCAGCAAAAAATCCTATGAGCACCGAAGCAGCTCCTACTGCATACTTGCGAATCGCATAACGTGGTTGATGTGATTTCATCAGGACCTCCTAAATCGTCTTTGTAATCGTTTTCTTAAATTTACCACGATATCTTAATAAATTCAATGAGGGGTCACATTATTCTTTAATTAGGAGAGGAAGTTCTTGGATTCGATCCAAAATAAAACGAGCCCCTTACTCAAAAGGAAACTCGTTCATTCTTATAAATCATCTAAAGCATCTTTGACCTTATCAAAGAACCCTTTTTTCTTTGGGTTGACCTTCAAATCACTTGCTTCCGCAAAGGCTTGAAGGGCTTCTTTTTGCTTGTCATTTAAACCAGTTGGGGTGACGACATTGACAGATACATATTGATCCCCCATAGCACCACCACGTAAGCTTGGAGCCCCTTTTCCACGGAGACGGAATTTCTTACCGGTTTGGGTTCCTTCAGGAATGACCAAATCGACATCTCCGTGAACAGTTGGCACATGGACCGTATCTCCAAGAGCTGCTTGAACAAAGTTCAGGTCTAACTTGTAGTAGATGGTTGAGCCATCTCGTTCGAAGCGATCGCTCGGCTCAACATTGACAACAACATACAAGTCCCCATAAGGTCCACCGTTAAAGCCAGCTTCTCCTTGACCAGCTAAGCGGATTTGTTGACCCGTTTCAACTCCGGCAGGAATCTTGACGTTCACGCTATGAGCTTGTTTTTCATGACCTGTTCCACGACAAGTCGTACATGGATCTTTGATTTCTTGACCACGGCCATGACAGACATCACAGGTCACTTGACGGCGCATCATCCCAAGAGGGGTTTGCGTATCCACATTGATGACTCCAGAACCATGACAGCGTCCACAGGTCACCGGACTAGTGCCTGGCTTAGCTCCAGAACCATGACAGGTATGACAGCTAGCTTCCCGATGGTACTTGACTTCTTTTTCCGCACCAAAAATCGCTTCTTCAAACTTGAGATTGACGCGGTATTGGAGGTCATCCCCTTGGCGAGGAGCATTCGGATTACGGCTTGCACCACCACCAAAGAAGCTAGAGAAGATATCTTCAAAGCCACCAAAACCAGCACCATCAAAGCCACCAAAACCACCTGCTCCGCCACCGAAGCCACCATTGGCACCTGCAGCACCATATTGGTCATAAGCAGCCCGTTTTTGCTCGTCACTCAAAGTCTCATAAGCTTCTTGAACTTCCTTGTACTTCTCCTCAGCACCAGGCTCCTTGTTGATATCTGGGTGATATTTTTTAGATAATTTCCGATAGGCTTTCTTGATCTCATCTTGAGATGCATTCTTTGAAACGCCCAAACGGTCATAAAATTCAGTATTGTTCATACAAGATACTAAGAGCGAACAGAAAGCGACTGAAATTTAGGAAACCGACAAGAAATCCTGATTTCTTAGGCGGTTTATCTAATTTCCAAGCTTTCCGCTCGGGTTCAATTCCCCGAACACTCTTTGTTCCTTTCTATAATTTTCATGTAATCTTTAGAGGGCATTTTCTATGCTTCGCTTTACTTGATCAAACTCTTTGTCCGATAGAGTAAATATCAAATCCTCTTCTGAGTAGTCGTTTTGTTCTTTAAAATAGTTGTCCGTATTCTCTTCCAAGCCTAAACTTAGAATCACTCTTCTTGCAAACTCTTGATGGGCAAAACCGATAGCCGTAATGATCTGTTTATCTTGCACAAGCACTTTCGGTTGGAAATTCTCACGTGGAAGAAATTCAAAATAGTCAAAGAAGTTTTGCCAAATTCCACCTGTAAATTTCGTGTCCTTCAACAGACCTGCTTTCGCTAATAAAAGAGGCGCTGAAGAAATGGCTGCAATGAGGATATCTTGCTCACCAAGGTCCCTCAAGAACGAAATCAATTTCTCATCCTGTAGGGCAGGTCCTATATTGACCATTCCTGGCAAAATCACGCAAGAATACTCTTCTATACGGATTTGATCTAGAGTTTTCGTTGGTTGACAGGGCAAGCCATCCTCAGAGACCACCATCGAATGATCTGAAGCGGCATAATCAATCGTAATATCAAAAGACAGAGCTAAAGTACTCGTTAAAGCAGTTATCTCATAAAGAGAAAAATTAGGATAAATGATACAAAGTACTTTTTTTCATAGGCAACATCCTCTATTTTACCGAAAAACAGAGGCTGGGTTGCAACCTCTGGATTTCTTTTTATCATTTACTAGTTAGGCGTTTAGGAAAGGCGCCATAGCGATTGCCGTAGAGTGACAATCACAAGAGTGAGTATCCATTATTAACGCCTCGCTCTCCGATTTTCAAGCTCGGGATAAAATAGTCCACTGGACTATTTTATTTTTCCGTAAACTCTCCGTCTACAACGTCATCGCCTGCGTTTCCTGATGCTTGTGCGCCTTCTGCTCCTGCTTGTGCTTGTTGCGCTGCTGCAGCTTGTTCGTAGAGTTTAACAGCCAATGCTTGTGCTTTTTCGTTCAAGGCTTCAAGTTTTGCTTTCATTTCTTCAAGGTTACCTGATTCTTGAGCTTTCTTAAGATCATCAAGTCCTGCTTGAGCTGCGTCACGTTCTGCATCAAAGCCTTTGCCTTCAGTTTCTTTAATTGTCTTTTCAGTCGCAAAGATAGCTTGGTCCACTTCGTTACGAAGGTCTACTTCTTCTTTACGTTTCTTATCTGCTTCAGCATTTGCTTCTGCGTCTTTCATCATGCGATCGATTTCTTCATCTGTCAAACCTGAGTTTGATTGGATAACAATGGTTTGTTCTTTTTGAGTTCCAAGGTCTTTCGCTTTAACAGATACGATACCGTTCTTGTCGATGTCGAATGTTACTTCGATTTGTGGGATACCACGAGGTGCAGCTGGGATATCAGTCAATTGGAAGCGTCCAAGAGTCTTGTTATCCGCTGCCATTGGGCGTTCCCCTTGAAGAACGTGAATATCAACGGCTGGTTGGTTGTCTGCTGCAGTTGAGAAGACTTGTGATTTAGAAGTTGGAATCGTAGTGTTGCGGTCGATCAATTTTGTGAAGACACCACCCATTGTTTCGATACCAAGTGACAATGGAGTTACGTCAAGAAGGACAACGTCTTTCACGTCACCAGTGATCACACCACCTTGGATCGCAGCACCCATAGCCACTACTTCGTCAGGGTTCACTGATTTGTTTGGTTCTTTACCAGTTTCAGCTTTAACAGCTTCTACAACGGCAGGGATACGAGTTGAACCACCGACAAGGATCACTTCGTCGATATCTGACAAGCTCAAACCTGCATCTGAAAGGGCTTGACGAACTGGAGTTTTCGTACGTTCTACAAGGTCACGAGTCAAATCATCGAATTTCGCACGAGTCAAGGTCATTTCCAAGTGAAGAGGACCAGCAGCGCCTGCAGTGATGAACGGCAAGCTGATTTGTGTTGAAGTAACACCAGAAAGGTCTTTCTTCGCTTTTTCAGCTGCGTCTTTCAAACGTTGAAGCGCCATCTTATCTGTTGACAAGTCGATACCGTTTTCTTTCTTGAATTCTTCAACCATGTGGTCGATGATTTTTTGGTCAAAGTCGTCACCACCGAGTTTGTTATCCCCTGCAGTTGCCAATACATCAAAGACACCATCACCCAATTCAAGGATAGATACGTCGAATGTACCACCACCAAGGTCGAATACCAAGATTTTTTCTTCTTTATCAGTCTTATCCAAGCCATAAGCAAGGGCTGCTGCTGTTGGTTCGTTGACGATACGTTCTACTTCAAGACCAGCGATTTTACCAGCGTCTTTTGTAGCTTGACGTTGGGCATCGTTGAAGTAAGCAGGAACTGTGATAACAGCTTTGGTTACTTTTTCACCAAGGTAATCTTCCGCATAACCTTTCAAGTATTGAAGAATCATAGCTGAGATTTCTTGTGGTGTGTATTCTTTACCGTTAGCAGAAACTTTTTCAGAAGTACCCATCTTAGATTTGATAGAGATGATGGTATCTGGGTTTGTGACTGCTTGACGTTTTGCGGCGTCACCAACGATGATTTCACCGTTTTTGAAAGAAACTACAGATGGAGTTGTACGGTTTCCTTCTGGGTTCGCGATGATTTTTGATTCAGTTCCTTCAAGAACTGCTACTGCTGAGTTTGTTGTACCTAAGTCAATACCGATAATTTTAGACATATGTTTTTCTCCTTAAGTTTTTTCTCTTTTTTTCTTTTTGATATTTCCCTTAAGTGGTGGGGACGTGAGCAACTCCCTTCGGGATTTCATCACTTATTTTTGAGCCTACTGTCTCAAAAATCCCCTATTTCAGTAGCACAAGCTACTGAAACTTTCACCACGGCGGGAAATATCTTCCTTGCAAGCCTCCGGCTTGCATCTTATCTTTCTTTCATAGTTTAGTGTCGTTTCGGACAAGGTAGCCTAGTTATATACTACTACCATGGCTGGGCGTAGGATGCGGTCATGGAGTTTGTAGCCTTTTTGGAAGACTTGTGCGATGGTGTCTGCTGGATGCTCGTCATCTGCAGGTAAGGTTTGGATGGCCATGTGGTAGTTATGGTCAAAGGCTCCATCTGCTGGAATTTCTTCAATCCCTTCTTCTTTCAGGGCGTGAATCAAGCTTTCTTGGACCATTTCCAAGCCCTTCTTCACATCATCTGTCAAGCCTTCAACGGCAAGGGCACGTTCGAGGTTGTCAAGTGATGGTAAGATCGCTTTTGCCAAATCTTGGCTACGGTATTTTTGTAATTGTTGACGTTCTTCGTTAGCACGGCGCTGAATGTTTTGCATTTCTGCATGAGCACGAAGGTATTTGTTTTCAAATTCCTCGGCACGCGCTTGTGCTTCTTCTAATTCAGAAGGTTGGTTGCTTTCCTCTACAACTTCTTCAGTTGTTTGGGCAACTTCTTCTTCTTTCACGTCTTCTTTTTTGATATCTTCTGTCAAGGCATACACCCCTTTCATTTGGTCTTAATTTACTTCATAATGGTTGCTGTTGAGGTAACGGTAGTAGTCCGTTAACTTCATGACCAGTACCCGTCCGATAACATTGACCAGGCTAATCACACGCCTGTAATCCATCTCTACGGGACCAATCACATGCATGAGGGCCATCCCACGATAAGGAACCAGGAATTTATGACTAATCACGGTCACATTTTTCAAAGCCTTCTCTTGGGATTCAGCAACCAGAATCTGGGTCATTTGGTCCTCTGGCATTCCCCCTCGCAACTCCAGAGCTACGTGTTGGGGGTTATCTAAGAACTGATAGGTCTGAAGATCGGCGTAGGTTAAGGATGAAACCTTTCCTTCTACAAAGACCAGTTCTTGAAACAGTTGCGAGAAGACATAATCAAACAGATCCAAGACATTGTCTGTCGTCTTAAAATAGCGCTGTACTATCTGTGGAATCTCTGTCCGCAAGCGGTAGTGGATATCCAAGACTGTATTTCCAATGAAACGTTCTTGAACCAGCTGATGGAAAATTTCCAAATCACTGGTTAAGAAATTCTTTGGAATGGCAAATTGTACAGTGACAGGCTTTGATTCATCCAAGGTCAGAACCGCTAAAGCATCGTGGTTGGATAAGGGAACAATCTCAAAACCAGTCAAGCGCTGCCGCGTCGGCTCAACATCCTGAATGACTGCGGTGTAGCCCGTCATCTGGGCCAATAACTTAGCCGTAGCATCCAAGATATCGTCTAACTTAAAGGCTTCGAAATCGAAGGCTTTTACCACCTGGTAGACATCTTGCTCATCAATCAACTCTAGATCCAGCGAGTTCTGAACAAAATATTGAAAACCAGCTCGGCTGGGCATTCGACCACTCGAAGTGTGGGCTTTTTCTAGTAAACCTTGCTTTTCGAGGGCAGCCATATCATTTCGGATCGTCGCACTACTAGATTGAATGACATCTTGCAGTGCTTTTGAACCGACTGGTTCGCGGATCTTGGTAAAGATATCGACGACAAGATTTAGAATCTCATTTTGACGTTCTGTAACCATGACCTCACCTCTCTTTCGTATTTAGCACTCTAAACACTCAAGTGCTAAACTGTGATTCTATTATACACCCTCTCAAAAGAAAGTCAAGAAAAAAATCCAAAAAATTAGCACTCTTTTCCCAAGAGTGCTAAAAATCATTCTGAAGACCTAGAAAAAGAGAATCTCCTCCTATTTTCCAGCCTTTTTCAATAGTTGAATATATTCTTCCAATACTAGCTGATGTTTGGCCATATACTGGGCATTTTCTACGCCAACATAACGGAAATGCCAATTCTCAAAATTTACACCTGTGATGTTGCTCTTCCCATCTGGGTAACGAAGGACAAAGCCATATTGCGGTGCGATGGCAGCCAGCTGCAAGCCCAACTCATCACTTTGACCAGCTTCGACACTCATATCGATCGCAAGCCCCGTCTGGTGTTCACTAGCACCAGGAACCTGTACCTGGGTCTGTACCTGCTTTTCAGCTTCTTCGTGCGAAAGGCCGCTAGCCTCTAGTTGCGAAACACGTTCATTATAGAGCTCTGTTTGCTCGGCCACACTTCGATAGCCTGATATCAAGGTTTCTTCTGGGGCAATTTTTCGAGCCGCTTCTAAAAATTGACGAGTTGGTTCTACAATCCGACTATCCACTTTGATAGCATCCACATCTGTCAATTGCGGGTTCAACTCTGGCTTCACATTGTCACGATTGACCAAGATCAACTGCCAGTCTTTTGTCGAAACAGCTGGTAAATCTGATTTTTCTTTCTTTTTCTTAGAAGAAGAGGGAGTCGTTACAGCTGTTTTTTTTGCCTTCCAAAACTGAAGCCCTGAAAACAAGCTTGGTTTAGCCAAGTAAGCACCAATTCCTGATCCAAGGACCACAAGAAGAAAGAAACTCAATAGGTAGGGCCACCATTTCTTACGTTTTTTTCTTGCGCGTCTATACTTATTTGTCATGGCCATCCTCTAAGAGTTTTGCTCCAACCTTACGATAGGACAGATCTCCAATCTTTTCAATATGAAAGGCGCCATCCTCATAGGCCAAAACCGTTACACTTCCGTTGTCCAAGACCAATTCTTCGACTGCTTTCGGATCGATGAGATAAATCAAAGTCGTAATGGTCATGCCGTGGCTGACAACAATCGCATTCCCACCACCAGCTGCTTCTACCTCTTTTGCAATAGCTTCAAATCCTTCTAAGATTCGGCCACTCAAGGCGCTCCAGGATTCAGCCCAACCCGTGGTATCCACTTCAACGATCCCTTCTGCCAACTCCATTAAACTCAACCGATGGAAATCATCGACCTTAAAGACACGGGGTAAAACCCCCATAAAGAGCTCGCCATCATAGGCACCGTCGAAGCTACCAAAACACCACTCGCGGATCCGTTTGTCATAATGATAAGGGGTTTTCCCTGTCAGACCGAGTTCTTGAAGAATAATCCCCATGGTTTGAATGGTGCGTCCAGAATCACTCGAAACAGCCTCTTCAAAAGAAAGGCCAGCTTCCTTGAGACCAAGACCGAGTTCTCGAATCCCACGCTCTCCTGCTTCTGTCAGCGGAGTGTCTGACCAGCCCTGTGCTCGCCCAATGGTATTAAACATGGTTTTTCCATGACGAGCAATATATAATCTGGTTTTTGTCATTGTATTACCTCCGTATGTATCTCTTTCATTATATCATTTTTTGTAAAAAGAAAGTAGGAAAGCTCTTACAAGTTTTGAGAGAAAGAAAAGGCTATGACCAAAGGGTCAGCCTTTCAGGACGGACTAGGATTCTTGCAAGCTTTCACCGACCTCACGGTAACTGCTATCTCCAACCCCCTTAACCGTCAATTTTCCATCTTCATATTCTACAAGGGTAACACTACCGTTTGAAAGAGGCAGATTAAGATTTGGTTTTCCTTCGATCAAGCAGACCAAGGTCTGAATGGTCCAACTATGGCTGACCACCAAGGCATTGCCTCCACCATTTTCTTCCACTTCTTTGGCAATAGCTTCAAAACCTTCTAGGATTCGGCCTTTCAAAACTTCCCAAGGTTCAGCCCAATCTGCTGTGTCCACTTGGCAGATGCCATTGGCCAAGTCTTCCAAGGTCAAGGTCTTATAGTCTTCTACATCTAGCACGCGCGGCACGACACCGTGAAAGAGCTCCCCACCGTAGGCCCCATCAAAGCTACCAAAACACCACTCGCGGATCCGTTTGTCAAAGCGATAAGGAATCTGGTCTTTCAAGCCCAATTCATCGAGAATGATCCCCATAGTCTGAATGGCACGGCCTGAATCACTGGAATAAGCTCGAGTAAACTCCAAACCGGACTCACGCAAGCCGATTCCTAGAGCTTGAATCCCTCGTTCTCCTTCTGCTGTCAAGGGTGTATCGGACCAGCCTTGAGCACGGCCAATGGTATTAAACATGGTTCTCCCATGACGAATCACAAATAATCTTGTTTTAGCCATCTTGTCTCCTTTTGCAAGAAAAAAGTCTGGAGTTTTATCATCACAGACTTTTCTATTTTCTACTATTATACTAGATTTCTCTTAGTTTTTAAAGCTATGAACCGGAGCTGGAATTTGACCACCACGGGCAATGAAATCAGCTGATGAAGCTTTGTTGACCTTCATTACCGGAGCAGATCCAAGAAGTCCACCGAGCTCTAACATATCGCCTTCTTTTCCATAAGGAATGATCCGAACGGCTGTTGTCTTTTGGTTAATGACCCCGATAGCTGCTTCGTCGGCGATCATGGCCGCAATGGTTGTATCTGGAGTATCAGCTGGGATGGCAATCATATCTAGACCGACGGAGCAGATAGCTGTCATGGCTTCCAATTTTTCCAAGTTGATATGACCGGATTGAACCGCCGCAATCATCCCTTCGTCTTCTGAGACCGGAATGAAGGCACCTGACAACCCACCGACTTGGTTACAAGCCATGATCCCGCCTTTTTTCACTTGGTCATTGAGCAAAGCTAGTGCTGCTGTTGTTCCGTGGGTTCCTACTACTTCAAGCCCCATGGCTTCAAGGACACGGGCAACCGAATCCCCAACAGCTGGTGTTGGCGCGAGAGACAAGTCTACAATCCCAAACTCAACACCGAGACGTTCACTAGCCATTTGACCCACTAATTGCCCAACACGGGTAATCTTGAAAGCTGTCTTCTTGACTGTTTCAGCCAATACATCAAAGCTAGCGCCTGGAACTTTTTCGATCGCCCGTTGGACGACACCTGGTCCTGAAACCCCAACGTTGATGACGACATCCGCTTCACCGACACCGTGGAAGGCACCCGCCATAAAGGGATTGTCTTCTACCGCATTGGCAAAGACCACGAGTTTACCTGGTCCCATTGGATCTGCTTGGGAAGCTTCTTTAATGATGCGCCCCATGTCTCGGACAGCGGTCATATTGATCCCTGTCTTGGTCGATCCGATATTGACTGAAGAGCAGACAAAATCTGTCTCCGCAAGGGCACGAGGAATGGAATTAATGAGGATCTCATCCCCTTTTTGGTAGCCTTTTTGAACCAGAGCTGAGAAGCCACCGATAAAGTTGACCCCAACTTCTTTGGCCGCACGATCTAGTGCCTTGGCAAAGGGTACATAATCTGTCGCATTGGTTGCTGCCCCGATAATAGAAATCGGAGTGACCGAAACCCGCTTATTCACAATGGGAATACCAAGTTCTGCCGCAATCTCATCCCCAACAGCCACTAAGTCTTTAGCCTTTTTCACAATCTTATTGTAGACTTTTTCTGCCGCCTTTTCGATATCCGGATCAATACAATCTAGAAGCGAAATCCCCATGGTGATAGTCCGAACATCGAAGTTCTGCTCCTCAATCATGGCAATGGTTTCTGTTACCTGTTTAATGTCCATAAATTCTCAACCCCTATCTTACAAATTGTGCATAGCATCAAAAATCGCTGCGCTTTGGATATTGATTTTCACATGCAGAGACTGACCGAATTCTTCCAACTCTGAACGAAGCTGTGTGAAATCTTTTTTCTCATCTGACGATACAACCGCCATCATGGTAAAGTATTCATCCAATACGGTTTGAGAGATATCATCGATATTGAGTCCTAATTCTGCCACTTTCGTTGCAACACCCGCTACGATTCCTTTTTGGTCTTTACCAACGACTGTAATAATTGCTTTCATTTCACTGCTCCATTCTATCTATTTGCTTCCATTGTAGCACAATCCCCTTAAAATCGCCCTTCTCAACCGGGAACGTTCGTATATTTTCCGCGTGCATAAAAAATAAAGAGGCTGGGACAAAAGTCCTAGCCTCTTAATTGTTTTTGGATTGTCGAACAAGACGCAGTGGTTGAGTGGGCTCTACTACGCTGATTTCATCAGCTTTTACAGCCCTACTCAACTGTGCGGAGGTGAGACGACGAAATCGAATTCTAACGAATTACTGATTTCTGTCCCACTCTCTCTATTTTGACGATTCAGTTTCATCTTTTAAGAGCTCTTTCTTCACGCGCACCGTACTCTCATACTCAGCCCCAGCTAGACGGTCAAACAGAAAGCGACGATTAAGCAAGATAATGGCAAGAGTGAGAATCAGGTACAATAAAACCACAAAGAAGAGCAATAAAATCATGGACAGGGTTAAGAGAGAATTGTCCGTCAAATCGCTATTCAAGAGCGAAATCAAATAGAACAACCCTTGAGGAATCAGATAGAAATAACCTACTACCAGGATTCCCCACCAGATGGTGCGAAGCCATTTTTGCTTGTCAAAATGCAAGCGGAATTTCAATAAAGCCATTCCCAAGGTTTTGCCCCGCCACAAGGGAATCAAACCAAAATAAACAGCCAAAACCGCTACATAAGGAATCGTCTCTAAACGCTCGATTACCGCGTAAAGCAAGGATAGCATCACAAAGTCGATCAAGAAGGCAAGACCCGTCCGGAAACCAGATACTCTGGTTCCTACTCGGAAAGAATGTTCGTCAATTTCATCTCGTGTCGGCAATAACCAAACCAGGAACCAACCAAGCAGATAACCCACTCCACCACCAGTGGTATTTTGAATAATATCATCGACATCTGCTAGGCGGTAAGGACCCGGATATAGAAAGTAGAGACCTGATAACTGGGTCAGCTCCAAAAAGAGACTAAAGAGGGCTGTCAGGAGAATCGTTTTCTTAAAACCACACTTGAAATAATAGCGTAGATACATCCCAAAAGGAATCAACATCAGAACATTAAAGGCAGGCACATAAAAAGTTGGATGCTTAAGGGCTTGAATCCATGTACCAGTCTGCGCTAAATCAAAGGGGCTCTCCTGGAAAAAATCCACTACAAAAGCAAAGGGATGGAGATTGACCATTTCCGAGTAGTTAGTATGAATCTTACTTGGATCCGGCAGAGGCAAGATCACCAAGAGATAGACCGTCATCAAGTAAAGCATAAAAGAATAGAAAATCAGCACCCGCAGTTTATTGACCGAACCATATTTTCGATAATTCAAAATCATGTAGGGCAAGGTCAGCAAAAATGCCAGAAAAGGAAAGAGCTGAACAGCTGTTTTGATCGTAGAGATATACCCCATTGTGTCTCCTTTTTTTCGTTATAAAATCACCCTTTGCACAATGACAAAAGGTGATTTCTTCATTGATATAGAATATTATACGGCCCGGTAGAAGAAGAGTCAAGGAAGTACGATGAAAACCTTACTGAGGAGCCATCTTAATAGTTAGCTCCTCCCCTTCAATCCTTTACTTCCGATAAAGACCAATAGATAACTCACAATCCCTGAAAGATGCAATAGTGTTGATATCCATCCGGTGATTACTGGTAAGAGCATGAGGCCAGATAGAAAAATCAAGAATAGATAAAGCCATTTTACGGTACGTGAAAATTCTTTCCACACGTTTGGCAGGATCATAACCCCTCCGGTCACAAAGGCGTATCCTACAGCAGAGATCCCTGTTGCCTGAATGTCCTGCTCCTGGGTTAAAAAGTGAAAAACGATGGAAGAGAGGACTGTCGCCGTCACAAAAACGATTAAGACTTGTCTGGAGCCTCTTTTTCTTTCTAGCAGTCCTCCGAAGGGAAGGATCATGAGTCCATTTAACAACAAATGGACCCATAAAAACCAGATAGGGGCTCCTTTACTACCGTGCATCAGGGTCCCACTAACATATTGCCAACCATACACCGGCTTTGAATGAAAAGCCAATAGGTCATAATACATAGCATCCCCATAAAAGGAAGTCAATAGACCGAGCGATAAACAGATTAGAGCTAAAGTACTGATAACAGGGTAGGTTGTAAGGATTCTTTCCATATTTATCTTCTCTTTTTCAAAAAACAGCGTTACGATGTCTCCATTCACGACCATTATACCATTTATTTCATTGGAGACAGAAAAGTTTTTGCTTCTTTCGTTTCAAATCTTTGCTGGAAAAACGAAATATCGTGACTTATTAGTCGGTCATTATTCGTGACCGGAAAGCGATCCTATTTTTTAGCCGTAGCAAAAATTTGACTTTCCATTTTAAAAAGAATATACTCATTCTAATCTGAGACAAATATTTTTTATTTTTTTAAATCAACAGTATTGCATTCAGAGAAATAAACGACTAACTTCATGGAGGTGACGCTATGTCATTAGAAGAAAAATTGAACCAAGTAAAAGGCTCTGTTAAAGAAGGCTTCGGTAAATTAACCGGCGATAAAAAAACAGAAGCTGAAGGCACTGCTGAAAAAGTTGCTTCAAAAGCAAAAGAAGTTGCTGAAGATGCAAAAGAAGCTGTTGAAGGAGCTATCAAGGGCGTTAAAAATATCTTTCATAAAGAAGACAAATAGTCTTTAACATCCTAGACCCACTCTATTTTCTACAGTCATGTTTGACCGTGGAAGATAGGGTGGGTTTTTATTTTCCATTTATCTTAGGTATAGAAAAAACACCCCGAAGGGTGCTCTTTGTAAGTATAGTAATTCTTTCGAATTAACATTTTGCGTGCAGTGGTTGCTATCCATTCAAATATCGCTTCGCTTGTTTTCTTGGGGCAACTGTGCATAGCATATCTCTACGCGACTAAAGTCGCTAGAGCTATCCTAATTGCGCACCGCTAGTTCTCATACAAAAAACACCTTGCAAGATGCAAAGTGTTTTCGTTTGTATTCTGCTTTCCAGCAACGAATTAACGTTTAGAGGCAATTGACTTCGTCGAATTGCAGCCGTATTTGTAAGTGGCTAAAGCCACAACAACTACGTCAACTGCCACAATTTAGTATGAAAACATAAAAAGAACACCTCGAAAGGTGTTCTTTGTAAATATTGTAATTCTTTCGAATTAACGTTTACTAAATTGTGAAGCTTTACGAGCTTTCTTAAGACCTGGTTTGACACAGTTGGATTTCAGGTACTTTCAGTTTAGCTTTATATCAACCATCATCAAAATCCAACTATTTTCTTATTTTAAAAAATATGAATAAGTTTGATTGAATGAGGGAATTTCTTTAAATTTTTTCTTAGCACCTATAAGTTAATAATACTATTCTTTAAATTATAGTTTATAATTATCTGATGTTTCAATGACCACAAAACAAAGTACAGCGAATCACTTCCTTTAGTCAAACATATAACTGAACAACATTGTTTATCTTCCTGCACTTTCATATTTTTTCAATCCTTTTCTAAAAATTGTACGACTGATAATAATCAAAAAAACTGTAAAAACTATTTGATAGAAAAATAGGTTCAATGTATCTTTCCCTAAAAATATTAATACTGCAGGATTGGCAATTAATAAATTGGGAACAAATAACATAGTGATCAATCTGTTAATACCTGTAAAAATATTATATGGATACTTAGAAATTCCAATATAATTCAAAAATACATCTACTTTTGAAAATTTAGTTGGGAACCAAAATGAACTAATCGTTATTAGAAACCAAATTGAATAATATATAATACAACCACACATTAAAGAAAGGATATAAAATAATATTTTTAATGAATTTAAATGTACATTTAAATTTCCATAACTTATAAAAATGATCGCAAGACCAAAAAAAGTATTCACGAATTGAACTAAATTAAATGATCTAAAAATATAGAACAACTGAGTATCAAACGGCCTCAATAAAATTTGATCCAAGTTACCACTCAAAATATCTGATTCTAAAATTCCCATACTTCTAATTAACAATCCCATCATAACTCCATCTACAATAGTGTAGGAACCTACCAAAAATAAAATTTGATAATAGTCCCAACCATTAAAAGAGTCTATGTTTAAGAAAATCAATCTAAAAAATACAATAGGTAAACCAATCCACAGTATCGACGAAAATAGACCACAAAAGAAGTCAAAATGAAAATTCATATCAGATTTAAAACCAAAATGAAGTAGCCTAAAAATTACTTTTATTCTAAACATTTTATCCTCCCACATTTGAGAAGTGCTCCACTCCTTTTCTCAATATGAATCTTGATATAATATAAAAAATGATGCACCAAATCAATTGAATACAAATAATTCTCAAATAGTCTATTAATTTATATGTATCATTACTAAACATCTGAAGCGGTTCATATACTAAGTATTTAAAAGGTAATACATCTAAAAACAGACGAAAATTATTTGAAAAAAAACTTAAAGGCAATAATATTCCTGATAAAAACTGAATTACTATTTCTTTAACAGTAAGGACAAAAAATATATTTTCTAACCAAAAAGAAAGCATACCTACACAACATGATATTAAAAACCATAGAACCATAGATAGAATAATTGCAATACTTCCTAAAATAAGAATTTCAATGGTTAATAACTTATTCTTGTAATAAACACTGGAGAATAAAATGACAGGAATGATGATAAATAATAAATGAGCAAGCCTATCTCCAAGCATTTTACAAAAATAATACTTATAAAAAGTAACAGGTTTTATTAATATGCTAAAAAAATTTCCTGAATGAACATCGTCATTGATTTCCCAATCAACTGGATAAAAAACAAAATATGAAAAAATTATAGTCCCCAAATAGTATTGAACCATTGAGGTAAAATCATATCCTGCTATATTTATCTGGTTACTCTGATATATATACGTCCATAAAAATACTGATATCATAATTTGTATACTTGCCTGTAACATTAACAATAGTACACTTGATTTATAGTTCAAAATAGATCGAAATGATATCAGAATAATAGACATTTCTTTTTTCAATTGTGCTCCTTTTTTGTAAAATAGTTTTGTAAAATAATTTCTTCTAAAGAAAGATTTGATATTTCAAAATCTTCTATATCTACAAGCTTATTGATTGATTCTAATGTCTCAAAGACAAAATCTCTAGGTATTTTTAGTATACATTCCGATTTTGTTTGAGAAATGACTACTACTCCTTTAACAGAGCATAACTCTGGTACCAAATCTAATGTCATTTTTATCTTTAAATATTTAAAATCAGAAAATTTAGATAAAATAACATCCATTGACTCCTGCAAAATAATTTTTCCTTTGTCAATGACGATTAATTCGTCACAAACAGACGAAATATCATCCATATCATGACTCGTTAAAATAATAGTAGTATGACATTCTTCATTCATTTTCTTTAAAAATGTTCTGATATCTTTTTTAGACTGTATATCTAACCCTATAGTAGGCTCGTCTAAAAATAATATTTCCGGACTTGTTAAAGATGCCGCGATAAACTCCATTTTCATTTTTTGTCCAAGAGAGAGGGTCCGGACCTGCTGGTAAAGCTGATCTTTTACATTCAACAAATTGCTTAATTCCTGAATTCGTTCTTGTAAAATCGCCGGTTCTACCTCATATAAAGTACCAATCAATTGAAAATAATCCATAGCCGAAACATCTTGAAATAACTGTAATTTATTTCCTACTACTATTGAAATTTTTTTTCTAAAATTTATACTTCTTTTAAATGGAATTTCTCCATTCACTTCTAATTTTCCGGAACTAGGATAAAGAGTCCCAGTCAACATTTTAATCGTTGTGGATTTACCAGCTCCATTACTCCCAATAAAGCCAACTATACTCCCTCTCTTAATCGTAAAACTAATATCTTGAACAGCTCGAATCGTTATTTGATTACGTTTCAAAAATCTCTTGATAAATGGGAGTCTTGAATCAAAATTATAAAAATTTTTAGATAAATTCTGAGCATTAATAACTATTTCACTCATATATCTCTCCTTTCGATAAAATATATTTACTTGTACTTTTTCCATACTTTACCAAAATGCTAAAGATTGAGCTAAAATCTTCGGGATGGGTAAAATAATATTTGTCTTTAAAAAGTTTCTCAAAACCTTCAAGGCGATTATTGAAATCATTAAATTTTGTATTGTCTAGCTGGTTGAATGTCTCTTTAATATCCATAAACTTTCTCCGTGATTCTTTATTTCACTTTATAAATAGAAGAGTGTCTGTATATTTAT
The DNA here is from genome assembly GCF_031582885.1 of Streptococcus parasanguinis. NCBI lineage: Bacteria > Bacillati > Bacillota > Bacilli > Lactobacillales > Streptococcaceae > Streptococcus > Streptococcus parasanguinis. Next base: position 74,811 of record NZ_CP133988.1, read on the forward strand.
AGATCCTCAAGAACTTGCATTTTATCAAGTATAAGTAGAATAGTATGTAAGGGTTTACATTTTCATATTATATGATTATTTAAGGAATCCGTCAATTTTCCACATTATTATATGACAAAATGTATTTTTTAAAAATGCAAAAATCTATGAGCAAGATGTTTGACTTCCTTTTTTAAACTATATATACTTATATTAACCTTAGAAAAGAAAAAATGTTTGAACAGATATTCAATAATAATTACTTTTTTTAAAATTAAAATTCGAACTTTAAATTTTTATCTTTTTTATATTATTGAGTAACCTAAATTGCCCAATTTGTAAAATTTAGCTAGACAAAAAAAGACATCCAAGAGAAATTTCTTAAATGTCTGTAAACGTTGATATAAGCGTGTTGATTAACGTTTTGATAATTGTGATGCTTTACGAGCTTTCTTAAGACCTGGTTTGGAAAGTATGGGTTTCAGTTGGACTAAAAACAGCGTATTATCAAGGCTTTTCAGAACGATATCTACTGATTAATTTCATAAAATATGAATCAATAGATTATAAATAGGGGAATAGTTTAGGTCTGTGAGCATTAAAATAATACACCTAACTTTGATCACCATTTTTTAGTTATTCACTCTTTTTTCAGATAGTGTTTTTAAAGTTATGATGTAAAATGCCGCAATTAAAACACTATACATCATAATCGGAGGATAGAGAATTAAGGATAGAATCAATCCCACTCCTTTAATTATTTGGTCAGGTATCAATAACTTTCTATATTGTGCGTTAGCTTCAAGTAATTCTTTCTGATCTATATTGGGTTTATCAATTACTTTATGTAAAAACCAGTTTGCTACCGTTGAAACAATAACGATCAGTCCATAAAAGAGCTGTGCCGTATGATTCATGAAATGACTACTATCAAAGATACATTTTCTTTCAGATTTCTCCCTTTTCAACTTGGCTAACTTGACCTGCATTACCTAGGTCGCTTTGCTTTAAATTATACTTTTTTCTTAAACATTTGCTACGAGTAGTCTTTCTTGTGAGTAATTTTCATCAAAAAATTTCATAGATAAGTCCTATATATAATCATGATAAAGTAGTAAAAATAGTTGTTATCCTAGTTGATTAAAAAAGTCTTTGATTTCCTCATCTTTTATAAAATAATATATAATTTTCCCCTCTCTTCTAGTATCCAAGATGTTTTGATTGGCTAGTTTACGAAGATGGTGGGAGGCAGATGCCATACTGAGATTTAGTAAACAGGCTATATCGCAGACACAGAGTTCTTCGACGGCAAGGAGATAAAAGATGATATTTATCTGTTTATTATCGGTAAATTTTGATAAAATGCGAAGTGATTTTTGGACTTTTTCCTTTTCAAGGTAGTTCGTTGCGGTTGTAACATTTTGTTGATTTATAACATCCACTTGACAGATACTATCTTTTTTCATAATTTTTTCTCCTAGCCTAACACAGCCCATAGCATGTCAAAGCTGTTGTTTTCAATCAGGATATACATCCCCAATCCTAAATAGACAACAGCAATAAACCATCTGCTATATTTTTCCAAAGTTTCTCCAACAGAAGGGACTTGTGCTAATTTTTGGGCAGAAAAAACCAAGAGATAAATCATGACTAGAAAAGTAAGTAAAGTCACTATCAAATTCGCTAAATTTAAGGTGGTAAAATATGGGACAAAGACACCAATATTGTCAGCGCCACAACTTGCAAAAGTAATCATAGCGACTAGAAAAATCAGGTTTTTATTGTCTTTTCGCAAACCATCTTTTGCAATAGCTTCTCCATCAGAATCTCCTAAAAGCAAAACTTTGAGGCCTAGGAAAATTGGAATCAAACCGAGTAAACCTAAAATCTCTTTACTAGGAATATAATTTAAGACAAATGCAAAAAGTAAACTTAGCAATATTAGACTAACAGAGCCTAGAAATTGTCCTAAATAGATGTTAATGATGTCTTTTCTGCTTTTTCTTTTGGCAAAAAATAACATTAGGATAATAAGTAAGTCTACGGCTGTCCCAGAATACAGGATTATTGAAGTAACAACATTTTGAACCATAAAGCACCTCATTCAAATATATTTTTGAATGTATTTTAACATTAAACTTTGTAGATGTCAACTTAAAATCCACCAATTAATAATTGCATGTCAATATTTGTATTGTGAAACTAGTTTCAGAAATATATAGTCTTAAAGTATGTCCACTGCCAATGGTTTTTTCAATATTTAAGAAGAGATTTATAATGGTTCATTTCTATAAATTTATAAACGAGTTATATATTTTGTTTAACCAATTATTAACTATTTTTATCAATAATCACTTCATTAATTTGTACTTTTTAATTTTGATTTATTTTTCGTGCATATTTTATATGAATTTAATTCTAATACATTTTAAATAAAAAATACGCAATTTTAATTGGCACTGACCCCCGTAAATGAGAATTAAATAAAAACACCTCCAAGTTGGATTTGGTACAATATAATCAAATGCTCATGGAGGTGTCTTTTTATGGTTAAAAAACGTGTGGAGACGGTGGTATTATTGTCAAGAAAATAGAATAACAAGCTATAAAACTGTCGAAATAGGTGGCTTATAGGATTTTCACAGAAATCAGTTCTATAATAAATTAAAAATCGTGTTGGTAGAAAAATCGTCTACTTCTACCAACACGATTTTACAAAGAGCCTTTTTTATACAAAAAAGACATCCAAGAGAAAACTCTTGAATGTCTGTAAACGTTGATAGTATCGTATTGATTAACGTTTTGAGTGCAGCGGTCGCCATCCAATCAAACATCGCTTCGCTTGTTTTCTTGGGGCAACTGTGCATAGCATATCTCTACGCGACTAAAGTCGCTAGAGCTATCCTAATTGCGCACCGCCAGTTCTCATAGAAAAAACACCTTGCAAGATGCAAAGTGTTTTCGTTTGTATTCTGCTGTCCAGCAACGAATTAACGTTTAGAGAACTGGCTAGCTTTACGAGCTTTCTTAAGACCTGGTTGGAAACACTTTTATTTGAATAAGTTTCAATATCCGCTTAAAATCAATGTTTTCCCACGTTTTCAGAAAGAATAATTTCATCTAATTTGAATATATTTCATTTGAATGGTGTGAATTTTACCCTAAAAATACACAAATTGAGCTAGATTTTACCAAAAAGTTCACACCATTTGAATTGTTATTGTTTTGTACATTTGATATACGGAGTGCATTATAAATTATCTCAAATATCTCTCAATATACTCTACGAAGATAAAAGGTTCTATATCTTTATAAGCGAGACCTTTAGATAGAGTAAGGCATTGTTTTGCTGTGCCTTTTCCTGGTCGATGGTAAAACGTTCTAATCCCTTGAAGGAATATTCCAAAACGCGAATGACGTTCCGAGGTTGTCATCTCATCTAAATATTTGTCAACAGCTAAAGCGAATACATTTCCATAATACCTATCATCGTCAAATCTTGTTCTAGCCATATAATCTTGAATGTCATAGAGCATAGATTTCATATTTCGATAATTGGGTGCTCCCACCAATGCTCGACTAGCTCTATTTATACCATCAACATAACTGTAAGCATCATTTAATTGACCAAAATCCCAAAACCTTTTAGAATCAAAATACTTATACTCCATATCTAGTTGTGATTTTAATATTCTTAAAATGGACAGTGCTGTACTGTCATCTTTATTTTTTATTGCCACATAAGCTTCTTCTACTCCAGTATTATAAAAATCAATATGTTGATTGATTTCATAGCCTAAAATTCCTGTAATATCAAATTCAAGTAAATCATTTTCCAATGTAATCATAATTGCTCCTTCAACTTTCAGTTCAACAATTGTTAAAGTTTATTTACTAATCAACTAATGACAGAACATCAACAATATCACTCTGTTCAAAATAATCTTTAGCTTTTTCAAGAATCTGTTGGTCATTACATGGCATATAAACAATTAAGTTTTTCATTGCTCTAGTGATTGTAACATAAAATAGTTTCTTAGTTCTGTTTTGAACCTTCTCATTAGATGAACCTTTACCAAATATAGAATTAAAATTATATTGATTCCATCTTCCATTATCTAACAAAACTAAGACATTCTCATATTCACTGCCTTTAACCTTATGCTGAGTTATGACAGATACATATTCTCTAAGATAAGCAATACTATTTACATATTCTTGAAATGGTAATTTCTCAAGGCGTAACCATAAATAATAGCCCTTATTTTCTATAAAATTAGTAAATAAGTCGTCCTTTGAAATTAATCCAGTTCTCTCTGCAAGTTTTATGACTTTTCCAATTGTAATATCATTATCAGAGATTTCTTCCATAATTTTAGATAGATTAATTTTATCAGCGGACGAAGTTATTTTAAAGCAAGTAATACGCAAAAATTCGTTATGCTTACCTATTTTATATAGTTCTATTAGTTCAAAGATTAGATCTAATCTTTGAAGAATCCTATCTCTATCTGTACCCGCCTCATATCTACTACTTAAACCATTAAATTTATAGGCCAATAAAGAATCTTTATTAACTTTACTCTTACTAATCACTTCTTCAAATGAAAATGTCTTAATTTCTTCGTAAATGGCTAAAAGTTCTGGAATAGATTTGACAATATCAATTATTAATGGACCACCCTTTCTAACAACAATTTGAGCTTCTTCTACTAATTCTTCAAAAGTTTTTCCTTTATCAACTAACTCACTTGCATTAAATTTTTTCTTCATATCTGTAATTAATTTCACAAGCAAATCAGAACTATACAATTCAAATAGTTTAGAAAACCCAGCCGTTTCTGCATTAAGTTTGTGTGTTAATCGCAATTCCTTTGTTTTCTGTGGTATATCAAACTCTAATTCTTTAAATAGTTCGCTATTTCTAAGATCTTCAAGGTGGGTAATACCATCACCATAAATGAATTTCACCGTTCCTTCAATTACATTACCATTATTCATGTTTGGAGCCGCTACATCACTAGAAGGAATCTGAACTAATCCATCGCTTCTAAATTTATTTGCTAAATTAATAACTTTTCGTGGATTACGTCTATTTTGATTTTTTTGTATTTTTTCAAGACCATAGGAATCTATGTTTCCCACTCCTGAGTCATAGATAGCCTGCATTGAATCTCCAAAAAAACCTACAATATTATCTCTAGTACTCTTTCTGAGATGCTCTAATAAAATTTTTACAACTAAGGGACTCGTATCTTGATACTCGTCAACAAAAATATAGTTTGCAGTATCCTTTAAAATATCACTCAACTTCTTATATTTAGAAAACATTTTTTCAGCAACTATAAGAACATGGTCATGACTTATTTGAACTTTATTTTGCTCAGTTATGCTCATAGAATACCATTCAGTATATTCAACACGAACACTATCAAAGTAATCAAGCGAAATAAGTTCCTCACCTAATACTTCCTTTGGAGCAACGAATAGAATTTGTTCATCATCATTTATTAACTCAACAAGACATTCTTTAATCTCTTTTTGGAAATTTTTAATGACATGCCATATAAAATCGTGAATAGTTGAAACCCGTAAATTATCATTAATGATTCTAGATCTAATCTCTGCAACAGCATTGTTAGTATAAGTAATGCATACAATCGATTTTTTTGGTTCTTCCATAGATATTTTTTCAATAATGGAAATTAATGAATAAGTTTTCCCACTCCCAGCACCACCCTCAAGGATAAAATTTTGACCTTGTTTTATTACTTCAAATACTTTTTCTACCTCTGGTTCTACTGTTTTCTCAACCATAATAATCCCTCCGAAATATATTTAGGTACTTTCCAAGTATTTTCTTCACCTTCAAAATATAATAAACTTGATGCAAATGCAGATTTTTTGTTTACTTTATCCCTAGCAAATTTATAGAAATCTTCTATTTCACTATCATCAAAGTCTTTTAAAGCTTCAAATTGAATAAAACCAGCTTTTTGATCAATAATGAATTGTTTATTTAAACTGATAAAAGCATCCTCAAAACTAGCAGGCTGATAACCATTTTCATCTTCGGGAATTTGATATGCAATACGAATTCTACCATCTGATGTTATTTTTTCTGCCAAACTCTTTTGAGCTACTATTGAAAAAACTTCATCTCCAGAAATATCAAAAAAATTTTTAATTGAAGCATTTGTCGTAGAGGTAGCATCTACTGCTGAGCAAGAAGTTAAGCGATTATTTTCATTTTTATTTGCTGGATCAATATCCGTAATTATCAATACTTTTATTCCTAAAAAATCAAATAACTTCCTAAACACTTGTGAATGGGCACCTGTTTCAATGATTGAAATATTTTGAGAAAGCAATGGCATTGTATTAGAAGCTTGATTTATTGGATTGGTTGTATCTACCTTTTGCATCATCGTAGGAATTAAAATCCTTTCTGTATCACCTTCAACACAAATGACTTTATCAGCAAAAAATAATTCACTACTATTGAGAGTAAGGTACTGCTTTACAAATTTATATCCTAGTTGTTCATCACCATATTCTTCTTTCAATGAATTAAAAGCCTTTGATACTGCTGTACCGTTATCACGTTTAAAATAAATTAGATCATCAAAGTTACAATCAGAAACTATATGAGAGGAATGAGTTGTAATTAAAGTTTGAATACAACTAAAATCTCCACTTTCTTTTAGTTCATCATTGTGTTCCTTTAGCAAATCTTTAATATTCTTGATAAAAATATACTGTAATTGTGGATGTGTATGTGATTCTGGTTCTTCAATATATATTAGGTTAATATCAGCAGGTTCGCTTTTTATATCTGCCATTAAAGTTTCAATTTCAAAAATAATTCCATATAAATTTAAATATCCCAAACCATTATATGTTTCAGGTAATAGACTATCGTCATGCTTATAATACAATGTCGTATTATTGCTTAAAATATCTTTCTCAGATAGTGATGAATGAATTGCTAATTCTGCTTCACTATCATTTCCACCAAATCTTTTGACGCGTTCAAAGACTGAAGTAAAAATTCCTTCGACGCTATCATCACCACTATATGCTCTGGTTAAAGTTTCATCTGCCTTTAAAATAGCAGATTGCAGTAAATTATTTGCTTTACTGTTAATTTCTTCGCCATTATTTAATTTATAAAATCGATTTGATGTCTTAGATAATGAATGGTTATTTTCTTTATTAGATACTTCTCGACTAGCACTAATCCCTCTTACTTTAATAATTTTATGAACATCTTTCATTTCATGTAAATCAGACTTTTCTTCTGTCATTGCTTGAGTAATAGGATTATATCCACGTGAATAAATCTGTATTTCGAAAAATTTATTCAGATTTTTCTTCATAAATGATTCAAATTTTGAAAAATCATCTGCAAAATCACAAGTCAAACTACTTATCTCGCGAAGCTTTTGAGTAGGAATTATATACGAAAATTCAAGAATAATAAAATTATTTTCGGGATTTAAATCCATCATAAATCCTTGGATATTTTGATAAGAATCTAATTCTGAGTATTGAATCCAAATTTGAAGATTAATCCCTAAAATAGACGATAATTCCGAATCAGGAATATCAGAGACTCTCTTTATATTCTCAAAGATTTCCCTCCTATGATTTAAATTAATATCTTCCCATACCAAATTGCGATTGGAATTTTTATTGAATATTTTTTCTAACACAGATAAAACCGAAGTCTTGCCACAATTGTTTTTACCCACAATTAAGGATAAATCATTTTTTAACTCTAAAGAAAAATCGTTTAATGAACGATAATGTTGAATATAGATTTTTTTAATTTCCATCAATTATCCCTTTTTTCATTTCCATTAATTCTCTCAACCGTTCCTGCCCCATCTTAAACATCTCTTCCTCCACCTTACTCCATTTTCCGAAGAGGCATTCTTGTAGAATTTCTGCTGCTGAGGTTTGATCTACTTGCGAATCATAAACGCACGATTGATCTCTTTGATAAATTTGAATTTGTCTAAAAAGCTGATCCTTTTCCAACTCCCGTAAATTCTCAACCAAATTTTCTACAATTCCATCATGGTGTGCTTTAGGAGTTGCTCTGGCTTGACTAGGATTTATAGCATAGAGCTCTTCATAACGTATCAAAGTGCTGAGATAGGACAATTCAGGCTTGGTCGCAATCAGTGCAAGTGAGACTTGGTAACCTCTAGTTGCCAATAATTGGGCCGTTTTTCTAGGAACTTCTGTTGTTCTCAAGGTGCCCTCGATTAACAAATGATAACCTTGTTTACTCAATTCATCTACGAGATATTCAACCATTTGTCCCGCAAATACTTTGGTATAATCCACACTATCTTTGCCATACTTTTCCTGTAGGCCAAGGTAGTTCGGATGAAAAGAGCGATAACTATCTCCATCAATGATAATGATATTGCCTTGAAATTCCCTTTGTTTCACACGATGAATCGTTGTCTTACCAGCACCACTCTGTCCACCTAGCAAGATAGCCTTGGGCTGAGACGAAGTTGTTTTACCACGAGTTAAAGAACGAACGAGTCGTCTGGATGCTCGTTCAAAATCATCTTGACTAAATTCTTCTAGTTTCATTAAGCCACCACCAGATGAGTTGCTTGTTCTAGCATCCGTTCAATGCCATCCAAATAGCCATTATATCGCTCTACTTCATCAACAGTCCCCACAAGATAAATCTTCGTGTTCAGCAAATCAGACAAATCATCGCTCATTAGAACCCAAGGATTAGAAGTATCATCAAATGAAATTCCTTGTTCATCTTGAAAACGATAAAGTTGCGCTAAGATATTCGCCCCTCGTTCTTTAATTACTTCAATTTTTAGAGTGAGCTGGTAATCTTCTACTGGCGTGAGCATCTTTTCCTCTCCTACAATATCGATATAGGAAACATTAAATTTCTGACAAATACGATCTATTAATTCTGTCGAAACTGAACTTGTCCCGTTTTCATAACGACTCAGGCTATTTCGAGAGATACCAACAATCTTTGCGAACTCAGGCTGGGTTAGGTCATGTGTTTTACGTAACGCTTTAATATTTTCTCCGATCATGAGGGCCCTCCTTTTATTTATTTCTATTATAGCACAAAATTTAAAAACGCACCAAAAATGGTGCGTTTTTAAATCTGGTAGATGAATCTTTCTTCAATCTAACCTACTGATCTCAGTATGTTAAAACTAATCCAAATATATAATTTTATCAAAAAGAGATCTTATATTTTCATCTAGATGATGGCTTACAAAAATAACAGTTTTTTCTGTCATCGAGAATAGATGTTTCTCAATTTGATACCGTCTTTCTTTATCAATCGCATCAGTTGCCTCATCAATAATTAAAATTGGTTTTTCTTCAAGATAAGCTCTAGCTAGACTAATTCGTTGCTTCTGTCCACTAGAAATGTCTTGGCTAATTTCCGATAAAGTAGTTTCCAATCCATGACTCAATCCATTAATCCAGTCTCTTAAATAAAATAATTCCAATGCTCTTTCGATTTTTGAATCTTCTATTTCTCGGCCTAATGTCAAATTAAATAAAATGGATTCGTTAAAAATATGATCTTCCAAACTAACATAAGAAATATTTTCATGAAGATCCTTGAAATTCATATTTTTTGAATCGATATTGTCATAGAAGATGTGGCCTTTCGAAATTGGGATTTCACCATTAATAGCCTTTAATATAGTTGATTTTCCTGAACCAGATGACCCTGATATTGCATACTTCTTATTTTTTTCAATTTTAACATTTAAATTATCTAAGACAATCTTACCGTCACGTTCAATAGTTACCGATTGAAATTCTACTTTATCTATAAATTTCTTCCAAGTTTGTTTATTAACATTACTTTCATTAATACTTTGGTCACCTTCCAATTCAAATTTTTCAAATATTTTGTTTACAGTTTTAAACTCAGCGTAATTTGCCGTTAAGCCTGTTAAGCCAGCAAAGATAATTGATGAAAAATATTGAGAAGAAGATACAGCACCAATCGGAATTAATCGGTTAAAATATAAGACCCCTGCGTGGGTCAACATGGCAATTTGACTCACAAAACTAGTCCCATTTTGAACAGACATAAGTCCACCAAAGGTTTTTGAATATGAAACTCTGGACTTCGAATATTTTTTTGAATAAGATAAAATTTTTACCATTAAAAAATGAAGTTGATTAGCATTGGATAACATTCGAAATCCACTTAAAGAATCATCAATTGCTTTAACTAATTCTTCATTCTTCTCAGTAAAGTAAACAGCTTTATTCTCCATTTTCTTTGTAAATATTTTAGGGAGATTTACCATTAGAATGAAGAATATCAAAATTGTAAACAATAATGAATAATGGAAACTAAAAAAGGCAATAATTGCAAAAATGATATTTAATGCTTGACTAATCATTAATTCAAGTGTTTCAAAGCCAAGATCTCGAATAGTATTAAGATCATTTGTCAGCCATGAGGTATAGGCGCTAACACTTTTTGAGCCAAAACGTATCACACCCTTACTTTCAATACTTTTTACAATATCTTTACGTATTTCGGTACACATTTCTTGTATGGCTTTTTCACTTGCTTTTGAGTTTTGATATATTTGCAATACCCATATTAAATTTACAGCTAAAATCGCTCCACTTAAATACAAAAATCCCTGTAAATCAAAATTTACAATTGTAGAGATTGCTTTGGCACTCAATATACCATTTAAGTAAACACATAATGAATTAATAAAAATCCAAAACAACCATATAGAATTACTTCGTTTGCATCTAATTAAATAAGTTTTTAATGTCATATCCCAGCCTCACTTAAAAATTCCAAATATTTCTTCACCAATTATTTTTCTTTGATATTTAATTGCAATATAAGATAATAAAATTCCTATTTTTCCATCTAATACTCCCCATATACTGTACTCATCCAGTACTTTGTTATTGAAATAATTACTTTCCAATAACCTACAACACTTCTGAATATCTTTAGTTGAATACCTATCATGACACGAATAAAGTAGCCCCGCTAATCCGTGACAAAAACAAACATTATTTGTCTCTAATGTCTCATTATTAATAAACTCATTCACACGAACCAGTAATCTATCTTTTAGATAAGTAGAAAAATTTAGCCCCTTATTTCTTTGAAATATATAGTGTCCATATACTCCATAACACCACGAAAAATTTTCATTATCTCTACTATACAAAAATTTCACATCTTTATTACATTGTAAATCTACTTCTACATACTCTGGAATCCAAGCTATATTGTCAATAAAATCTTGATAAATTATATTCAACTTATTTGGCACCATAATATCTATGCCGTCTAACAATAGGGAAGAATTCAGTAACGAAACCATTCCATGAGATAAACTTAAATTAATAATAACTGTTTTATCCAAATTCTTAGCTTCTTTACTTTCAAAATTGGAAAAGAATAATTTAAAGTTGTCATTATTTTTAATAATTTTATTAACTAACTTCGACAAACATTGATCTAAATTTCTTTCAGTTTTAAATAATGGATGATATTTAATAAAAATAATAATTCCTGCTAATCCATATAAAATATCATAAGTAGTAGAATCCGAATAGTTCTTTATTTCTTCATTTAAATAAGTGTCTATAATCTTTTTAGAGGCTTCCGTTAATTGTAAATCTAAATTTTTAAATATATCGTTGCAAGAATATCTTCCCCACAAATTTATAACATAAGATAAACCTATGACACCAGTCCACAACCCTCTATTATAGTTCGAAATACTGAAATTAAAATCCGTTTGATATAGTACTTCTATCGCCTTCTGTTCATAAAAATCATCTTTTTCTATTAAATACAAGTTTAATAGAAACAAAAGGAACCCTGAACTACCATCCAATAAACTAACGTCATTATAATTTGTAAAATTTTCTAAACAATCTCTTATTAATTTATTTTCTCTTAATTTCAAAATTTAATACTCCTAGAATATAATTTCTATATTTAGACTCAACCTCTAAATCACCAAACAACCTATTAAAATGCATATGTAATAGACTGTCTAATAGTTGTTCAACATTTTCAAGATGTAATAAACCAATAAACTCAACAAGCTTTTTAAAATTTATATTACTTTTAATTAAATTCAAATTTTTTGAATCACTTAATCTAATTATAGATTTTAAAATATTTTTATCTTCTAGTTCTCCTTTTTTATAAAACAAAAATTCATAGTTATTTACTTGTTTTAATAATTGTTGAAAAATTTCTATCGAGCTATAAACAATTAACCATTTAAACTTAAGATCAGATAACTCTTTTCTTTTTTCTAACGAATCAAGACAAAGCTTCGAGTCAAATTCAAAAATTTTTTCAACCAAAGGATAGTTTTTTATACCGTATCTCTCATATTCTCTTTCATATGGACAAATAGAATAATCATCAATTACCCCATTACTTAATAAACTTGTAACAAGATGAAAAATATCGTATAAGTTATACTTACTTTCAGAGTCAATATAAATTCTGAACCTTATATGTGGTCTATCATCCGAATAACGTAGATAAAACCAACTCATAGTTATATCTTTAAAGTATCTATTCAAATATGTCAACAATTGATCCTGTAAATTTTTGTACGTATACAATTTCACGTAAAACCATCCATAATTATTCTCCATAATTTGCAATCTATCTTTCACTTCAATAACAGGTTGAATTTGATGACTACTTACTCTACGATTATAAAAAGTAAATGTCAACTCAGTTGCAAGAGATTCCAAATTTGTATATGTGTAACATTCTCCATAGCATTCATAGACTTCAATTTTCCCTTCTTTCTTTAAAATATCAATAAATAGTTCAACATCTATCTTTTTAGTGATATCCAAAACCAATACTTGATCTTCAATCATAAGCTTCACTTTTTTAGGTATACAATAACTATTAAATAAATTTATAACTCCTTCAATATCATACGAGAGTAACATATCTTTTGTCAAATTCCATTTTTCTGGAACGAGTACAATATCTTCAAAAACTATTCTTTTCTGATGAAACTCATTCAACGATTCTAGTATTCCAAGTAACGAACCAATTTTGTCTGTTTTAGAAGATAATAATCCAATAAACTTTATATAGTCATTTGTTAAGTCTAGGTTTATCATGCTTCTTATGTCAATATTCAATACTCTTCCGTGGACATCTTGCAAAATAAATTCATTGTCTTTAGTTAATTTCAAATATATTTCTGATAAAGTTAAATCTTCTGAAGATTTTTTTATTCCATTAATTACCAGATTCGATTGATACTGATTTTCTAAAGCTACTCCTAAATTTTTAATTTTGGTATTTTTGGGGTAGTAAATCAAGCCATGAGTGTAATTGTCGTTCTCATCTAAATTTAAAAAACCAAATCTTCCGTGGTATGATCTGGGACTTCTTGAATAGGCCGAACGTCCAAGTGTTAAATTCACCTTACCATCAATATTATAAATATTAAAGTTTAAATCAAATCCTAACTCCTCTATATTTCTTTGATGCTCATAAAAAATTGATAAATCAAAAGTCTCATATTGATTTTTGGAGTATTCCAATTTTAATTCGTTTTTCCATTTTATTTCATCATATTTTAATTTATCAATAATAAGCTCTTCAGTAAATGGGGAACCCAATCCAGAAATCTCATCAAAAACTTCTATTAAAGAAACTGCCCTATAGTGGCCATATCTTTCTGAAAATTTTTCCTTGTATATATTTACCTTATGTCTACTATCTGATACTGATTTATTGAAATTAGAAAATACAAACTGTGCTAGATGTTGAATTTGTTTCTTATCAGTATTTGATAAAAAGAATTCTATTTCATTCGCTATTTCTTGAGTTATATTGTACTTATTCAGTCTATTTGCATCTTCTAAATGAAAACTTATTTTTTTTAGAATATCAATATTCCCAGATTCATTAAATTCTTTACCTATATTAATAACTGCCTCTATTTCATCTATAATTGGTAATTTGGAATCGCTTCTTAACACATTTAAAGATTCTTCAGATAATACAAACGGATATACATCTAACAAAATGAATCTTATTTTCAATAACTCCAGTATTAAAGATTCTATAATTTCGTTTGAAAAATCGTTCGAAAATTTTTCTTTTGTTAACGAAATTAGTTTACTAATTGAATAAACTCCCTCTAAAGACTTTTCGTATATAAATTCTAAAACTCTATTTTTCTGGAAGAGAATCTTATTACCTTCTCGTTCATCCAAAGAAATATTTGGAAGAAAATAATCAATATAATTCTTTGTTTCTTTTATACTTGTATTCGCCTTACATAAAATAGAGGATTGATTAACGAATTCGATATTAGTAACCAATTTATCATAGAAATACTCTTGTATCTCTAAAGAAAAATTTAGATGTTTTTTTGTTTCAAAATTGGATATTAAAAAATTTGTATCAGTATCAGTATTTTTAGTAATAGCTTTTCCAACACTACTAAAAATACCAAAAGGTGTTGCTCGATATAACATTCTATTTAGATATTTATAAAACGTTAAACAAACATTCCGTTTCTTTTTATCACTTAGTTTTTCAAAATTAAAACAGGATTTTAAAAAATCAGGTGAAGATACTAATATACTATCTCTTATTTTTTTATTATTTTTTACAATCTCAATTATTCTTATATAATCTTCATTTTCAAAAAAAGTAGATACCTGCTCTAAAATAGGTTTTAATTCTTTAAAATTAAAATTTGACTGTCTGACTATTACTTCACTAGATAATTTCATAACTTCACCTCACACTTATTTGAAAATTATAATATTAAGATATTTGATAGCAAAAAAACATCTAAAATCGTTATCCTGAACTTAGCCCATTATAACAACTTCAGATGTCATGTATATAAGCAATAAAAACGACCGCAATGAATATTACTTAACTTAATTTTAATTTATTTACTAAAAATAAAACTATGAACAACTTGGAGTTGAGGAACATCCACCTGAACCACCCGTATGTTTCAACATTACTTCAGGTTGCTTAGCTGGTGTTGTTTCGATTTTTACTGTTACTAGTAAGTCATTAATTGATTTTTCCATCTGCGAAATCCTCCAGAAAAAATATTTATAAAAGCCATATTAGCGGTCATCACATAGCTTTCCGATAGATAGCATTTACAGATATCCATCGGAAAGCCAATTTGGCAAAAGATTTTATTTAAAATTAGCAGGACCAGGATCAATACCTGTTCCTATATTATTTGGTTGTACAATGTTGAAGTCTAAATTCGTGACTGAATTAAATCTTATAAATACGACTCCTAAAAATAGAATTACTGTAATCTTTTTTAAAAAAACTTTCATAGTCTTCTCCTTTTTGTTGTTGCATACATTTTAGCACTTCATATTATCCAAGTCAATCTTTTTTATAACCTTTTTTTATATTTTTTTTTTTTATACATTTTTGTATCTAAAAAAATTGTTCAAAATATCGTACTAATACAACAAAACACTCTAGATTAATCAAATAATTTCTGAAATCTATTAGATTGTTTTTAATATTTTACCTATTTACTGTAACTGTTTTAGAAATCTTTCTTCGAGAACAAATAAAAAAGATTGAAGAAATTATCAACAATGGACTTTCTCTTCAATCTAACATAACTTACTTTTGGACATTCTTATACTTTATTCGCCATTTTTACAATATAATGCTCCACTTTTAACATCATTGGGATATTTTCATCGAGTTTATACAAAAAACGAGCTAATTCATAATTTTCTACTGCAATATCTTTTGAGGAGATAATTTCACTTATATTTCCCATCAACAAATATAAATCAGCTAATAGATAAGTCGTTCTGTAATCCTTACATTTTTTTATAGTAGTGGTAATTCTAGTAATTGCTTGCTCAATGTCTTTTTGGAGCCATAAATAGCGACATATATTGTAGTTGAATTTAATAGACAATTCTAATTCTTCAACAGTATTTAAACTCAATTGGCTGACTCTTTCTTCCAATTTGTCTTTTATCTCATTAAACCGCTCTAAACTCCCAACTTCATAGTAAAAATTAAATAATGTATTAGATACTTGAAGGTAGTTAAGATCATATAAACTAGTCTGTTCTAGTACTTCCTCTAACTTTATAACCGCTTCATTTTTCTTTCCATAAAAATAAAAATCAATAAGAGACTTTATCCACTCCAAATAAAGTTTATCAGATAAAGATAAGCGATGACTCTTTATCTTTTCTAATTCAAATATATATTTTAAAGATTCATAATTCCGATTCAGAATAAAAATATGTGCTAATTTTTTAAACTCAGATAGCTCATCTGTTTTCTGTTCAACCTGTTCTTCAAAAAAATAATCCATACTAACTTTTAACTTCTGTGCTAGAGCATATAGGAAGTCCGCTCCTGGAGTATAGTCTCCATTTTCTAGTCGACTAATCTGACCCTGTTTACAAATTCCTTCAGCCAATTCTCTTTGCGACATTTTTAATTCTTTTCGTCTATTTTTTAACCTTGTTGCTAATAGTGTCCTCAAACTTATATCCTCTTCATCACTTTATTGCATCATCAATTTTAGCACGAACGATATTAATATTCAAATTTTTTATCTAAAAAATACACATTATGGATATATGTTTAATTTAAAAGATGATAGATAATTTTAACAATATACCAAATAACAATTTTAACAATATACCAAATAACAATTTTAACAATATACCAAATAACAATTTTAATAAGACCATACAAAAATAATGTAACAAAATTTTTATTTCTTATGACTCTATAATTTCTGAAATGGATAAAAACATCATAGAAATATTGATTGATACGTTTTGAGAATTATAATGCTTTACAAGATTTCATTAAAACTAGTTGACAAGATTCTGTTTCAAATGATCTTAGAATAGGTTGATATAAATCTCCAATAGTTATCTAATATTTTTTAATTTGATAAAATCTCAATAAAAAAGACTTAGAACCATGTTAACAATAACCTTAATTCTAAATCCTTTTATTATTTATCTTTTAACTATATTTAAGATAGATACTTAAATTATATTACTGTTTTTCAAAAGTTCCGTCTGCTACACGAAAATCACTGTTAACAGTTTCAATTGAATTAAATTGAATCTTTAAATATTTTACTTCTTTTTCATCTTTTCCAGGTAATTCAGCTTTAGCACTCGCTGCACTAGAAACCTTTAATTTGACGTATTTCCCAGCGATTTTCCAAGTTCCATCTCTAGATTCGTCTTTATTATTTGTTACTTCTAGTGTTTTATCGCTATTGAAAACGATAGTTGAATCGTGTTTACTATCATACCAAGTACCAATAATTTGCTTCTCTGGTCCTGAATTTTGATTCAAGAAAAAGAATACTCCACCGGCAACCGCAAGTACTAAAACAACTAAAGCAATAATTTTTTTCATTATTTTTCCTCCTATAAATATCTAAAGATATTTATTATTTTTTTCATATACCTAGTTTCACTAAAATCATTAGTAAAAAATCAAATTTTGAATGATAAACTTTTATTCATTACTACAATAAGAAATACTTACCAGCTTTTATTAATCACGATGTTTCCGTGATACTGAAATACCAAAACTACAAAGAACAATTCCCATTGCAAACACTAACCAATTCTCAATTGAACTTGTATTAGGCAAGGCTCTATTTGCAGCATATTTAGCTTGATTTCCAGCATAGCTATATACTCGTTCATTAGAAGTACTTTCTGGTATACTCTTTTCTAACGCAGGATTCAGAGAAATCATCTTGTGATCTACTTTATCGTTAAAGACTTCGCTTTGTCTTGTACGAGTATTTAAATAGGCTTCCCTAACTGCTTCATATTGCGCAGTTGCATCCAATTGATCTTGTAGAAGTGTTTTAAGTTTAGCTTCCTCTCTTGCGACATTCTCAAGTGCTAAACGGTGCTCTTCAACTGCATTGTCATATGCTCCTTTTGCTTTCATCAAATATGCATCAGCATTTTCAAGATGATCTAAAAGTGTTTCTAAAGCAACTAAGTGAGTCTTTAATTTAGAAATTTCATCCTTAATTTGACTTTCTTTAACTTTTAACTCTTCAACTTTATTCTGACGGTTTCTGAGTTCTGCTTCATCCGTAGCTTTTTCAGCTTTAAGATCTGAAAGTACTTTAAGTTCTTTATCCAAATCTGCACGCGCATCTGCTAAAACTTTTTGTTTTGTTTGAATATCTGCATTTAGATTTTCAACAGCTAATTGTGCTTTTGCATAACGAGTCTTGGCAGCAACCAATTGTTGAGAAGCTTCATCTAGATTCTTTTGCGCAAGAGGTGTCTTATCTGAGATTGAGTTTAATCTTGCAATCGTTTGACGTGTAGCATTTAAGGCTGCCAAATGTTTTTCATGAATTTTTGTTGTTTCATCTAAACTGTTTCTTGCAGTCTTATCTGTTGCTTTTGCTTTTTCAAGCTGCTCTTTTGCAGTTTCTAATGCTTTTTGCTTAACTTGAAGGTCTGCATTTAAGTTATCCAGAGCTGTTTGAGCTTTGATATATCTTGTTTCAGCATCTTCTTTTAGTTGTTTCGCATTGTCGTATTTCTTTTGTGCACTTGGAGTTTGATCAGGAACTGACATTAATTCTGCTACAAGTTTTTGAGTTTTTTTCAGATTTTGATTCGCATTTTGATTTTCTAGTTTTGCTTTTTCAAGATCAGATTTAGCTTTTACTTCTGCTGTTGTAGCCTGGTCTAAATTGTCTTTTGCATTTGCTAAAGCTTGACGCTTGTTTTGAATATCAGCATTTAATTGATCAAGTGCATCTTGAGCCTTATTAAATTGGATTTGTGCTTCATTATAATTTTGTGTAGCGTTTTCCAATTTAGTAGTAGCTGCAGGTGTTTGGTCAGGAGTAGCTTTCAAAGCATCTAATTTTGCTGTCGTTTCTTTGAGAGCTTTTGTACTTGAATCATTTTCTGATTTAGCTTTTTCCAAACGATTCTGTGCAGAATTATTTGCTGTATTTGCTGCAGTCTGTTTAGCTTTAGCAGCTGTTAACTCATCTTCCATTTTTGAAGTATCAAATGGAGTAGCTAGAGGTTTAGCAATCCCTTTATCATAATAGTCGTCAATGAACTTAGAGTGATACTCACCTGTTTGTTCATCTTTAATGTAATCGAAATGGCTAGATTGACCTTTGAATTTAATAAAATGCATTCGACCAACACCACTAGGTGTTAGGCTATTTGCTACCCCGACTGCTTGTATATCTGAAGGAGCTTTTTCTCCAATCATTAATCTCATATGTCCAAAATATGCATGTACATCATTTGCCATAAAGCTAATTACGGCATCATATACCTCGCGATATAATTGAGACATTGTAGCTTTTCGTGTTTCTTTTGCTTCTGAATAATAAGCACTAAAACCTAGCAATGTATTATTGAAGCTCATATTTTCGCCAGCCCAAGCGATTGAATCCAGTCCATCTTTTGCAAGAGCTGTCACACTATGACTTGTACCAAATGGTTTATTTTCTTCAGCATAGGCTTTTGCGATATTTTTAACACCTTGAACAGATTCTTTAGTAACTATAAAATCATGGCTTCCCCAGACTTGGTCTTGCAGATTGTTTGCGAGAAGCACATAATATTGACTCAAAGCTTCAATCTGTTTATCTGTAAGATTATCCAAATCGACTTCAGAGTCATCGATAGGCAAAACAATATCCTTATTTGGCCAACCTTTGATAACAATATTTTGGTGTTCAGGAGAATATTCCGTCTCTGGAGTACCAAAATCATACTTACTACCTGTGAACCATTTTTGAATAACATCGTTTAATGCATTTTTATTTGCATCTGAGTTATCGGCAAGATAAGCCTTGTAAGCATCAATGACATCTTGAGGCAATTGAGGAATAGTGAGATTTTTAATTGCTACAATTTGTTGATTCAGCATTTCAACTGCTTGATCAGCTTTCTCTTTATTCTCTTTTGCTTCCTGAGCTGCTGATGTAGCACTCGCTAGCTCATTTGAAGTTTCATTTACTTTTGCCTCTTCTTGGTTTTTCTTAGTAGTTAAAGCTGAAATTTCTGAAGCTTTCTTAGCATCATTTTCTTTAGCTGTTTTGAGCTCTTCTTCTGCACTAATCTTACTATTTTGTTTATTTGCTAAATCATTTGCTTTACTATCACGATTTGCGATTGTTTGGGCAAGTTGTGATTCAGAAGCATCAAGATTACTTTGTGCTGAAACCTTATTTTCTTGAGCTTTCTTTAGATTCTCTTGTGCTTGTTTTTGTTTTTCTTCAGCAGATGACAAGTTTTTCGCCGTTTCTTGGCTTTTCTTTATTTGATCCGCTTCAACTGATTTTGCATTTTTTAGTGCGGTAGCTTTTTTAGCATCTGCTTCTTTGGCACGATCAAGTTCCTGTTTTGCTATATTTTCAGTTGCTTCTTTAGCATCTAAATTTTTCTTAGCCGCATCACGTTCTGCTACTATTTCTTCAACGCCAGTGCCGTCTAAAACTTTCTGAGCAGTTTCTTTCTCTTTTTGAACCTTCACTAATGCACTTGCTGCTTCTTCTGCAACCTTTTTAGCATCTGCTAATTGTTTAGCAGAAACTTGACTAGCACTAAGTTGCGTTTTTTCATCAGCAGAAGCTTTACTGAGTTCTTCGGCTTTATTTTTGTCTTCGTTAATGGCAGTTTCCAAAGCCTTTTTCGCTGCTGATTCTGCTGATTCTTTTTCAGCTACATCACTTTTTGCTTTTTCTCTTTCAGCAATGATTTCCGATGCACCAGTGCCATTAAGATTTTTTTGTGCAGTTGCTACGGCTTCCTCAGCTGTTGAAACTTTCTTTTCTTGCTCTGAAATTTTATCTTGATCTTTTTTAATAACCTCTGATTGCTGATTACGTTCTTTCTCAGCTTCTAGAACTTTTTCAGATGCATCTTTTTGTGATGTTTCCTTTTTCTCAATGTCAGCTTTTACCTCTGAAATTTCATTCTTCGTTATTTCAATTTTTTCCGGCGTAGCTAATTCTTTATTTGCCTCAGCATTCTTTAAGTTAACACTTGCTTCGGAAACTTTTGATGCAACGGTTGCTTCCGAAGCCTTAGCGTTTTCTAATGCACTTTCTTGATTTAAAACCGATTGATCGGCTTCTTCCTTGATCGTTCTTGCTTCTTCTACAACTTCAGGAGTTGGCGTTTTCGTTACGGTTGCAATTCCATTATGGACAAATACCCCGTCTACTTGTTTTATATTTGTAGACGAAGGAGACGTCGATTCAACACTTAATGTTGACTCATTTGGCTGAGTTGCAGTTACTTCATCCGCTTGTACAACAGAAAATCCCGCAAAAGCTGTAGCTATTGATACAGCGGATACAGTTGCTTTGATCGTTTTCTTTTTCATAATTCCCACCTTTATGATTAAGTATTGAGCAATTTATCACTATCTAATTATAAACACCCGAATTATACTACATTTTATCAACTTTGTAAAGTTGTATCCAACCTTTTAAGAACTAGAATCTAACCTTCTAAGACTGTAAAATAGTCTTACGAGGTTACAAATGTCAAAATTACAAAAGTATATAAGCAAAAGAATACGGATTCTGCGGACCCAGTCAGGAATGACTCAGGAACAATTAGAAGAAAAAGCAGATCTTGGAACCAATTACGCGTATAAGTTAGAAAATTTAGAGCCCAATATAAAAATTAGTACGCTTGAGAAAATTATAGAAGCGTTAAATGTTGATCTACAAACTTTTTTTGATTTAACACTTAAAGAAGAAAGTACTGATTTAGCACAGCTTATTGACACTATCAAATCTTTACCAGAGTACAAACAAAATAAAGTCATTTCAGCTATTAACACAATTATTAACGAGACAAAATAAAAAGAGTGGAAAAGGATAAGTATAAAAACGATTCCTTTCCCACTTTTTTTGTGCCTAAAAATATGGCCATTAGCTATTAGAGCCTGCGATTCTTGGGTAACCAAATGTCATATCGAGGTTATCTTTCTCGTAATTCTTGATCAATTCCCAGAAATCTGCAACTGATAACGCTGCAACTGATTCATGCCAATTGAATCTAAAAAACAAATCTAAGAGAAAATTAATTACAAGATGGATTTTAGCTGTTTGTTCTACAGTATCAAATGTAATCAAAATTTTCTCACACAGCGGATCAATTAATTCAATTTCAATGCTATCATTTACAAAATTGAATGACACTTCTTGATCTTGGTCATTCAAGATTGAGATATACTGATCCTCTTCAAATGTTGAATAAAACATTCTAATATTAACTTCTTCATTGTGATTAATTAACTCTGAAATATATTGTTGAGTTAAATCAATCACATGTTGTTTGTAAATCTTCATAAGTTTCACCTCTAATTATTATTTTTTTTTAAGATTTATTTCCTTAGATTTACGGTGGTCTTACTCTCTTTAATATTATTATTAAATGATTTGGATTGAGCATCTTTTACCTCCTTTTTTGAGGAATAAAAAAAAGACAGTTCACCACTGCCTTTCTTTTTTTATCTATACTATTATTATGCCATTTTTCTGTAAAAATAAAAACAACATTTCCATTCCTAAAATAACGATGTTTTTCTTCTATCTTTATTTTTATCAAAATATGGCATACTATTATTATAAATTAAGTTGAATAAGTAGAGCCATTAGTCATATGGTGAGAAAGTAAGTTACCGGGCACGGTTAACGTACTTATTTCTCATATGCTAGTCATTGCAAAGGAAAAAGCTAAGAAAAAAAGAAAGAAAATCTAAATGGTTATTCTCTACTGAATAACATGAAGTAAAGAATAACCATTTAGTAGATAAAAAGTAAAGAAAAACGTGTTTAAAGTAAAATAAAAAAGGTAAAAATAAAAGTAAAAACTAAAAAAATAACTAGTTTAGCAAAGCAAAAAAATAATGTAATAAAAAAAGTAAAATAGAAAAGTTTTATAAGCTCGAACAAGCAATGACATCTTTATGATCCTTCCAAACATAGATCACGGTGAGTACTGAAAATCTATCGCAAACATTAAACTTCAAGAGTTAGCCTCGATGGGAAGTATCAAAAGCATACCCAGCTTATTAAAAAGGGTGGGAGGCAGTTTAACAATAATATGTAATTATTTTAGAAAGGAATGTATAATGCCAAGAAAAAGAAATTCCCTCAAGCACGATTTATTTATTGCAGCTTCAAAAAATATCACAAACAATCGAACGAGGACAAGCTATAAAAGAGCAATTACTCGCTTTACAAAGTGGGCTAAAGAACACAATATTAAAAAAAAATCAGATATTACTGAAGAAGTGATTCAACTATACCAACTAGATCTAAATGATGATCCAAAACAATACTCTGTTGCTACCATCCATACTTATTTAGCACCTATTTGCAAAGCAGTTGATATCAACATGAATAGAATTAGAAAAGACAAGCGTTCCAGTGACAAAATTATCCGAGGTCGTGTAAAATCAAAAAACTCACAAGGTAAGCATCAAGAAACAGACTCTCGCTTCTCTCGGCTGGTTAATTTTCAGCGGGCAGTTGGGATTCGTAGATCCGAATTAAAAAAATTAAAAGGAAAAGATATTCGAAAAGATAATAATGGAAATTACTATGTTTTAGTTCAGCGTGGAAAGGGAGGAAAATTTCAACCTCAACTTATTCTTCCTCAAGATGTTCCAGTCGTCCTCGATACCTTTAAAAATAAACAAAAGGATGATTATATCTTTACAGATGTAGAAATGAATAATCTAATCAATCTACATGGGATGAGAGCCCAACATGCAAGAGAGTGTTATTACTTCTACTTGAAGAAGCTCCAAGATAATCCTAATTTCAAGGTGAATTTAAAAAATTTTTTAATAGAACGTTGGGAGGTTGGCCACCAAAATTTAAGGGATAAATCATTAAAGAAATTTGAGAAACAAAAGAAAAACTTCATTAATGAACTAAGAGATGAACCTTATAAAATTCGTGGATCAAACTATAAAAAAGCCTTAAATTCAGCACTGCCTACAAAATATAATCGTTTAGCCTTGATGGCTGTCTCGGTCTTCCATCTTTCCCACTGGCGTCTATCCGTCACAGTGACTAACTATATTCTTTAAAGTATCTCATTTTCGACTAAAAAATGAAGAAAAAAAAACGGAAAAAAACAGTTTTGGAACGTTTTTGCGGCATACTATTATTATCCAAATTTATTAGTGATATTTTATGAAAAAAAGAAAGGAAATTTAAAAATATGATTCACAATAAAAGTTCATCCATACAAAAACTAGAAAAAGAGGCAAAAATGTTGGAAAATGAGAAAGAAATTAAAAAGTGTTTTTCAAAAAAATCTAACTTTTGGGGAATCGACAAATGTGAATTATCTCTCATTGATTTCAACATTGACATTCTCAACTTTACTACTATTAATAGTAAAAAAGATACAAAAGTATTCTACAACTCTAACCACAAACTTCTTCAAATAGAAATTAAATCTGAAAAATTTGGTAAACTTACTATTTCTTTTGATGAATCGGGATATAAGAAAGAATATGCTAGGATAGAATTAATTAATCCGACATTAAATTTCGGAACAGTCGGTATTCACGGAATAAAGCAAAGGTTAGCAAATGCAATCCTATTGATTAAAAATGAATATGGAATTAGTATTACGTACAAAGATGCTATCTTCAAATTAATCGAACTAGCATTTACTGTTTCATTTGAGAAGAAGCCACATTTACAGGTAAGACGATTTTTAATAGAATGTCTATCTTTAGGAAGGAGCCCGAATTTTATTCAGCATAAGAATAAAAAAAATAATAGTGAGTACTCAATTCTCACTTGCAAAAGTAGAAAAGACGCATCATATGTACTTTACAACAAAATTGAAAAAGCTAAGGTTAATCGTCAGATCAGAAGAAAAAATTCTAGTTTAGAGAACGTCGATGTTCAAAGATTTGAATTAACACTAAAAAATCAAAAGATCAAACAGGAATTGGGTCTAAATACAATCAATGATCTAACAGATCAAAAAATAATAGAATATTTAGAGAATCACTTAATGTTGGCTTCTTTGCAATATATCAAAGCTATTAAAAGTTCAATAAAAGAATGTGAAAAAAAACTGCACGACACTTTTTCAAACTATAGTTCTCAAAGATATATTCCTCAATTTATTCTCGAGTTAGAAAATTATAGTAGTGAGGAATTAAAACCACTGATGATCGATGAAGAAATTATAACTTTCATGAATCCAACTTTTATTAAAAATAAAGCTAGAACAAAAAGAACGTTATTAAAAACATTTCAAAAAGAAAACTGTCAATCACCCCCAATGGTTTCGTGGCAAGTTCTAGATATTATTAATTTAATGTTTATAAGCTTAGAAGACGCTCGTAATACTGGCCTAGGTTTTCATACCAATTCTACGTCAGTTATTTTCCATAAAATAAGATTTAAGAACTTTTCTAAGAAAGAAAAACTTAAAACTTTTGAAAAAACAATTAAA
This sequence comes from Streptococcus parasanguinis, assembly GCF_031582885.1. Classification (NCBI taxonomy): domain Bacteria; kingdom Bacillati; phylum Bacillota; class Bacilli; order Lactobacillales; family Streptococcaceae; genus Streptococcus; species Streptococcus parasanguinis. Next base: position 100,362 of record NZ_CP133988.1, read on the forward strand.
AAAATGAAAAGAAATATTGAATATCAAGTTGATTGTAAACTTAAAGAGAGATTTTCAAAGAAAAAATTTATCGCTATTTTAGATAATTAAAATAGAGTAGATAATCCCAAAAACGCCTGCATTTCAGCAAGCATTTAAAAATATGTACACAAAGGTGGTGTACATAAGGAGGAAAAAAATGAATCAGCGGAAAATAAAAAGGTTATCAATTCTAGCGTCCAAACCAACATTGATAACCCCAAAAATCAACAAAAATAGCACAACTATTTCTGTTGTTGCTATTATCTCACAATATTAAAGATTACTCAAGAAAGGTGAGCAATATGCAAGTTATCCTACCCGATGAACAAATTCATCAAATTAAACGGTTGTTAGGCAATCTAATTGAACAAGAAATTAAAAACAAATTGCACAATAGTCATTTTGACAGCCCTTTTTTAAATAAGAAACAAACCTGTGACTATCTAGGAATTTCAAACAATACACTGGATTCTTGGATAAAAAAGGGATTACCCGTTATTCGAGTTGGAAAAACCGTTCGATTTGATAAAACAGAAATCAATCGCTGGTTACAAAATCAGTAGCATTATAACCGTGGTTTGATATAATTAAGCCACGGTATTTTTCTAGCTCAATTCAAAAAAGGAGAATACTATGTCAATTACAAAAACTAAAAATGGAACTTATCGCTTACGTATCTATATCCCAGAAGAAGTCAAATCATCATTGGGAATTGATAAAAAAGTGATTGAAAAACGTTTCAAACTAAGGAGTGAGGCTAAAAAATACGAACTTGAATTACAAAACAGGATTGATAAAATTTTAAGCGGAGATTCAACCTCATTGGAAACAAATGGTTCAATCCTCTTTTCCGATTTTTATCACAATATTTGGTGGGAATCCTATAAAGCAGGTCAAACAACATCTACCACAAAACCACCTTCACAAGCTACTATTGACGGTACTGAAATTGTCTTTAGAAAACATATCCTCCCCTTGCTTGGAAATTATCCTATTGATTTTCTTAATCAAAATAAGCAAGTTGTACTAAATTTATTGACTCAAAAGGCTGAAGAATATGCAAATTTCAAAGTTATCAGGAGCTACGTTAACTCTATCTTTGACTGGGCAGAAGAATTAGAGTATATCGAAACTAATCGCCTATCAAAAACTATAAGCCGTATCAAAGCCACTAAGAAAATCAAGCTACAGGAATCTAAAAAAGATGAAGATTTATATCTATCTCAAGAAGAACTTCAAGCATGGTTTACAGCTTTTGAAAAGGATTTGGAGACTGAAAAAATTCTATTCAAAGACTATGTTTTGTTCTATACTACCTTCTTTTTAGGAGATAGAAAGTCAGAGAGCTACGCTTTGCAATGGAAACATATTGATTTCAAAAATCAACAAATTCAATTGCTTCAAGCCTTAGATCGATATAAAAATCGAAAGTCAACTAAAGGGAATAAAAAGACGATTTTTTCGATTCCACAAGAACTTACCGACTTGTTAAATTCTTGGAAGAAGCAACAAAAATCTGAACTGGCTTCATTTAACATCATGCAAACTCCTGAACAGTATGTTTTTACGTATATTGATACAAAGGGAAATGTAAACAGTTGTCTCCATGCTGATTATCTTAACAACAAGATGAAATCTGTTAAGCGTCGACATCCAGAACTCGCACATGCAACCCCTCATAAATTACGACATACAGGAGCTACACTCGCTAAACAGGCTGGAACCTCTATGGAAGCTATTTCTGAAGCACTCACTCATAGTGATACGATTACAACTAAGACTTATGTCAACACTTCAAACGTAATCCCAATGGCTGTTGGAGAAATTGCCTTTCGTAATCTTAAAAAGTAATGGTGTGAATTTGGTGTGAAAAGTGGTGTGAATTTTGCTAAAAATCATCAAAAAAACACTCCATGGTGTGAACCATGAAGTGTTTCGAAACGTTGATATAATCGTATTGATTAACGTTTTGAGAATTGTGAAGCTTTACGGGCTTTCTTAAGACCTGGTTTCTTACGTTCAACTTTACGTGAGTCACGTGTAAGAAGTCCTGCGCGTTTCAATGAATCGCGGAAGTCTGGGTCTACTTGAAGAAGGGCACGAGCGATACCGTGACGGATAGCTCCTGCTTGACCAGCGTATCCACCACCTACAACGTTAACGAAAACGTCGTATGAACCTGCAGTTGAAGTAACTGCGAATGGTTGGTTGATTACAAGACGAAGGTCAGCGTGTGGGATGTACTCTTCAACATCTTTTTTGTTAACAGTGATTTTACCAGTTCCTGGAACAAGGCGAACGCGTGCAACAGCGTTTTTACGACGTCCAGTACCTGCATATTGTGCTTGTGACATACTTTATTGTTCCTTTCCTTAGATAAGTCCTGAAATATCAAGAACTTCTGGTTGTTGTGCAGCGTGAGTGTGCTCAGCTCCAACGAATACTTTCAATTTCATACCTTGAGCGCGGCCAAGAGTATTGTGTGGAAGCATACCTTTAACTGATTTCTCGATCAAACGTACTGCATTTTTAGAACGAAGTTCACCAGCAGAGATTGATTTCAATCCACCTGGGTGGTTTGAGTGAGTGTAGTAGATCTTATCAGTTGCTTTTTTACCAGTCAATTTAACTTTTTCAGCATTGATAACGATTACGAAGTCACCTGTATCAGTGTGAGGTGTGAATGTTGGTTTGTTTTTTCCGCGAAGCACGCTAGCAACAACTGCTGAAAGGCGTCCAAGAGGTACATCAGTTGCGTCAACAACGTACCATTTGCGTTCTACTTGGCCTGGTTTAGCCATGAATGTAGTTTTGTTCATGATTTCTCCTATATGAATGTCGTTTTTGTTTACAGGGCGGATGTTCCGGTCCGCAAGTTATTTGAAAGGTTCCGGGGCCTTACAAATGGGGTAAACAATACCGCCTACTATTGTATCAAAATTCTAAGATAAAAGTCAACCGATTTGGAAAATTATTTGCGATTTTCTTTTCCAATGACAAATCCGATCAAGGAATTCGGGCCGACGTGGGCTGAAATAACCGGTCCAAGAGGCATCACGAGAACTTCATCGATGCCTTCAAGCGCAAGCATTTCTTGCTTCAGTGCTTCGGCTCCTTCTAGATCGTTGGTATAAGATACCAAGGCTGTGCTTTCACCGATATCTGCTTTGATCAGCTCCAGTAATTCCCGGACAGCTTTTTTGCGTCCCCGAACCTTGCTAATAGGGACTAATTTCCCTTCCGCATCTATCCAGAGAATGGGTTTGATGCTGGCCAAACTTCCCATGATCGCGGCACTTTTTGAGAGACGGCCGCCACGCATGAGGTGGTAGAGGTCATCAACTAGGAAATAAGTCCGCAGTTTTGGCGCTAGGTCCATGATTTCTTCTTTGGCTTCTGCTAATGAACGACCTGCATCACGCGCAGCTACTGCTCGCATGACCAGATAACCCTCTCCAATCCCAGCAGCCTTCTGATCGACAATCTCGATCACGGCTTCCGGGTAGTCTTCTAAAACCAGGTCTCGTGCCATGACTGCACTCTGATAGGTCCCAGATAAGACTGATGAAAAGGCCACATAAAGCAGATCTTTTCCTTCTTTGGCAAATTGTTTAAAGGTTTCCTGAAATTGGCCCACATTGACCTGACTGGTTGTCGGTTTGGCCCCATTTTTCATGGCTTCTAAAAGCTCCGGGCTGGTCAATTGAGCTTGGCCTACTGTCTGGTAAACCGTCCCATCTAACTCAATGGTCAAGCCAAGAATGGTCACCTGATGTTCCTTGGCCCAGTTTTGGTCTAAATCTGCGGTCGAATCGGTTAAAATAGCAAATGTCATTACTTGTCTCCCATCATTTCTTGTAATTGTCGCAATACTTCGTGATCGAGCGGTCGCATGGGTGGTTTTTGATCGTTAACCACTCGCTGCGCTTGATTGAGGTTTCCTTTGACGACTGCGACCCGTTTTTCTAACTCTCTGGCAGATACCCGAAGAGCTCCTTGAGCAAAGACGGTCCATTGCTCATTTAAGTCACTGGTCGCTACTGATACTTGGTGGAGGGGCGTGTTAAGCTCTGCCGCCAAGCGCTCGATATAGTCATCTGCCGTCTCATCCTCACCGGTAAAGACCACCTGAACATTGAACTCCTCATAGGTCTGCCGCACTCCTGGCATATACTGGGCATCAAAGACACAGATGACTTCGATTCCTTCAAAGCTAGCATAGTGGCTCAGTTTTTGCAGGAGGATATTGCGGGCTGCATCGAGCTCACTTTTTTGAAAGAGCTGGCGGGTCTCCTGCCAAAAGGCAATCATATTATAGCCGTCAACCAATAAGATTTTTCGTTTCATATCATTGCCTTTCTAGGATTATAGTCGATTGCGAAAGACCTCATACATAAGGATGGCTGCTGCCACACTGGCATTGAGGCTTTGCACATGACCATTCATGGGAATGGTGATCATCTCATCGACTTGTTTTTTGATATTGGCTGAGATCCCTTTTCCTTCATTGCCAATGATCAAGGCTAACTTGCCAGCCGTATTCCACTGATGAGATGGCGTGCCGTTCATGTCGGTTCCAAAGATCCAGAAGCCCTCTTCCTTTAGCTTGTCTAAGGTTTGGCTAAGATTGGTCACACGCGCAATGGGAATGTGTTCCACTGCTCCGGTAGAAGTTTTTGACACCACTGGGGTCACCCCAACCGCTCGGTGCTTAGGAATGATGACTCCTGAGACATTGGTCGCATCAGCTGTCCGCAAGATAGATCCAAGATTGTGCGGATCTGTTAAGCCATCGAGAATCAATAAAAGCGGGTTCTCTTCTTGGGCTGTCTGTTTCAGAATCGCTGCCAAGTCGGTGTAAGCAAAGGCTGCCACTCGAAGAACAAAGCCTTGGTGAACAGCTCCTTCTGTCATTTCCTGCAGGGTTTTCTTTGGCGTCCAAGAAATCGACACTTTTTTCTCAGCTGCTAAGGCCTTGATCTTGTCGACATTTTTCCCTCGGAGATCTTCTTGAATATATAATTTATTGCCTGTATTGGCTTGTAAAGCCTCGGTGACTGCGTGGACACCGTATACGATATCGTTATTTTCCATAGAACTAGTATACCACAAGAAAGGAGGAAGAGGCCAATTCATGATATAATGAAATCAAATCTATCTCAATGAACGAACCAAACTAGAAAGGAAGCCATGCCTCTTTTTCAACGAACCATCAAGCTCACCTTGGCCACCTGTTTAGCAGCGGCCCTTGCTTATGCTCTAGGCTTGACCTATGCCATCTCAGCTGGCGTCATTGCCATCTTGAGTATCTCGGATACGCGTCGCAGTACCATCAAGCAAGCCTACCAGCGCTTTATGTCGACCTTGCTGGCCCTTGTGATCGGAAGTATCGCTTTTTCCTTTTTTGGATTCAACCTTTGGGCACTGGGAGTCTTTATCGCTCTCTATGTTCCTTGTGCCTTTCTAATGGGCTGGCAGATCGGCATCACCCCTAGTACGGTCCTCGTCACCCATCTCTTGATTGAGCAGTCTACTTCCTGGGGGCTCTTGCTCAATGAACTTGCCCTCTTTTTAATCGGGACCAGCTTTGCCCTGCTGGCCAATCTCTATATGCCTTCTAATCAGGCTGCGATTGATCACTACCATGATGTTGTCGAAGACCAACTGAAAAAGATCCTTGGTCGTTTTGCGGAATTACTTGGTAAAGGGGATGGTCGCAACGATGCCCGCTTGATCAAGGAATTGGATGGTATCCTAAAGGACGCTTTAAATCTCGTTTATCTGGACCATTCCAACCACCTCTTTCATCAAACCAACTACCACATTCACTACTTCGAAATGCGCAAGCGTCAAAACGACATCCTGCGGGATATGGCAGAAAACGTCAACCGCTGTCAGTTAGCAGCGAGTGAAAGTATGATCCTGGCTCAACTTTTTAAGAAGACTGCGCAACAGTTAAGTCAGGAAAATCCTGCCCAAGATCTTCTAGATGATATTACTCAGTATTTGGCGATCTTCCGCGAACGGCCCTTGCCCAAGACTCGGGAAGAATTCGAAACACGCGCCACCTTGCTTCAACTCTTAAGAGATTTAGAAACCTTCATTCAGGTAAAGGTTGATTTTTACCAACAATTTCATCAGGAGACAGTATAGACAGAGAAGCCCTTGCCAAATGCAAAGGCTTCTTTATCGCGGTAACTGTTGAAAACGCTTTCCTAAAATGGTATACTAGAACAAGAAAATAACTTTTTAAGGAGGGTCTTCTATATGAAGTCTTCATATAAGAAACATTTGTACACTACGACGCTCAGCCTCTCAGCTGCTGTCTTGCTTTCCGTTATCGGACATGGCCAAGTTTCAGCCGATAGCTTAGAAGCGCCTCAAACAGAGCCAAGCACGGTCCTTGAAGCGGCACCCGCTACTGAGCAAGCTGTGACAGCTGAGACTGCCAGTCCTGCTACAGCTGAAAAAGGAGACACCGCAGCCCCTGCCACTTCTGTAGAAACAGCAGCGTCTTCTGATGTGGCTTCTACTACAGAAGTTGCTCCAGCCGCTAGTCCAAGCACTAACCGTGCTACAACAACCACTGACCAAGCGACACGATTGGCTGATAGCACCATTTATCTCTCTGAAAAGAGCACGATTGTTGACAAAGTCCAAGAAAAAGCTCAAGCTGCTGGCAAGATCAACTGGACCTTGGACAACAAGCCTCTCTCTGAGTGGAAAACCTGGGATATGGAGACTGGAACCCTGAGCAAGGATCCATTCCTTACTATCACAGAGACTGCTAACGGAAATGATTTAGATCTCCACATTGACGTGCAGGATCTCTTTGGTCAAGATCTCAGTCTTCGTAGCCCAAATAATATTCGCCGAACTTACCGCAACTACATCGGCAACCATGAACTGGTCGGAACCAATGCAGACTTGGGTGTGACCATCAATAAAACTCTTGTTTTTCGACCTTACCAAGACTACCATACACATGAAGAGATGCTCGCTGCTATCGAAAAATCCAAGGAAGAAGCGAAACCCGATCGTTTGGTGCAGTTAGAAACCCTTGGTAAGAGCGCCCAAGGCCGGGACATGAAGATGGGAATTGTGAGTAAGGACCAAGCCAGCATCGATCACTACCTGTCTAGCACCAATCCTACAGCTTTGACCAAACCAAGCGAAATGCTGGCTGCACTGAAGGACAAGACCTTGGATTACAAACTACCTGTCTTAGTCCACAACACCCACGCGGATGAGCAGCCAGGGATCGACATCATCACAGGCCTCTTTAATACCTTTGCGACCAAGGAAAAGGTGACCTTTAACACCACAGATGAAGCTGGAAATGCTAAAACTGTCACGCTAGATATTCCAACCTTGCTCAATAAATTCATCTTCTTATTTGACTTCACGGAAAACCCAGATGGAGATGCTCTCAACCTGCGGGCCCTAGCAAACGGGCTCGATCCAAACCGGGATGCCAGCTACCAAACCAACCCTGAAGTCCGGACCGTCATCCAAATGATCAACAAGTGGAATCCGATCGCTCTCTACGACTTACACGGTTTTGTAAAAGAATTCTTAATCGAACCTGCAACACCTCCACATGATCCAAACTTTGAATACGATCTTCTGTCAGATCTGATGCTAGAAAATGCCCATCATATGGGACGGGCAGGAGTTGCCAATTCTAAATACGATAGTTACATCATTCCTAAATTGGATTGGGGCGATGGCTGGGATGACTCCTTCTCTGGCTATACAGGAGTTTATGCTGTCTACCATGGTATCTTAGGCCATACCATCGAAATTCCAGAAGGAAATGAAGAATCCTACAAAGCAGGTCGCAATGCTGTCCTAGGCGGAATTGACTTCCTCAACCAAGATCCGGACCGTCTCCTTGAGATGCGTCTCAACTTCTACCTGCGCGGTCTCAATAAAACCGAAGATCCAAAAGCCGAAAATGAACTGGTCGGCCCAAATGGAGAAATCGTTGGACGGGTGAAAAACGGTCGTCCGAAATTCTTCCCAGACTACTACGTCATCCCAATGAGCCTCGACAAAGACAACGATGCACAAGAAGCCTTCAATATGATCGACTACTTCAAACGCAATGGTGTCCTCGTCAAGGAACTCAAAGAAGATATTGGCAACTATAAAAAAGGGGACTTAGTCATTGACATGGCCCAAGCCAAACGTGGCTATGCCAACCACATTCTCTACAAGGGCTCCAACGAATCTGCCTGGGCTGCTATGTACGCAGAGTTGCTGGTCAACTTCCCAGATATGAGAGGGTTCAAGTCCGAACCTGTCTTTGCGGATGGTCTTTTCAACGGAAAATTAGGAGAAGTTACCACCACCCGCGCGACTCGTACCTCTGAAATCGATCCAAAAGCTCCTTACTATGTGATCGCAAATACCTCAGCCAGTGCCGTTAAAGCTGTTAACCAGGCCATCGCGCAAGGAAAATCTGTCTACCTAACAGACGATGGCTACATCGTTGACCGCGATACCTTTGCTTCGCTCCTACCAAACTATGCCATTTATGGTGATGCCCTCTACAAGGTACCAAGCGGACCAACCTTGAAACCGATGAAGGTCTACTCTCCGAACTACCACTATAATTGGGCCGGAGTAGATGCTCCTGCTCATACTAGTCTGGTCCTTGAAAAATTAGGCTTCCAAATCGTCAATACTCCAGAAGAAGCAGATGTTGTTATTTTGGAAAGCAACCGCTTTGACGCTTCCATTTTTGGTAAGAAACCAACCCTTGTCATTGGTGGGGAAGCCATGCAAAAATTGGAAAAATTGGGAGTTCTTGCAGGATTTGACGCTGAAAAACTAAAAGGCGGTAGTGACTACGAAGGCTTGATGAAAGCCATCATTGATGATCAGGATCCATTGACCAGCGGATACAAGAAGAATACCCTCTTCTACTCCAACTCAGGAAACTGGATTGAAAAGGTTCCAGAGCATTTCAAGACCTTGATGAGCATCGCTCCGAGCGATTATTATATTGCAGGTTGGTGGCCAAATAATGATGTTCTGGCCAACAAAGTCATGGCCATCTCTGGAGAACTGATGGGACAACCACTCTTTGTCTATGCAGGAAATCCAACCAACCGTCAACACCCTGTCCACTTCTTCCGCTGGGTAACCAATGCGATCTTTGGCAACAAGTTAGCAAGCTTGATGGATTACGTTCCAGCTAAAGAACCAGATCAAGTGGTGGTTCCAATTCATAACCAAACAACCAATCCACAGCCAATCTTAGCCAAGAAGGAGACTCCTAAAGTCCTCCTTCCACAAAAAGAAATGACAACTGAAAATGGAGAAAGTGTGCAAGCCTTGACTTACCAAGTAGGACAAAGCTTCCAAGAAAGTCCAGCCAAGGCACAATTGCCACAAACTGGAGAAGACACAACCGCACACTTCATTCTTTCAGGCTTCTTGTTAGCCGTTAGCGGAGGCTTCCTCCTCTTGAAAAAGAAAGAAGTTGAGTAAGATTTTAGACTAGCTATGAATTTCAAGTTCATCTTTTCATAGAAAATCAATTTTTCATATGAAATAATCTAAGAAATTAGACAAAAGGTATAAAACTCGCTCTAGTATTTAGCAGTATTCAGTCTTATACTGAAACTTTCCGCCGTGAGAAAAGTGCTTGAAACTATTATGTTTCAAGCACGCGGAATTATTGAGACCTCAGGCTCAATAATTAGTCATGGAACTTCGAAGAAGTTCGCTGACGTCCGTACTCACCTAAGGAAAGTTTCAAAAGATATATCTTCAAAAGAACCTTCGCGTCTGCGAAGGTTCTTTTCTATTCCACCAATTCCAACACAACAGTTTGGTAAGGGGTCAATTCGAGCACTTGGTCTCCTTCTTGGAATAATCCTGCTGTATTATTTAAAACGACTGTTTTAATCGGAGCTGGCAACTCCAAGGTGCCCTGGCGATTTTGGAAATTGCTGATCACCAAGAGACGCTTGTCCCCACGGCGTTCGAAGGCGATGATATTCTCGCGGTCCCGATAAGCTGGGATCATATCTCCAAACCGGATGGTATTTCCATAGAGGGGATGACGATACAAGGCCGTCAGCTGACGGTAATAATTCAAAATAGAATCTGGATCTTTTTCCTGGTCTTCCACATTGATGGCAACATCTGGTTTGGGACTGATCAACCAGGCTGACCCATCGCTAAAGCCCAGACCTGGCTCTCTTGACCATTGCATGGGTGTTCGCGCATTGTCCCGGCTGTAGTTGGCAATCACTGCTAAGGCTTCTTCCTCACTCAAACCAGCTTCTTTAGCGACATGATAGCCATTGATGGTCGCGATATCATCAAAGTCCTCTACTGATTCAAAGACTTGGTTTTCCATTCCAATTTCTTGGCCTTGATAGATAAACGGAATTCCCTTGCGCAAAACCTGAATAGTTCCTAGGGCTTTTTTACTGGTGTCGTTTACTGGACCTTCAGCAATATAATGGGACACCCCACGAGGCTCATCGTGGTTTTCAATGATCGTCGAGAGAACCCCAATGCTATCCGCGCGCTCATGCGCTTGGAAAATACTTTCCTTGAGTTCATCTGCTGTTGGAAGACTATGGTCAAACCAGCCCTTTCCTTCCTGCCCTAAGCAGGTTTGTTTGAAATCAAAGATCGATGAGAAAACGCCATCTTTTCCAATGAAGAAATGCAACTCTTCGTCGGTTTCATTGAACACTTCCCCTACTGTGAAGGCATTGTACTTGGCGAAGGTTCGCTCATTTAACTCATGCAAGAAAGGTTCAATCGATTGGGCATTCACTAGAGACTCCGGTACTGGGACCAAGCCATTTTCGCGATCAGACGGAAGCGAACGCCATTCTAGATCTTTTTTGATATTGATAATAGCATCGATCCTAAAGCCCGCAATTCCCTTGTCCAACCACCAGTTGATCATCTTGTAAATTTCTTCGCGCAAGACAGGATTTTGCCAATTAAGGTCTGGCTGATCCTTGTGAAAAGAATGGAGATAGTATTTGTTGGTGCCAGGAACTGGTTCCCAGACACTGCCTCCAAAGTAACTTTCCCAGTTGTTGGGTTCCTTGTCACTTTCGATGAAATAAAAGTAATCTGCATAAGGGCCATCTGGATCTGATAGAGCCTTTTGGAACCACTCGTGATGACTGGAGCAGTGGTTAACCACCAAGTCCATAATGATAGAAATGCCCCGCTTCTTACCTTCAGCAATTAGCTCCTCCATATCTTCCATAGTTCCAAAAATAGGATCAATGGCATAGTAGTCTGAAATATCATAGCCCTGGTCAATAAACGGACTCTTGTAAATAGGCGATAACCAGAGAATGTCAATTCCTAAGTTTTGAAGGTAATCGAGTTTCTTCGTGATTCCTTTCAAATCCCCAACGCCATCACCATTGCTATCTTTAAAGCTTTTTGGGTAGATCTGATAAGCGACCTTCCCCTTCCACCAGTCTTTTTCCATGTTTTGTCTCCTTAAAATGAAAGAGACTGAGACATATCGTCTCAGTCTCTACAGTGTCAGTAGGTATTAGTATACTGTTTTTTCAGTTTCTTTGTCGAAGAAGTGAGCTTTGTTCAAGTCAAATCCAAGTTCGATGGTTTCACCAGTTCCAAGGTAGTCACGTGCATCTACTTTAGCGATGAATTCGTTGTCACCAACTTGGCAGTACAAGTGAGATTCTGAACCAAGCAACTCAGATACAGAGATGGTTGCTTTCACGACTGATTCTGGGAATGTTTCAAGGAAAGCAGCTTCTGTATTCACGTCTTCTGGACGGATACCAAAGATCAATTCTTTACCATCATAGCCTTTTTCTTTCAAGACTTTCAAAGCACCTTCTGGAACTTTCAAGTTCAATCCATTGGCAACGATGTGTCCACCTTCCAATTTCACGTTAATGAAGTTCATGGCAGGGCTTCCGATGAATCCAGCTACGAATTTATTCACAGGGTTCTTATACACTTCTTGCGGAGTACCGATTTGTTCTACACGTCCGATAGTACCTGTACCAGCTGGGTTTTTAGTAGCAGACATAATAACGATACGGTCAGCCAATGTCATCGCTTCTGTTTGGTCGTGGGTTACATAGATCGTTGTAGCTCCGATACGACGGTGGATTTTCGCAATTTCAGCACGCATGGATACACGAAGTTTAGCATCCAAGTTTGACAAAGGTTCGTCCATCAAGAACACTTTTGCATCACGGACAATGGCACGACCCATGGCCACACGTTGACGTTGACCACCAGAAAGGTCAGCTGGTTTACGATCCAAGAATTCTTTCAAGCCAAGGATTTCAGCTGCTTCTTGTACACGTTTGTCGATATCTTCCTTGCTGTATTTACGCAATTTCAAACCAAAGGCCATGTTATCGTACACAGTCATGTGTGGGTAAAGAGCGTAGTTTTGGAATACCATGGCGATATCACGGTCTTTAGGTGCTACGTTGTTTACAACAGTACCATCGATGGAACATTCACCTTCTGTGATGTCTTCAAGACCAGCGATCATACGAAGAGTCGTTGATTTACCACATCCTGAAGGACCTACGAAAACGATAAATTCTTTGTCTTTGATGTCCAAGTTGAAGTCTTCAACTGAGTAATGTTCGCTATTTGGATATTTTTTATAAATGTGACTAAGATTCAATTCTACCATGATGGTACTCCTTTGATTTTTATAGTTCTATTGTAAATGAAAACGTTTTACAAATCTATGGCAAGTCTCACAAAAAAGAAAAAGAGTTTTGTGCAAGTTGCACAAAACTCTGGATTGATTCCGTTTAAATCACATCTTGTAAAACTAAATGATAGCACAGGGCTAGATCTGTCAGATTTTTCAACTGAAGCCCCGTCAACTCCTCCCACTTGTCAATCTTGTATTGGAGCGAATTACGGTGGAGATAGAGTTGCTGGGCGGCCTTGGTGACGACTGCCCCATTGTCCCAAAGAGCAACAATGATGTCTTGCAATCGATCTTGACTTTCAATCAACTGATGCAAGCTTGCCTTGATTGGAGTGAGATCCAAATCTGCCTGCTCGATTCCCCACAGATAGAGTTGAGAAAAGCGATAGACACCTTGATGGCCTTCTCGAATCCAAGCTCGAAAGACAGCCTGTTCTGCTCGGATGACAGGAGACACTTTCCCGTCTTTAGACTCGGTCCATACTTGTCCGACCAGGATAGATAAACGAATATTGAAGTCATACTCCATGGCAGAGACGGTATCTTTTAAGATATCGGCCACAGGCAAAGACTGGTCTTGGTCCAGAATGAGCACATAGTCCTGCCCACTCAGTTGCAAGGTTGCTCGGAAGTTGGGCAAGAGTGTCTGCATCATCTCTAACCAAGAAGCTGTCCCTTCCGCTGTTGAATGCGAGATGTGGCAATAGACGAGCTGCATTTTTTTGATGACTTGAGGGGCTTCTCCCTTTCCATCGATCAGGTATTGGTACCAAGGATTAGGGGCAACCTCTTCTTCACCGCCCAACCAGGAAATCAATTGTTTTTCTCGCTCGGTTAGCTCTTCTTCCTTCAGCAGCAACCATTGATGAGCCTGAAGGGGAACGGCTACATAACCAGCTGGTGGATTGGCTTGATCCGTCACCTCTGCATGAGGAAACCACTCTCTGATATTTTTCACTGCTTTCTTCCTTCTTCTACTTGCTGGATGCACCAGTTGATCAATTCTTCTAAACGAGCAAGCTCACCCGTCATATGAAGATAGCCCATAACGGCTTCAAAGCCTGTCGACATACGATAAGTCACGACATCCGCATTTTTGGCCTTGGTATGGCTATTGGTATTGCGACCGCGCTTGTAGATCTCCAACTCTTTTTCTGTCAGAATTTCTTGCTCCAGCATGCTTTCAATCAAGCTAGCCTGAGCTCTGGCAGAGACGTAGCGGGTTGCAGTCTGGTGAAGCTTATTGGGCTTGGTCATCCCTTGAAAAATTAGGTGCCTGCGAATATACATGGAATAGACCGCATCCCCTTCAAAGGCAAGGGCTATGCCATTGATTAGATTGACATCAATCACGTGTCCACCTTACGCCTTCTTTTGTATCCAAGAGCTTGATTCCTTGCGCAGCCAATTCATCGCGAATCGCATCTGCTCGGGCAAAATCTTTCTTAGCCCGCGCTTCCTGACGTTCAGCGATCAAGGCTTCAATATCCGCATCCAAAACTTCTTCAACAAAGACCACTCCAAAGACTTCTAACATCTTTGCCAAGGCATCCTTGACGTCTTGATTGTAGTGACCTGAATTGATCCATTTGGCCAATTCAAAGACAACGGTGATTCCGTTAGCGGCATTGATATCTTCATCCATAGCCGCAATAAACTTGTCCACAAAGTTTTGTAAGTCTGCTGGATCCACTTCTCCGGCGAAAGGTTGCTCATAAGTATTTTTCAAATACTTGAGGTTAGTCTCCGCATCGCGTACAGCTTTTTCTGTGAAGTTAATGGGCTTGCGGTAGTGCTGAGTCGCAAAGAAGAAGCGAAGCACTTGGCCGTCAATAGTCTTCAATGCATCATGCACCGTGATAAAGTTGCCCAATGATTTGGACATCTTGACATTATCAATATTGACAAAGCCATTGTGCATCCAGTAATTGGCAAAAGTTTTTCCTGTCTTAGCTTCTGATTGAGCGATTTCATTAGTATGGTGTGGAAACTCAAGGTCGGCTCCACCACCGTGGATATCAATAGTATCCCCTAAAATCCCCGTTGACATGACTGAGCACTCGATATGCCAACCCGGACGACCAGGTCCCCAAGGGCTGTCCCAAGAAATCTCTCCTGGTTTGGCAGCTTTCCAAAGGGCAAAATCCACCGGATTTTCCTTGCGAGCCGTTTCCTCATCTGTCCGACCTGAAGCGCCTAGCTCCAAATCTTCCAGGGTTTTATTAGCTAACTTAGCATAGTTGTTGGATTTTTCCACACGAAAATAGACATCTCCCTGGCTCTCGTAAGCATAGCCTTTTTCGATCAAGTCAGCGACAAAGCGGATGATGTCTTCCATAAACTCGACCACACGAGGGTGGCGGGTTGCAGGTTTCACTCCAAGAGCCGTCACATCTTCACGGAAAGCAGCAATGTACTTGTCTGCCACTTCCTGAGGAGTGATGCCTTCTTCCTTGGCACGGTTAATGATCTTATCATCCACATCTGTAAAGTTGGAAATGTAGGCAACTTCGTAGCCACGATACTCAAAGTAGCGACGAATCGTGTCAAAGGCTACCGTTGAACGGGCATTCCCTACGTGGATATAGTTGTAAACCGTTGGCCCACAAACATACATGCGGACCTTTCCTTCCTCGATGGGGATAAATTCTCGCAAATCACGAGACATGGTATCATAAATTTTTAACACGCTTCATTTCCTTTCTGTTTCTACTCTTTTGGCTTCAAATAAACCACCTGAGTCTGTTTGACAAAGCCAATCTTTTCATACAAGTATTTGGCACCAACATTGCTATCTTCCACTGCAATCTGAAATTCCTTATCATTTTGCTCAATGAGTTGGTTGACGAGGGATTTTGCCAAATAGCTTCCATAGCCTTGCCCACGATAGACTTCAGCAATCGCAAGTCCATAAAGGTAATTGCATTTTCCAGACACATCGACCGTACAAACACCAATCACTTGACCTTCTTTGAGTAATATGTACAGCAGACTATCAGGATCCTTCAAGGCCTCCGAAATGTATCTGTGGCTCACTTCTGGTGCTTCCACTTCATCTGAAAAGGTTTGGTGGTGGAGCTGGGCAATGGCTTCAAGATAAGAAGGTTCTGCCAAGAGCACATCGACATCCGAACGGGAATCTAATGCATAAGCGGTTCGATCACGTCCTAACCAGGTTTCTGTTTCGTCATCCTCAACCAGTCCCCAATTGCTGGCAAAATCAGGATGATTCTCTAGAAAAATACGCTCTGTCTGAAAAGTCACAGACTCAATTGGATAAGATGCCGTTTCTTTCTCAAAACTTTCATACAAAGCACGCGCAATTCCCTGACGACGATGATTAGGATGGACCAGTATCGCTACTTCCACATCTTGGTCATCCGCATAGACAGTTAATAGGCCAACAAGTTCACCTTTTTCATAATAAAGGAAAAAGGCGGGCATATCGGGATCAAAATTGAGCATATTGGAGAGATAAGGATCCCGAAACGTTCCGTCATACTTCTGACAGGTGGCAATAAGGGCCTTTGCTTCCAGTAGTTGGTGGTCATTCAATGTATTGGTTGATTGAATCACGTAGCGATCTCCTTACAGGCTCGAAGACCGATGGCTGGCTTCCTTAGCATGCTCCATCTTATTCATGTAGTATTCCCGTTTTTCTTCTTCTTGGTGAATGATTGGCTCATCCTTTTTGCCGTGAACACGAACAATTTTGGCAGGAATACCGACAACGGTCACATCACTCGGTACATCTGAGACCACGACAGCCCCTGCTCCGACCTTGGCCTTGGCCCCAATCTCAATCGGGCCGATGACTTGGGCATGAGCGGAGACCAAGGCTCCTTCACGTACCGTTGGATGGCGTTTGCCGACATCCTTTCCTGTTCCCCCAAGGGTCACCCCATGGTAAAGCATAACGCCTTTTTCAACAATGGCTGTTTCCCCGATAACAAGGCCCGCTCCATGGTCGATAAAGACACCAGAAGCAATGGTCGCACCAGGATGGATCTCAATCTGGGTCCAAAAACGCCAGAATTGACTGTGCATCCGCGCCAAGAGCTTAAAGCCATGGTTCCACAAAAAGTGGGAAACACGGTGAGCTGCCAGTGCTTTGACGCCCGGATAGGTCAAAAGGACCTCCAGCGAGGTACGCGCTGCTGGGTCATTTTCTTTTACAATATTGATGGTTTCACGCCACCATCCCATACCGTGCTCCTCCTTTTCTAATGATTATTCTGAATCTTTTTGTGTAATGGTAAAGTCTTTTTTAGGTTTGTGGTCTTTGTTGTGGTGACGAGGACGATCGCCGTGACGAGGACCCTTTTCACCTTTTTCTTCTGAATGTTCAGGTTTTGGCGGACGTGGCAATAGTGCCCTCATAGAAGCATCGACACGACCTTTTTCGTCAATCTTGATAATCTTAACATCCACTTCATCGCCAATCGCTACCAAGTCTTCGACACGGTTGGTGCGCGTCCAAGCCATTTCAGAGATATGAACGAGGGCATCTGTCTTATCAAAGAGGTTGACAAAGGCACCGAATTTCTCAATCCGAACCACTTTGGCATGGTAGACTTCATCCACTTTGGCTTCACGCACCAAACCAGCAATGATCTCTTTGGCACGGTTAATCGCATCTTGGTCGCTCGAGTAGATAGATACGTTACCTTCTTCGTCGATATCAATCTTAACGCCTGTTTCAGCGATGATCTTATCGATGGTTTCTCCACCCTTACCGATGACAATCTTGATCTTGTCCACATCAATCTTGATGGTATCAATTTTCGGAGCAGTTGGAGCCAATTCTGGACGAACTTCTGGAATGGTTGCTTCAATCACGTCAAGAATTTCAAAACGCGCTTTCTTGGCTTGAGCAAGAGCCTCAGTCAAGATTTCTGCAGTAATCCCTTGGATCTTGATATCCATTTGAAGGGCTGTAATCCCATCACGAGTACCTGCAACCTTGAAGTCCATATCTCCAAAGTGGTCTTCCAAACCTTGGATATCTGTCAATACTGTATAGTTGTTTCCATCTGAAATCAGACCCATGGCAATACCTGCTACTGGTGCCTTGATTGGCACACCACCTGCCATAAGGGCAAGAGTACCCGCACAGATAGATGCTTGAGATGAAGAACCATTTGATTCCAAGACTTCTGCTACCAAACGGATAGCGTATGGGAATTCTTCCAAGCTTGGCAATACTTGAGCAAGTGCACGCTCACCGAGAGCACCGTGACCAATTTCACGACGACCTGGCGCACCGTAACGTCCAGTTTCCCCAACAGAGTATTGTGGGAAGTTATAGTGGTGCATAAAGCGTTTCTTATACTCTGGATCCAAACCATCGATAATTTGCGTTTCACCCATTGGTGCCAAGGTTAAGATAGAAAGAGCTTGCGTTTGTCCACGCGTAAAGAGTCCTGAACCGTGTACGCGAGGAAGGAAGTCAACCTGAGCATCCAAAGGACGGATTTCATCGACCTTACGACCATCCGGACGAACCTTGTCTTCTGTAATCAAACGGCGCACTTCTGCGTGTTCCATTTGTTCCAAGATTTCAGCCACATCACGCATGATGCGATCAAATTCTTCGTGGTCTGCATATTTTTCTTCGTAAACTGCTGTGACTTGGTCTTTAACTGCTTGAGTTGCAGCTTCACGCGCCAATTTTTCTTCTACTTGAACCGCTTTTTGAAGGTCGCTGTTGTAGGCTGCGATGATTTCAGCTTGCAAGTCAGTATCCACATGAAGCAATTCTACTTCTGCTTTTTCTTTACCAACTGCTGCAACAATTTCTTCTTGGAAGGCAATCAATTCTTTAACGGCTTCGTGTCCTTTAAGAAGAGCTTCCAACATGATTTCTTCTGACAATTCTTTTGCACCAGACTCTACCATGTTGATAGCATGCTTAGTACCAGCTACTGTCAATTCAAGAAGCGATTGCTCTGCTTGTTCTTGAGTTGGGTTAATGATGATTTCTCCATCAACATAACCTACTTGTACCCCAGCGATTGGTCCGTCAAATGGAATGTCTGAGATAGACAAAGCCAATGATGAACCAAACATCGCTGCCATTGGTGCAGATGCATTTTCATCGTAAGAAAGAACTGTGTTGATGACTTGCACTTCGTTACGGAAACCTTCCGCAAACATTGGACGGATTGGACGGTCAATCAAACGCGCTGTCAATGTCGCATCTGTTGAAGGACGTCCTTCACGTTTCATAAAACCACCAGGAAATTTCCCAGCCGCATACATTTTTTCTTCGTAGTTGACTTGAAGTGGGAAGAAATCCCCAGTTGCCATCTTCTTAGACATAACGGCAGCAGTCAAGACAGTTGACTCACCGTAACGCACGACAACAGAGCCATTTGCTTGCTTAGCAACTTGACCAGTCTCTACGATCAACTCACGACCCGCAAAAGTCGTTTGAAACACTTGTTTTGTCATTTTAATCCCCTTTTGGATTGATAATATTATACGCCTTGCCTACAAAGATCAAGATACTAAGGACGTGAAGAATCCCGTATGAAAATAGGAGATTGACGCAGTGTGCCACGCACACCAGGAAATCTATCTTTTTCACTAGGGGATTAGCCCGTGTTCAACTATCAAGATACTAAGGCCGCAAAAAGCAAAGTAAAAATAGGAAACTGGCGAAGTCTTCGATGAAGACAAGACAGTTTATCTTTTTTACACAGCTTTTCGGCCGGGTTCAATTACTCAAGATATTTTGGACGGTTCGGCTTGCCGAACATTTCTGTAGAAAAATAGGAAGGTGACGCCGCACTCGATGAGTGCTAGGAAGCTGATCTTTTTTCCTAAGAAATGAGGCCAAAATTCAATTACTCAAGATACCAAGGACACCCAACTCAATGAGATAGGAATTTCGACAGCCCATCTATATGTTATATCCTCATCTTTGTATCCAAGCACGTATACCTTTTATTTTAACATATTCAAGCCCAAAAGAAAAAGGCTTTGAGGGCCTTTTTCTGTGAATCTTCCGCAAGTTCTATATAAAAATTTTAGAGCTGGATATAGCTTTTGATTATTTTTACGATTTCACGAATTCAGTGCTGTCGACATAAAAGCGTGTTTTGTGGGTTCCACCCTTGTAGTTCTTGTTGTTGCGTTTCAAGACAAAACGTCTGTAAGGGTCGGAAGTGCCTTGGATAGTCGTTGTCACTTCAACTGAATCTTCATTGATCACCCATTCATCCGGTGAAGGGATTTCCATCGGTGGCATCGCTCCGCCACGACCACCAGCTACAATTTCGTAGAAGGCCTTGTCTTTTGTCGAATAGATCCAGCCGTCCTTCTTTTCGTTTGTCAGTTGGATCAGCTGGTCTTGTGACAGACTACGGATAGAGTCCGAGGTCTCTTCAGCATTCAATTTATCAATGACATCTTGTAAATTATAAGTTCCCGGCGTGTAGGTATTTTAGTAATCAATGAACATGTCTTGCGAGTAGCCTTCAACTGCACTGTGATCGTTGTTCAACTCCAGCAAACGAGTCGGTTGCACCTGAAGTGAATAGGTCAAAGACGCACTGTTTTCAATGATCGAATAGATGTCCGCTTGGTCTGCTTTTGACAAGGTCCCAATGGCTTCTTTATCAAGTTCATCTGACTTAGCTTCTTTTGTTTGCTCTTTTTCTTGGGCTTTGTCAGATGATTTTTTGACCGATGAAGCCCATACCGGACTGTGCTTACGCTCATAGCGTTTTGGGGCGCAAGCTGCTAGGGAAAGCAAGAGGGCTGCAGCTAGTAAATATGTTCCAATTTTTTTCATGTTTGTATCCTTATTTTTTAGTTCACACGGTAGTACAAATCGTTCCCATTCGTAGCATCACTCTTACTCCAGTAAATGGATTCACTGCCACCTTCTCTTGAAGGAATGAAAAGAATAGGCGTTTCATTCGTTGCCCCAGGCATCCGACTAACTCCGTGTAGATTACCCTCCTTGAAGTAAAAACCAGAAAATTGAACACCATTAACAGCACTACCATTGACCTTCACAATTCCTTGCGCATCAAACTCAATGCTCGTACCGTACTTATTTTTCCAAACTCCCGCTACACTTGAGAAATTTCCAGCTTTGATTTCATCCAGATTCATCCCAGTGCTTGTTTTGGCAGGGGCAGGAGCTGATTCGGAATTTCCATCCACGCGCGTTGTATAGTCAAGGGCAATCCAGCCTTGTCCAGATTCCAATTTGCCCCAGGTATGACCCTCCGCATCTACGGTTTCCGTGATGGTGTGAGTTCCTTTTGCGATTATCCCTGCAGAGGGAGCTGAGGTTGAGGGCTCTTTTCGAATACGGAGATCCGACACACTGACTTGTACTTGGAAGCTTTCCGATTTTTTCTCTTCTGCTTTCGCTGTTGATTTGGAATCCCCTGAACCTTCAAAATTTTTCCAGTCCAGCTTACTGAGATCCAACTTCTTAGCTGAAATCCCAAGAGCTTGTTCTGCTGTTTCCTTCCCACCGATTTGAATGGTTGCTTTCTTTTCTTCCTTGGCTTCCCCTTTTCCTAGCGAATAAAGGGTTAATTCCATTTCTGGATTAAGGGATTGCCAAGTAGCATAAACGATTTGCCCATTGTCAAAAACTTCTAAACTAGAGCGATAGCCACCTGCAGAAGCCACATAGGCTACGTGGAGCAAGGTTGGCTGGTTATCTTTCAAATAATACACAGCAGCAATCGTTTTGCCATCTCCTATCAGCAGTTCGTCATTACCATCACGATTAAGATCCTCAAAAGCATATTGCCACTCATTGGTACTCCCAAGTGTTTGAAGGTTAAAGACATACGCATATTCTTCTGAAGTTGCTTCAATCTTCTTCGGTTCATTTTGTAAAGCCGTTTGATCTTTGGCATTAATTGCGGTTGCATAAGCCTTGTACCGCTCCAATACCTCTTGATAGTGCTTTTGACCTGTATCCGTCTTCTCTTTTTTGACCGACGAAGAGGTTGCCGTTTTCGGTTTGCTTTGGCGTTCATAGCGTTTGGGCGTACAAGCCACTAGAGATAGAACAGACACACCCGCCAGTAGTGAAATCATCAGTTTTCTCATAGTATTACTCCTTTAGTCCACACGGTAGAAGAACGAGTCAGTATCCCAAATATATTGTTGCCCTACCCATATACGGTCTTTTGATGTATCTGATGGATCACTATTCTGATTACTATCTGGCCTCATAGGTGTTCCTGCTGGCAAGAATGAGATCGCAGCTCCACCAGCTGTATTTGGTTTTGAACTATGGATTCCCCCACTAATATAGCCGTGATCGGGATTAATTCTATCAACAACTCCACTACCATCTGTTACAAATCCTTTTCCTGTCAAACCATCTTTATCAAATTCCAGAACCCAACCTAGACCATTTCTCCAGGTTCCTGCAATACTTGAAAAATCACCGTTCTGAATTTCTTGAATATTCATTCCGCTGCTTTTCTTACTTGAGCTTGATGATTTAGAACCATCCACACGCGTTGTGAAGTCAAGGGCGATCCAGCCTTGTCCAGATTCCAATTTGCCCCAGGTATGACCATCCGCCTCTACTGTTTCCGTAATGGTGTGAGTTCCTTTTGCGATCATTCCCGCAGATGGTGCAGAAGTCGATGGCTCTTTTCGAATACGGAGATCCGACACACTGACTTGTACTTTGAAGCTTTCCGATTTTTTCTCTTCCGATTTTGCTGCTGATTTGGAATCCCCTGAACCTTCAAAAGTTTTCCAGTCCAGCTTACTGAGGTCCAACTGCTTGGCTGAAATCCCAAGAGCTTGTTCTGCTGTTTG
The DNA here is from genome assembly GCF_031582885.1 of Streptococcus parasanguinis. NCBI lineage: Bacteria > Bacillati > Bacillota > Bacilli > Lactobacillales > Streptococcaceae > Streptococcus > Streptococcus parasanguinis. The sequence goes on from NZ_CP133988.1 coordinate 122,899, forward strand.
GTCCCCACCAATTTGAATGGTTGCTTTCTTTTCTTCCTTGGCTTCCCCTTTTCCTAGCGAATAAAGGGTCAATTCCCGGTCTGGGCTCACAGATTGCCAAGTCGCATAGACGATTTGCCCATTGTCAAAAACATCTAAACTGGAGCGATAACCGCCCACCCCAGCTGTATAAGCTGTATGGAGCAATTCAGCTTTTTGACCCTTGAGGTAATAGATAGCAGAAACATACTGTTTGTTTCCAGTGTATTGATTGGTCACCAAGAGCTCATCCACATCATCTTTGTTCAAGTCTGTAAAGGCATACTGAAAGGTTACCGGAGTTCCTAAGCGCTCCAAAGCATCTAAATAAATGCTTTCTTCTGAACCAGATTGTATTTTACCTAATTCCTCAAACAGGCCAGTCTTATCCCCATTTTTAAGAGCACTATCATACTTAGCATACCGATCCAAAACCTCTTGATAGTACTTTTGACCTGTATCCTTTTTCTCTTTTTTGACAGCTGATGACGTTGCTGTCTTTGGTTTACTTTGACGTTCATATCGTTTGGGCGTACAAGCGACTAGAGATAGAACAGACACACCTGCCAGTAGTGAAATCATAACCTTTTTCATAAAAACCTCCTCATATCTATCCTAGTATATCAAAAATGGTCAATTTTTCCAGCTCTTTTCAAGATTTTCACACAAGCATCTTCCCTCTCCCTCTATGTTTCTGCCCTTTTTTCTGCTATACTTAAAGAAGAACACCGATCAAAAGGAGAACATTATGGAATTAAAAAAACGTTCTGAATTTCCTGAGAACGAACTCTGGGACCTCACATCCCTCTACCAAGACCAGGAAGACTTCTTGCGTGCCATTGAAAAAACACGTGAAGAAATCAATGAATTTGTCCGTAACTACAAGGGCAACCTCCACACCTTTGAAGACTTTGAAGCTGCCTTTGCGGTCTTTGAACAAATTCAGATCCAACTCAGCCACATTGGCAACTACAGCTTTATGCCCCAAACCACTGACTTTGGTGATGAAGCTTTCGCAGAGATTGCCCAAGCGGGGATGGATTTCGAAACTTGGGCCAGTGTTGAACTTTCCTTCTTTGATGATGCTTTGGTCGAAGCGGATGAAGATGTCCTCGAACGCCTGGGGCAACTCCCTCACCTCACTTTTGCCATTCGTCAGGCTAAAATTAAAAAAGCTCACTACTTGGGAGCTGATGTCGAAAAGACCTTGACCAACCTGGGGGAAGTCTTCTACGGACCACAAGATATCTATACCAAGATGCGGGCAGGCGACTTTGAAATGACTGATTTCGAAGTCGATGGAAAAGTTTACAAGAATAGCTTTGTTACCTATGAAAACTTCTACCAAAACCATGAGAATGCGGAAATCCGTGAAAAAGCCTTTCGTTCCTTCTCAGAAGGTCTCCGCAAGCACCAAAACACAGCTGCTGCTACCTATCTAGCTCAAGTTAAGTCTGAAAAACTGATCGCAGATATGCGAGGCTACGACTCTGTCTTTGACTATCTCTTAGCTGAGCAGGAAGTGGATCGTTCTATGTTTGACCGTCAGATTGACCTGATCATGAAGGATTTCGCTCCAGTCGCTCAAAAATTCCTCAAACACGTAGCCAAGGTCAACGGCCTTGAAAAAATGACTTTCGCTGATTGGAAGTTGGATTTGGACAGTGCACTCAACCCAGATGTTACTATTGATGATGCCTATGACTTGGTCATGAAATCTGTGGCACCTCTTGGGGAAGAATATTCCCGCGAAATTGCCCGCTACCAAACCGAACGCTGGGTTGATTTCGCAGCCAATGAAGGTAAGGATTCTGGTGGTTATGCAGCCGATCCATACCGCGTTCATCCTTATGTCCTCATGAGCTGGACAGGACGCATGAGCGATGTCTACACCCTGATCCACGAGATCGGACACTCTGGTCAGTTTATCTTCTCAGACAACAACCAAAGCTACTTCAACGCCCACATGTCGACCTACTATGTGGAAGCTCCTTCTACCTTTAACGAGCTCCTCCTCAGCGACTATTTGGAACATCAGTTTGATGATCCTCGTCAAAAACGTTTTGCCTTGGCTCACCGTTTGACAGACACTTACTTCCACAACTTCATCACCCACTTGTTGGAAGCAGCCTTCCAACGCAAGGTCTACACCTTGATCGAAGAAGGTGGTACCTTCGGAGCTAGCAAGCTCAATAGCATCATGAAGGAAGTCTTGACCGAATTCTGGGGAGACGCCGTTGAAATCGATGATGACGCAGCATTGACCTGGATGCGCCAAAGCCACTACTACATGGGGCTTTACAGCTATACTTACTCAGCTGGCTTGGTTATCTCAACAGCGGGATACTTGCATTTGAAGAACTCCGAAAACGGAGCTAAAGATTGGCTAGACCTCCTCAAATCAGGTGGCAGCAAGACCCCACTTGAGTCAGCCATGATCATCGGAGCAGATATCTCGACTGACAAACCACTCCGCGATACCATCCAATTCCTTTCAGACACTGTGGATCAAATCATTGCCTACAGTGCAGAATTGGGGGAATAAGAACAATTTTCAGACTTAGTTTAATCTAAGTCTGATTTTTTATTAAAATGTTACCAGTTAGTGATTGAAAGCGCTCTTATATTGTGGTATGATTATTGTGAAAAATATTACTAAATATGGAGAAAAAAATGAAAAAGTTTGTCGATTATATCATGGCCCAACCAGTTTGGAAAGTCGTTCTTTACGGTCTCGGAATCCTCTTTATGATTTTTAATCCCAAGATCATTCTTCCTATCCTATTTTTTGGTGGTATAGGATTTGCCTGGTATTTTGCTAAAAAGAAACCCAACGCTGCTAAAAGAAATATCGCTGCTATTGCTTCAGTTCTTGCAGTCGGAGGTGCATACTTAATCAACCCTAATATTGCTTCCATTAAGCAAGAAGAGCAGGCTCAAGCCACTCATTTTGCATCCACTCCTTCTAAAAATGATGAAAGTGCGAAAAAAGAGGCTGAGGCAAAACGTGAAAAAGAAGTAAAAGAAAAAGCTGAGAAAGAGAAAGCAGAGAAAGCTGAAAAAGCTGAAAAAGAGAAAAAGGCAAAAGAAGAACAAGAACGAAAAGAAAAAGAAGAGCGCGAGAAAAAGGCGAAAGAAGAACAGGAACGAAAAGAAAAAGAAGAGCGTGAAAAGAAAGAGGCTGAAGCAAAACAACTTGCTGCTCAAGCTGAGTCTGCCGTACAAGCCTTAGAAAACAATCAAGTAATAGAAAATATTGCTCCAGCTCAAGCTGCCATCGCAAATGTAGCTGATCAAGGAACAAAAGATCGCTTAACTCATCGTGTTGGATTAGTACAAAATGCCATTACTGTCAGAGAACAACAAGCTGAACAAGCTCGACAAGTCGCAGCTGCAACACCTCAACCACAGCCTCAACAAGGCTTTGTATCACAACCTCAACAGGGCTCTTATCGAAATTGTAGTGAAGCTCGCGCTGCAGGTGCTGCACCGCTATACAGAGGACAAGCTGGTTATAACCCTCGTTTAGATAGAGATGGTGACGGTGTTGCTTGTGAATAAGAAATTATCTATTCTCATTTTGTCCATTTGCACAATGTCTTTGCTTACTATTTTATATATGAATTTTAAAAAGAGAGAAATTATTACCCCAAATACATACCAGGAAGCAATGACTTACGTCAAAAAGATTCATCTATCTGAGGTACAAGAGAAAATCGACAATAAAGAAGATTTCATCCTCTATATTGGTCGAGAATCATGTCCATTCTGTCAAAAATTCGCTCCCAAATTAGCAGTTGCTATTCAAAAAACGAATCAGACTGTTTATTATCTTGATAACGATTCAAAAGAGCGAAAAGACATCACAGCCTTCGCCCATGATATGAATATCAAGACGGTACCAAGTTTGTCATCTTTTAAAAAAGGTAGTAAAGAAAACTATTTAAAAAAAGGTAGCAAATCAAGTATCGAAGAGATTATGGAGCTCTTGACTCAATAAGTCAATTTAAAAATGTCAATACAAAAAGAGTAAGATAGAACGATTCGTTCCCATCTTACTCTTTTTTACTAACTCAACTCCGCCACAATGGCCTTAATTTGTGCTGCAGTATGCACTCCTGCTACTTGTTTAACAACCTGCCCATCTTTTTTAAAGAGCAAGGTTGGGATAGACATAATGCCGAAAGCACGCGCTGTATTTGGATTTTCGTCAACGTCCATTTTAACAATTTTCAAGACATCTTCTGAAAGTTCTTCAGACAATTTGTCCAAGATTGGACCTTGCATACGACATGGACCACACCAGGTCGCCCAGAAGTCTACCAAGACCAATCCTTCTTTCGTTTCTACTTCAAATGTTGCGTCTGTAATTGCTTTTACCATTGTTTTTCTCCTTTAGTTTTTGTATTGATCCAGGTCTTGCTTCATCAAATAGAAGAAGACATCTCCGTAAGTTCCATGGTAATCGAGTTCGTGCCCATTATAGGTCAATTTTTGTACAGGATAGTAATCCGCTACACCAATCAAGCAAGTCTGTTGGGAGCGTTCAAACTCTTCATAGGAATCAAAATGCATGACTCTTTCTTGCTTTGCACCATCTAGATATGTAATATCAATCATATCAGTAACCTCTATTTCTTAAGATGTATCCATTGTAACACTGTTCATTACATCTGTCAAACAAAACGACTTCCTCAGAATGATGGATCTTGTGCGAAAAGGAAAAGACGACAAAACAAAAAATCTCCCCGAAGGGAGATCGATCTGGTTTATTTTACCTTACAGTACTAGGAACCGTAGCCGAAGATTATACTGGATAAAACCGTTCTAGAGAAGGCGACGAACCGAAGATTGTAGGCTCTATCGTGCCATTTTCATACATGATGTATAGTCCAAGTGTAATGAATACTAAGGGCACAACGATTCGCTCATATTTTTCAATTGTCTCGGATATTAACGGCATAGAGGATAGCACACGACTAAGCTCGCAAAAGATAATTATGCCGATTGCAAACACAAGCAACGCCACGAGTGTCTGTGACCAATCTAACGAAGCAAAATAAGGTATATAGATACCTAAATTATCTCCGCCAGACGCAATTGTCAGCAATGTAACTGTCCAAAACAGTTGATTTGCCTTGCTTTGTTCAAATCTTTCAATAATTTCTTCCTCTTCTTCCTCACCTTCTCCAACAATTGCAAAGCGAATCCCTAAATAGATAGGGATTAAACCAAGCAATCCAACCATCCATGCTTCAGGCACGAAATTGACGACATAAGCAGCAACTAAACTCGCCCCTACAAGTAAGCCTGTGCCTAGATATTGCCCCGCATAAATATGCCATTTCTGTTTATTCTGTGATAGCTGTGCAAATAAAATAATTAAAATAATTAAATAATCGATACTGGTGGAAATATAAACACCAATAGCAGATATGATTGTCTGTCCCATAAAAAACTCCTGTATTAGTCAGTAATAAATCAGCAGATTTTAGGGAAACACAGACACATTAATTTAGCTATCGCTAGTGGGTAATGTCGAACGTAGGAAAGCATTTTACTCCTCCTCAAAACGTAGTTACAAAGTATTTTCTAACTGGAATTTGGTGACTACTTCCATGTAAAGTATAACCCACTATACTTTACTTCGTAAAGTGTAGGCTCTCCGAGGGAGCTTGCAGACTGCTACTATTTGAGTTTTTGTAGTCTCCAAAATTGTGGCCGATAAAACCTCAATAAAAAAGCCCCCTGAATTCAGAAGGCTCCATTCTTGCTGGATAAAACGTTTCTAGACAAGGCGCCGAGCCGAAGATTGTACTGATGGTACATCGAGGCGAAGTCAACGAAGTATAGAAACGTTTTAGACGCAAGATTAACGACGAAGTCCAAGAGAGTTGATCAACTCACGGTAACGGTTAACGTCGTTTGTACGAAGGTAAGCCAACAAGTTACGACGGCGACCGATTTTCTTCATCAAACCACGGTAAGTAGCGTGGTCTTTTTTGTGTTGTTTGATGTGTTCGTTCAAGTGGTTGATTTCCCAAGTAAGGACAGCAACTTGTACTTCTACTGAACCAGTGTCACCTTCGTGACGTGCGTATTGTGCAATGATTTCATTTTTTTTCTCTTTTGAGATTGCCATGATAAGCTCCTTTTCTTTATGCTCTATCCGAGTGGCAGGTTTGGCATATCCTGCTACCAAGAAAGAGTTAGTTGTCTATTCGACCTTCTTATTCTACCAAGATTTCATCTTTCTGTCAAACACTTATGTTTCCTTCAAGATGGATTTTTAAGATGAACCTCAAGAATTTGAACGGTTTGATGGAGCATTCTTCTAGCAAGTTATTCAAAAAGACAAATATCTTTTAGGATATTTGTCTTTTAAGGGTATGAATCTTATTTTTCTTTCCGTTTACCACGCAAGAGCAAAGCCAATGCAAAAACTGCTAAAAGTGCACCGAGTATGGTCAACCCGTATGCAACAACTTCACCAGTTGATGGGAGAATTTTTTTCTTTCCTTCTCTTGGTGTGGTTGGAGTTTCTGGTTTTTCCGGCTTGCTTGGCGGTGTTGTAGGAGGTGTTGTTGGCGGTGTCGTCGGTGGTGTTGTAGGAGGTGTTGTCGGTGGTGTACTTGGTGGAGTGGTCGGAGGTGTTGTTGGTGGCGTATGACGGTTGGTTACCGTGAAACCATCAATAGTTGTTGTATAACCAACTACTGGATCCTCTGTAATGGTGTAAGTAATCTTCTTACCTTCCTTGTATACGGGTAGATCCGTAAAGCTTGCCTGCCAATTATCAGTAGCTGTGATTTCTTTTACAGCCACTTCTTGACCATCCGCAAGGAGACGAACGGTGATTTTTTCAGGACGAAGACCATCTTTGTTGTCTGCGTCATCCCAGATCTTCTTAACCGCTACTTCCGTTACTTCTGGCGTGCGGCTATTAGTGATCACTACATTTCCCTTGTTACTGTCATCAACCGTACTAGTATAGCCTTTGACTGTTCCAACTTCTTTCACTTGGTACTGAATCTCTTTGCCTTTCGCTTTTAGAGGCAAATTGCTAAAGGTATGAGTCCAGTTATTTTTAGCAGAAAGTTCCACTTCTTTTCCTTGAGCTTTGCCGTCTGCATAAAGCTGTACCTTAATGGTGTTTGGACGTTTTCCATCTTGGTCATTGTTGTCTTCCCAACGTTTTGTAACAGTGACGCTGGTTTTACCTGGCTTGTAGCTATTGGTAATAGTTGTTCCATCAATCGCAGCAGAGTAATTGGCTACTGTGTCTTCTGTGACTGTGTAGACAATTTGTTTACCGTTATTGTATTTTGGAAGATTTGTAAAGACTGTCTTCCAATCAGTCGCTGCACTTAGCTCTTGGCTAGCTACTTCTGTACCATCTGCAAGGAGACGAACAGTGACCTTGTCAGGACGAACGCCATCTTGATTATCATTATCTTTCCAGATCTTCGTTACTGGAATTTCAACAACTTCTGGTGTACGGCTATTGGTAATATTGGTTCCTTCGATAATTGTTTCATAGCCTTCAACAGGTTCTTCTGAAACAGTGTAGGCAATGAGATTACCAGCATCATCGACCACATCGAGATTATCAAACTGATAAGCCCAAGTTCCTGCAGCATCTGGTTTCACTTCTTTAGAAGCAACTTTAACTCCATTTGCTAGGAGGTTGACGGTGATTTTTGATGGACGCTTGCCATCTTGGTTATCATTATCATTCCATGTCTTTTGACCAGCAACGCTTGTTTTTTCTTTTTGGTTTACGACATCACGAGAAATCGCGAGGTCATTTCCAAAATCATCCTTGCTGATCTTGATAGGTTCTTCAGAGAGCACATAGCCTGTCGGAGCTTGAATTTCTTTAACCGTATAAGCCTGCTTGATCAAGCCCGTAATGGTGCCAACACCATTCTCATCTGTCGTAATGGTTCCAACTTGCTCACCTGTATCATCTGCTGTCACAGCAAAAACGGCACCTGCAAGCGCTTGACCATTTTCACCTTTTTTGTGAATCGTGAATGAGTACTTCTCACCATTAAATTGTCCATCAAAGAACTGATACAGAATGTCTGCTACCTTATTTTGCTCCTTGATTTCTGAAGCTGTCATTGTCGCATTGTTTTTAAAGGATGTATTGATGGCTGGAACCTTGTCCAGATAGACATCATAGCGAACAGTCATCCCTTGTTCAGGAGCTAGATCTCCAATATGAACCGTTAGAGAACGACCGTCGGCGCTGACAACAGGGGAATAATTTTTAGTAACGTTTGTGGTATCTTTTAAATGATAAGCCCCATCTTCGTCACTGACCTGCCAAGTTCCTGTATGGATGTTGACAGAATCTGCTTTGATCTTCCCATCTGTAAAGGCCAATTGGTCTTTAATGTCAATATTATGAAGGGCTGTGTGGCCTTGATTGATGTTCAAGGTATAGGTCAATTTTAATTTATCATCTGAGTTGGTCCACCCCCACTTGCTAAAGACTTCTGGAGTAGGAGGATTCTCACCTGGATTGACCCCTTTGTAATCGATATTCCCACCCGAAATCACTTTCTTATCGATCGTAAGAGTAAAATCAAGTGTCTTTTGTCCTTTGACGACTTGGTGGTCTACACGCGCAAAGAAACGCAGTTTCCCTGTCACATTGGCCATTCTTTCAGGATAGTCCGTATAGGTTACGGTGATGACCTTTCTTTGATCATCTACCGTTGCTGTCGCAACTTTTTGACCACTTGGATCCAGCAGGTCAATGGTATCCGTTTCAAAGACCTTAAAGTCATCTCCAAGTTGGATAACGGTCTGATCTCCCTTTTTTACACGTCCATTCGGCAACACAAAGTTTGCTTCAACTTGAAAACTCTCCCAAACACCGAGTGGATCTGTAATCGCTCCACCAGTTGATTTCGAGATGTTTACAGATGTCACAACATCATTGATCGTATCTGCATGGACTTTAGATGGACTATTGGGTCTTGCAAATCCTAAAGCCGCTAGTAAAAATAGGGCAACTGTTGTCACAACAGAATAGAGCCACTTTTTCATAAACGATTTTTCTCCTTTTTCTACGTTTACTAGATAAGGTATGTGAGTCGAAAAATTATCACTACATATTGTGATTTTATGCACAACCCATCTTTTTTCATTATAATCGATTTACTTTGAGAAGACAAGCTAATATATATGCTTTTTGTATTTTAAGTACATTTTTTTGAAACAAAGAAAAAATAGAGAGTGGGACAGAAATCGGTAATTCGTTAGAATTCGATTTCGTCGTCCCACCTCCTCACAGTTGAGTAGGGCTGTAAAAGCTGATGAAATCAGCGTAGTAGAGCCCACTCAACCACTGCGTCTTGCTCGACAATCCAAAAACAATTGAGAGGCTAGGACTTTTGTCCCAGCCTCTTGGTTTTTTGCTTATAAAGGAACACCGAAGACCTCTAGGGACTTGAGTTCTGAAGGCTGGAGTCTTCGCCATTCTCCCAATTGAAGAGTTGGATCTAGCATTAGAGGACCCATAGAGATCCGCTCTAAATCCACCACCTCCTTGCCACAGGCAGCGACCATGCGCTTGACCTGATGGAATTTTCCTTCAGCGATTTCGATTTCGACATAGGAGCTGGCATTTGCCTCATTCACCTCTAAGATCTGCAATCTCGCGGGTAAGGTCGTGAAATCTTTGAGGGCAATGCCAGCTTCAAAACGGGCTACATCTGCCTCATCCATGATCCCAGCCACCTGGGCACGGTAGATCTTCGACACATGCTTCTTCGGCGAAAGCATGGCATGAGCGAGCTTGCCGTTATTGGTCAAAAGCAGCAAGCCATGGGTATCGATATCTAGGCGCCCGACAGGAAAGACTTCCTTGTGACGGGCTGTCTCATCCAATAGATCTAGCACAGTTTGGTGGTGATCATCTTCAGTCGCTGAGATGACCCCAGCCGGTTTATTAAGCAGATAATACACGAAGGTTTCATGGACCAGGTCTTCTCCCATAAAGGTCACCCGATCCTTGCCTGGGTCAATCTGTAGCTTTCCTGCTGTCTCTTTTTTTCCATTCACTGCGATTTTCTTTTGCTTGAGGAGTTGTTTGACCTCGGTCCTGCTCCCCATGCCACAATCCACTAAAAATTTATCTAGCCGCATAATTACTTCCCGCTCTTTCGCACAATCCAAAGGCCAAAAAAGGAAACCAGGATCATGAGGATACCAGAAAATCCAAAAATGAAGACTGGAGCAGATGAGATCGTCCCTAATAGACTAAGGACAAAGGTCGTTGCGATCGAACCTGTGCTACATCCCAAAACCGCAATGGACGTTGCCTGGCTCAAGACCCCTGCTGGCATCTTATCAGATAAGACATTGTAAACTGTTGTCAAAGCCACACTGTAGGCGAAGCCAGAAGCAATGGTTACAAGGACAAGAATCAAGAGATTTGGAGAGACCCCGATCAACATTTGGGCCACACCATAAGCTACTCCCGAAACCAATAATAAATGATCACGGAATAGATAGGTCAAGGGCGAGAAGGCCAAACCTGCCAAGATCCCAACAAATTGCATGGCTGCTAATATAACCCCAGCAGTTTGGGCAGTGCCATGTCCAACTTGTTCTACCACACTTGGAATCCGAACGGTGATCATGACATTGGACAAGACGATAGCTGCAGCAACGACCGCTAAGCCGAGCGTAGTCCGCCATTGTCCCCCCGTCATCTTGACATCCCGGTGTTTTTCCTCCACTGCTTCTGTCTTAGATCCATAAGGCACAAATAAGAGATACAAAAGTAAGATAGGAATGCTGATGCCGTAAACGAGAAAGGCAGCCTGCCAGCCAAAGCGAATCAAAAGGCTGACTCCAAAGGTTAAAACGGCCGTCCCAACAACTTCTGCAGAACCACGAATACCAAGAGTTTGGACGCGTTCTTTTCCTTTATAGCGCTCACTGATAATGGCAATGGCAGAAACATTGAGCAAACCAACTGCCATCCCGAAAATAATCCGAGACAAAAAGACAACTGGATAAGCTGGACTGATTAAGGGAATAAAGCCACATAGAGCGTAAGCAACTAAGCCCGTCACAATCATCTGACGCTCTGAAAATAGGCGTCCAATCCATTTATTGAAGATGAGTGAAACCATGATCCCGGCAGAAGGAAGCGAGACCAAGAGCTCAATCATGCTGTGAGGAATTCCCTTGTAATAGGCAAACATGGCCGACTGCGCACTCGAAATCGAAAACGAGGTCGTCAAAATAAATGAAAGCGCGAGAATACTCACTTTCTCCATGATTTTTTTCATTATTCTATCCTTTAAACTAATCTTTTTTTCACACTCCTCCTATAATAACACGAGCTAGTGACAGGACGCAATAGATTGAATTAAAAAAACGAAATGATTTCTCCATCATTTCGTTCGTGCTAGCAATTGTGAGGCAAATACTCCCGTTAGGACCATCAAAGCGCCAATCCAGACAAAGAGCAGATGATTGGTAGGAGCTAGAGGCGTCACCAACTGGATGAAGAAAGAAGAGAGGGCTGATCCGAGATTGCAGCCGATCAAGACCAGCGAGGTCGCAAGGTTCAGGAGATTGGTCGGGATTTTTTCAGATAAGTGATAGAAGATACTGGTGACCCCCGTACTGTAGGTAAATCCTGCTAAAAGGGTTCCTAGAACCAAGCTCCATAGCTGGCTGGACAAGCCAATCAAGGCCAAAGCCAGACCGAAACCAAAGCACATGATCATGAGCAAGTTCTTTTTGAAAACATGTGTCAAACTGGCAAAGCCTACCCCTGCGACAATCCCTGTTAATTGCATCAGACTCAAGACGGTTCCAGCTGTTGTCGCTGTTCCCATACGAGCATCAACGATGATATCCGGCACGCGCAGACTAATAATAGAATTGAAGCAAATGATGATACCAGCAATCACAGCTAGCATCAGACTAAAACGCCATTGAGGGGAGCGAAGACGTGCGGAACCTTTCTTTTTCTCCTTCAAGCTAGCCTGTTTTTGCTCCTTAGGATAAGGGACAAAAAGGAGATAGAGGAGTAAAATCAAGTAACCACCACCATATACGGCAAAGATCGCTGGCCAGCCTAGGGGTAAGAGTTGTCCCACAATAAAGGTCAAGATGGCAGAGCCCACCACTTCAGCAGACCCCCGATAGCCCAGCATCCGGGTCTTATCATTGCCTGAGTAGCGCTCACTGATAATTGAAATAGCCTTGGCATTGATCATTCCTGTCCCCAAGCCAAAGAGCAAACGACTTAGAAAGATGAGAGGATAGTCCTGCACGACCAAAGGCAAGAGGCCACTAGTTGAAAAGAGCAAGAGCCCTGCAACAATCATCTGGCGCTCACTCATCCACCGCTCGATCACGCTATTTAAAAAGAGCATGGCCACGACCGCAAAAGCTGGCAGGGAAACCAAGAGTTCTACCTGACTTGCTGTATAGCCGAATTGGCTAAAATAGGCCTTCATAGCTGGCAAACCGGCTGTAATTGAAAAAGATGAGATCAGCATGAGCGACAAACTCAAGAGACTGATTCTTTCCATTGTTTTTTTCATTTTTTTATTTCCTATACTTTACTGGTAATACTTTGATTTCACTAGTTTTTTCAAAAAAGATTCAAACTAGTATTTTCAATAGAATCCTAGTATAATCAATTTAGAAATAGAAAAACAGGACATTTGTCCTATTTTAGGAGATTGAGATGAAAAAAATTTCCCCATCTACAAGACTCAAGGAAATCATCACAGACTACCAATTGGACCAGATCTTTCCGGGCGACTGCCTCAGCCAGCTGGACCTCGTTCTCTACCAGGCTGGAGATTATATCTGTCGCCAGGGTTCTGAGCAAGATGTCATTCCTTATTTTCTCAAAGGCCGGCTTAAGATTGTCCACAGTCTCGAAAATGGCAGCGACACCATCCTTGAAATCCAAGAAAAACCTGGACTCTTAGGAGAGATTGAGCTCCTGCTCGATCGGGTCTGTATCTCATCAGTCATTGCAGACCAAGACTCGCTAGTCGTCCAGCTCCCAGCCCTGCACTTTAAGAAGCGCCTCCTGCTTGATCCAACCTTTTTGCGCTCTACGGCCAAAACCTTGGCTGAGAAATTGCACCAGATCAACTATTTGGCTCCTGCCAACTTTCATTATTCGGTCAAGGAACGCCTCGCCTCGCATTTTCTGAAGCATTGCGACGAAAATGGGACCCTCAAGCCCAAGATGAATCAGCTGGCCCTGCGTTTTGGGATCAGCTACCGCCACCTTAGCCGTGTCATCAAGCAGATGATCGAAGAGGGCTTAGTCCAAAGAGAAGGACGAATCTATACGATTTTAGATGCAAAAAGGATGAATGATTTGTCCATCAAACATGCGGAAACCGTCGACAGATAACTTTAATTTTAGGCTCTTTTGTGTTATCATGGAGGGTAGAAAGAAAGTGAGAGTAAAACGATGAAAGCAATTGAAAAAGTTACAAGAGCATCCCATTTGATTGATATGGATGACATTATCCGCGAAGGAAATCCCACACTTCGAGCTGTTGCAGAAGACGTGACCTTCCCTTTGTCTGATCAGGAAATTATCCTAGGTGAAAAAATGATGCAATTCTTGCACCATTCTCAAGACCCTATTATGGCTGAAAAACTTGGCCTCCGTGGAGGAGTGGGACTCGCAGCTCCTCAGCTGGATATCTCTAAACGAATCATCGCTGTTTTGGTTCCCAATCCAGAAGATGCCGATGGTAACCCACCAAAAGAAGCCTATAGCCTTCAAGAAGTCATGTACAATCCAAAGGTTGTCGCCCATTCTGTTCAAGATGCGGCTCTTGGCGACGGGGAAGGCTGTCTCTCTGTTGACCGCAACGTCCCAGGCTATGTGGTTCGACATGCCCGCGTGACGGTTGAGTATTTCACAAAAGATGGGGAAAAGAAACGCATCAAACTCAAAGGCTACAACTCCATCGTCGTTCAACATGAAATTGACCACACCAACGGTATCATGTTCTATGACCGCATCAATCCAAACAATCCATTTGAAATTAAAGAAGGCCTTTTGATTTTAGAATAGCGTAAATGACAAAAATACCTAACTGAGGGAACTCTCGGTTAGGTATTTTTCATTATTTTTTGCCTTGCCTTTTATTCGAAAACTTGCGCATGATAGCACGAACCATGCTAATGAAGAAGTCCAAGACGATTCCTAGGGTAATCATTCTGACAATCCACACCAACCAGATTGGTCGTCTTACACTTGCATCAGCATATCCTAAATGATCAAGTGCTACAATTATCAATAGATAGCTCACTATTTCTAACGGAATACGAAGTTTAGCTTTTTTCAGACTGAAGCCTTTCAACCAATTCCATAGTAAATCCCACAACGTCGGATTATCCTCAGGTTCATCCTCCCAGCATTCCTTGCTTTTTGTTTTCAAATACAAGAGGTAACCCACTTCTGTCAGCAACTGAGTAAAGGCGTAACTGAATAGTATGCTTACGGATACTCCTAGCACCACTCCATAATAGCCAGTAAGGGCCGCTCCTATCATGGAGCAGACGAAGATGATCGTTAGGGCATTGCTACTGTAACTACTTGATTTTGCGAAATAATTTCCCAAGGTTCTAGTTGGTGAAAAGCCAATCTTTAACTGCTTCTTAAGCCAAAAATAATGATAAATAAAGCCCAATAAGGTACAAATCACAAGAAAAGTAATGACGATGAAGCCATATTTTGGGAAACCTACCTCAAATTCTTTATTTGCCAGAGCAGAAACAATGATGAGCAAGCCCATGACTTGGAGCGATAAAAACATTCCTGCATAGGTGAATAAGAGTAGAGTCGTTGACAACACTTGTCTTCTATATATAAATGCCCCCATTAACGGCAAGAAAAATGCAATGATATGGTAAACACAATAGATGACAAGGATATCAAAAAACCAATGACTAAATGGTTTTATACCTTTCGATACATCATACGAATAAAAACAAAGGATTTCAAATGCGAACAGAAATACGCCTGTCCACGAATTGATCATCATAGCCGCTGAAGCACGTGTATTGGCTAAACTTTTAAAGTAGACTTTGTTCGCCTGCTCAATATTGACTTTCTTTTCGTTTTTCATGACAAACTCCTTTCTAAAAAATTCTTTTAAGATCCAAAAGCAGATGGATGTTGCTCTTGCTTCTGAATTTCACTCGACTGGATCTACTTGATTTTAGCTTTGAAAGAGATAATTGGGGAATAAAAAATTAAATTCCCAGAGATAAAAAACAGAAATGATGAGATTAATAGACCAAAATGTATTATAAAATTGGGCTCAAAGTTTATTAAAATTGCATAACATACTGCAATGAACATGACTATAAGAAAAGTTACATATATTAGAGGTAATAGTATATTTTTTATATATTCTGGAAAGCAATACACTTTTCGAGGTGTTTTATCTGCCACAATTTCCTGCATCCCTTCTCCTCTACCCATCCAAATCCGAAGTCCCACTACAAAAATTAAAATCAACATCATCAAGGATAGATTAAGCAAGTGAGAGGTAAAATTGAGGTATTTTTCTATTGGAAATGCCCTTGCTAATAGCATGGAGGTTATACCTAAACCAAGCGAGGTCTTCCCAATTTGATTATTCACTAAACTCTGATGCTTCTTGTCTCTCTCAAACACTTTCGGAGCTAGGACTCCCACTTCATCCTCTGTCAGCTGATAGGCTTTATGAGGGATAAAATAAACAAACCATGGCAGAAAATAGGTGATGATAATCGGCCGATCGACCTCCATCAAATACCACACCCCATCGACTTTTAATAAATGGTAGCGAAAGTTCATTTTGGGCAACCGTTCGATTTTTGCTGGTTGAAACATAGATTGTCCTTTCTTGGTCGTTTTATACTTTAGGAGAAAAACTAGTCCGCTCTTTTCATTTTTTTAATTTTCACCTTATAATCATCGTCTGAAGCATATAATACTACATTACCTGATGCTAAATAAAAAAATGAAAAAACACATAAGCCTATATGAACAAATAGATTTGGCTTACTTTTACTCAAAACTGAATAAAACATTGCACTTGATAGAAACAAAGCAAAAGTCGCTAAAAAAAGTTTTTTTAGTACTATCCTCAATTTCATTGGACGACAATAGATTGTATTGGCTTTTTGAGAAGCCATCATTACAGTCTCTATTTTCCTAGTGCTCAGCCAAATACGAAGCCCAACAACAATACATAGAACAAGGATCATTAGCACTAGATTGAGTAGATGGGAAGTAAAATATAAATAATCCTCTATCGGAAAAGCTCTGCCTAGTAAAACTGCTAAGGAACCAGCACCAAGAGCTGAAATCCCTGCTTTAGTCTGAGTTGAAAGTATGTTATTATCTCTTTCAAACACTTTTGGAGCTATTGTTTGTACTTCATCCTCTGTCAGCTGATAGGCTTTATGAGGGACAAAATAGGTAAACCATGGGAGAAAATAACTTGTCATAATTGGCCGATCGACTTCCATTAAATACCACTCATTCTCTACTTTTAACAAACGATAGCGAAAATTCATTTTCGGCAAATACTCGAGTTTTACTGGTTTAAACATAGATTGATCTTACTTTCTATACTGTTTCATTCTTAGACGGAGAAACTAAACTAACTTTTCACCAGTCTACCACAGCCATAATTATCTTATTTAATCATAACAGAACATACCTTCCATCATACCTGATTTTACTTTGATGATCAAGTTTTGACTAAAAAAGAGGTTGGAAGATTTCCAACCACTCTATCTGTTTTAGCAAGTTAAACCTAGCTTCCTCTTTCCCAGAAGATGGCTAATAAAATCATGGCACCGAGAATCGATGGGATAATTGCTGTACCGTTTAGGCTTGGTCCCCAAGCACCAAAGAGTAATTGTCCTAAAAAGGCACCAATCCAGCCCAGGAACATTTTCCCAAAACATCCCATGCGTTCGCCACGATTGGTGATAGCTCCAGCTAGAAGTCCGATCAAAAGACCGACAAACATACTTCCAATCATAGTTTCTCCTTAAATTGCCCAATCTCCATTACGGAAGAGTGGTACGCGTGTTCCATCCTCACGGATACCGTCGATATCCATTTGGCTTGAGCCAATCATGAAGTCAACGTGGACGTCTGAGCGGTTGAGGCCGGCTGCTTCGAGTTCTTCTTCTGTGAATTCTGCGCCCCCTTCTACGCTGGTTGCATAGGCTGCCCCGATGGCCAAGTGGTTAGAGGCATTTTCATCAAAGAGGGTGTTAAAGAAGGTAATGCCTGATTGGGAAATTGGGCTTGGGTCTGGTACGAGGGCACATTCCCCCAAGGCACGCGCTCCCTTGTTTTTGAAGACCAAATCTTTCATGACTTGATCGCCTTTTTCAGCTGTGATATCCACAATTTCTCCATTTTCAAAGGTCACTTTGATGCCTTCGATGATGTTCCCATTGTAGCTAAGCGGTTTTGTGGAAGTGACATGACCTTCTGCACGACGGAAGTCAGGAGCTGTGAAGACCTCTTCTGTCGGCATGTTTGGCAAGAAGCCTTCGCCTTGGGCATTGATAGCTCCAGCAGATTCCCAAACGTGGTTCTTCGGCAAGCCAAGAGTCAAATCAGTCCCTGGTGCTGTGTAGTGAAGGGCTGAGAATTGTTCTTTATTAAGTGTATCTGCCTTGCTCTTGAGAATAGCTGCATGCTCTTCCCAAGCCTTGACTGGGTCTTCTTCGTACACCCGGCAGGTCTTGAAGATTTGATCCCACAGGAGATCCACTGCTTCTTCATCACTAGTCGCATTTGGGAAGACCTTTTTCGCCCATTCTAGTCCTGCTGCTGCAGCCACGGTCCAGCTAACCTTGTTGGATTGAGTGGCGATGCGCATTGGTTTCATGGCCATGCCCAAAGCCTTGGCAGAAGCAGACAATTTCTCTGCATCGACACCATTTAAGGCACCTGGATCAGATGAGCGCACACCCAAACGACTCGCCTTGTGTTCCAAGAGGTAGTTCATCTCTGCAATCTTATAGTCAGGCACGTTGTCCAAGCGATCCATCGGTGCATGGAGGAATTTCTCCCGGGTCGTAAAATCATCTGCCCATTGGACAATCACTTCGTGCGCACCCAAGGCATAGGCTTCCTTCACAATCAAGTGGGCCAATTCTCTTTGTTCCACATCGATGTTCAAAGCCAAGGTATGGCCAGGTTGCACGTTGATGCCGTTCGCCACCAACAATTTGGCATATTTTTCGAGGTTTTCTTTAAAATTTGGTAAAACCATTATTTTCTCCTTCATAAGTGAATGATCTCTTCCTAGTATACCACAAGTCCATGTAGAATTCTTTTAGAACATAAACAACCTTTTTTAATATAAGATAGGTTAAGTGATTCTGAAAAGAAATAAAAATGAGTTCTTTTTAGAACAAATCAAAAAATACCGAAACTTTCCGCTGTGAGAAAAGTGAGAGTGGGACAGAAATCGGTTATTCGTTAGAATTCGATTTCGTCGTCCCACCTCCGCATAGTTGAGTAGGGCTGTAAAAGCTGATGAAATCAGCGTAGTAGAGCCCACTCAACCACTGCGTCTTGCTCGACAATCCAAAAATAATTGAGAGGCTAGGACTTTTGTCCCAGCCTCACTCGGAATTATTGAGAGTAAAACATTTTGGGAAACTATTTTAGCCTGAGCCCAAAAATTGAAAAGCGAAGGGGCTCAAAACGAATTGAACACGGGCTGCGGATGGTGTCAAAAAGATAAGTTCTCCTAGAATCAAAAGATTCTGCGTCAAACTTCCTATTTTGACTTTATCCGCAGACGCCCTTTGTATCTTGATTTAGTCAGTGAACTTCGTAGAAGTTCACTGACGTCCGTACTTACCTAAGGAAAGTTTCTAAGAAGACTTTGTCTTCAACTTAAGGAAGAACATAACCTTGATCATCCACGGTATGGGGTTGTTCAGAGCTGCTATTCTCTCTCAAAGCTTCCAAATCTTGATCCAAAATCGAATTGTAATCCGTACTACCTTCACGGGTTACCCGAGTTGATACTTGGCGCAAGAGTTTTTCATTGAGATTACGGACCCAGCGACCATTACTATGGTCATTAGCACGCATATAATTTCCTCTGACGATCTCTCCATAAAGGGCTTCATTGACTTGGTAGCCTTGCTTACGCAATCCTAACAGACCGATCTCAACGATCTCATCTGGACTATAGTCTTCAAAATCAAATGTAGTCGGGATTCGGCTTTGTAGACCTGAATTGACCTGCAAGAAGTCGTGCATCTCTTTCGTGTAACCAGCAAAGATAATGACGATATCGCGACGGTGGTCCTCCATAAATTTGAGGACTTCATCCAAGGCTTCCTTCCCAAAATCATCATTTACACCGGTATAGAGCGTGTAGGCCTCATCGATAAAGAGGACCCCACCCAGTGCACTCTCCAAAACTTCACGCGTCTTCAAGGCTGTTTGACCTTGGTAGCCTCCAACCAGATTGCTCCGCGATACTTCGATGAATTTCTTCTGCTTGATCACCCCTTTTTGGAAGAGGATATTGCCCAAAATACGGGCCACAGTCGTTTTCCCTGTACCGGGATTTCCAAGAAAGAGAGAGTGCAAGGTCGTGTCTTCGACGATGCCACCTTGTTCAGCACGTTTTTGATTGAACTCAGCCATGGCTACGAATTGTTCGACTTGCTCTTTCACCTTAGCAATTCCAACCAAACGGTTGAGGGCAGCCATCCCATCTTCTTCCTTGTCGGCTCCTGCTTGATACTTACCTTGGTTAAGGACAGCATCGATATCGCTATTGAGGATGGTCTCAATATCGTCAGAACCTTGGGCTACCACCCGATCTGCCATGGTCTTGGTCAATTGCTCATCCAAGTTCCGGATCCAGCGACCATTGCTCTTATCTAGCGAGCCATCATAAGCCCGCTTAACATGCCGCGCATAGTAATCCCGGTCTTCGAGCTTGTAATCCCCTTTGCTTAAGATCATTTCGCCCAGTTGGACAATCTCATCTCCCGTGAAATCTTCAAAGATGAAATTATTTGGTACCCGAGAACGGAGGCCTGGATTGGTCTTTAAGAACTCTTCCATTTCCTTGGTATAACCGGCAAAGATGATCATGATGTCATCGCGATTGTCCTCCATAAATTTGAGGATGGTATTGATCGCCTCGATCCCAAAGTCCGCACCGCTGTCCTTTTTATCCAAGCTATAGGCTTCATCAATAAAGAGGATGCCTCCTCGCGCTTTTTCAAGCAGGGCCTGGGTCTGTTCAGCTGTTCCTCCAATATTCGAAGAGATCAGATCGGACTCCGTTGCTTCCACGAAACGGAATTCTTCCCCTGAGAGGACACCTGCATCAAAGAGAACCTGTCCCAACAGACGGGCCACAGTGGTCTTTCCTGTACCAGGGTTTCCCATAAAGGCTGCATGGAGTGTTTGCTTTTCAGGAGCCTTGCCACTAGCGATTCGTTTCTTGTTAAATTCCACCATGTTGATCATTTTCTTGATCTCATGTTTAACTTTTTCAAGACCGATCAGGCTATTGAGTTCTTGAAGAGCATCTTGTTTCTTCTCTGGTCCAGAGTCTCTTGCGGTGGTTGGAGCCACCGTTGCATCCGTCGCCTGTCCCGCAGGAACGACTTGCGCATTGCCCTTGGCCACTTCTCTACCAATGAGATAGTCACAACCATCCTCGATTTCCTTGGTCAGATCACGCGCATCGCCCTGCCTATAGGTTATGGTGCCTGCCTTCACAAAGGCCCCACTTTGAAGCCGGATATTGGGATCCGCAATCTTATGACAAATCATATGCTCAGCCATCAGCACACCATCATCAAAAACTCCAAATGATATGGTTTGGGCATTTTCATTTAAGAAAGTCGTTTCTCCAGTCAAAGAAGCAAATGATGCTTCATAGACGCATAAAAACTCTGTAAATGTCGCTTGGTGAGCTCGGATCATACTATTGTATGAATTGATGGAGGTCATACGATCCGAATCCGAATTGAATTGAACATTGTTATCAAGACAGACTCCAGTCCCCGTAGGTAGCTCAATTTTACAGTTTTCAGACTCCCAAATGACATTTCTCAACCAAACTGGTGGAAAATCGTTTTCCAGATCCCCGCCTGTAATCGTTGAATTTTTTGCGATCACTTCTGAGTCCTTGGCATGGATCGTATTATTCCCAAATTTTTCAATTTGGACATTTTCTAAGGTCAACTTGGAGCCTTCGTTTAGCTTTATTTTAGAAAAAATCGTTGAATTGCGAATGGACAATTCCGAAGCGGACATACCGATGGCACTTTGGTGTTTTTCCGGAACCTTCATTCCGACTCCTTCCAAAGTCATTTTCGAATGCGTATCCATATAGATAAAAAATTCATTATTTGTTGGAGTGGTGATTTCAAAATAGACCTGTTTACAGGTGATGTCTGAGCTATTCCATAAGGTCAAGGTAGTATAATTCCCACCAACTTTAAACCACAAGTCTTCAAACGTCACCTGAGCTCCCTCTACAAATCGGAAGGAAGCCTCAATGATGTTGTTAAACATGCGCCCATTGCCATTTGGATTTGGGACCACATGCCCCACGAAATGAAGGTTCTTGTCGATCTCGATCACTTTATTTGTTGGCCATTGAAAGACATACCCATTTTCAAACTCGATGGTATCCCCATCCTGCGCTTTTTCAAGTGCATCCATAAAGTTCCAACTATTGTTGTAAGGACCTACTAAATATCTTGCCACGCGCTTCTCCTCTGTTTCATTTTTTTGGAAGAACATCCATTGTTTTTCTGTTTCCTGTTTACAAACACTTGTCACTAAAAATTGTAACACAATCCAGTGCCAAAGAAAACACTTATCAGATCTGAAAAGACTGAAAAACCTCTATTTTCAACAGGAAAATAGAGGCTATCAGTTAATCTTTCAAGGCCGAAAACAAGCCGGCTAGAGCAATTGCTCCTGAGAGCATGGCAGTGGAAAGGAGCAGCACATTATCTGCCACTTCCAGCTTGTACTCAAAGACTTTTTCAGCTGGTTTGTCTTCTGCAAAAATTTCTACCTTCATGTTCTCCTCCTTTGTTTCTAGAACAAATCATCAAAGAGACTCAACTGGTTATCCTCTGGCATATTGCCAAGAATGCCCATCTCATCCATCTTTTCAACCAGAGTGGACGAAACACCGCCGCGCTTCCGGAGCTCGGTCTTAGAGAGGAATTCTCCTTCTTCACGCGCTCGCACGATTTGCTTGGCAACGTTCTCTCCTAGACCATCCATAGCGACAAATGGTGGAATCAGGGTATCCCCATCGATCAAGAATTCTGTCGCCTGACTGCGATAGAGGTCTAGCTTGCCAAACTTGAAGCCCCGCTCCCACATCTCATTGACAATCTCAAGGGTGGTGTAGAGGTCAATCTCCACATTGGAAGCTTCGTTGTTCTTGCGTTTTTCAGCGATTTCCTTCATCCGCGCTTTCACGGCCTCAAGGCCTGCCCCCATGGTCTTAATGTCAAAGGCCTTGGCCCGAATTGAGAAGTAAGCACAGTAATAATAAAGTGGATGATGCACCTTAAAGTAGGCCACACGAAGGGCCATCATAACATAGGCCGCCGCATGGGCTTTAGGGAACATGTACTTGATCTTCCCACAGGACTCGATGTACCATTCAGGAACATTGTTTTCCTTCATGGCTTGGATGTAGCCATTGCGCTCTTCTTCTGAGATTTTGAGCCACATCCCTTTCCGCACGCGCTCCATGATGGTAAAGGCCATCTTAGGCTTGAGACCCGCGTGCATGAGGTAAACCATGATGTCGTCCCGACACCCGATAACGGTTGATAGATCGGCAATGCCCGCCTTGATCAAGTCTTGAGCATTTCCCAACCACACGTCTGTACCGTGAGACAGACCAGAGAGCTGAAGTAACTCCGCGAAGGTCGTCGGATGGGTCTCTTCAACCATGCCCCGAACAAAGTTGGTCCCAAACTCTGGAATCCCCAACATTCCTGTCGGCGTTCCGATCTGCTCGGCTGTCACCCCTAGCACTTCTGTCCCAGAAAAAAGGGCCATGACCCCTGGATCATCCATAGGGATATCGTTCGGATCAATGCCTGATAAGTCCTGGAGCTTCCGAATCATGGTAGGATCATCATGTCCCAGGACATCGAGCTTGAGGACGTTCTCATCGATATCGTGGAAGTTAAAGTGAGTGGTCTGCCATTCAGCAGTCACATCGTCTGCCGGATACTGGACCGGAGTAAAGTCGTAGACATCCATATAGTTTGGAATAACAACGATTCCCCCCGGGTGCTGACCGGTCGTCCGTTTGACCCCAGCCGCACCGAGAGCTAAGCGCTCGACCTCGGCATCTCGGTAGTACTTGCCAAAATCACGCTCATAGCCCTTGACAAAACCATAGGCAGTCTTAGCTGCGACCGTACCTACCGTTCCTGCCCGGAAGGCATATTCTTCCCCAAAAATATCCCGAACATCCAAGTGGGCGCTTGGCTGGTCTTCCCCGGAGAAGTTCAAATCGATATCGGGTACCTTGTCCCCATCGAAACCAAGGAAGGTTTCAAAGGGAATATCCTGCCCATTTTTGCTGAGCTTGTGGCCACAGTTTGGACAATCCTTGTCTGGCATATCAAAACCAGATCCATAAGAACCGTCTGTGATGAACTCACTGTACTGGCACTGGCTACAAACATAGTGAGGCGAAAGCGGATTAACCTCGGTGATCCCAATCATGGTCGCGACAAAGCTGGATCCAACGGACCCACGCGATCCAACCAGGTAGCCCCGCTCATTGGAACGGTGCACCAGCATTTGCGATGCCAGATAAATCACGGCAAAGCCATTCCCCAAGATGGAGGTCAATTCTTTTTCAATCCGCAAATCGACAATATCAGGGAGCGGATTACCATAGATCTCAAAGGCCCGCTTATAGGTCAATTCTGCAACTGTTTCTTCGGCCTTGTCGATAAATGGCGTATAGAGGTCACCCTTGACTACTTCGACCGGCTCAAAGGTCTCTGCGAGCGCATTGGTGTTTTCAATGACAATCTTGCGCGCCAAGTCTTCTCCCAAAAAGGCAAATTCATCCAGCATTTCATTGGTGGTTCTAAAATGCGCTTTTGGCAGTGGCGCTGGCTGGGCATCTTCTCCGTGTCCGATGGTCCGGTTGATCATGGCTCCTTGACCAAGACTACGGACAATGATCTCCCGATAGATCTCATCTTCCGGCTCCAGATAGTGGACATTTCCTGTCGCAAGAACAGGCTTGCCGAGGCGATCTCCCACTTCGATCAAGCTCTTGATAATGGTCTGGAGCTCCTCCATGTCCTTGACCTGCTCCTTGGCAATGAGGGGTGCATAGATAGCCGGTGGCATCACCTCGATAAAGTCGTAATACTTGGCCACTTCGACTGCCGCATCCACACCTTGCGACATGACCGCATCAAAGACTTCCCCTTCCGAGCAAGCCGATCCAAGGATCAAGCCCTCGCGGTGGGCATCCAGCACAGTCTTGGGAATCCGTGGAACTCCTTCGAAATACTTGGTCCCAGAAAGTGAGACCAGTTTAAACATATTCTTAAGGCCAGTCTGATTCTTGACATAGAGTGTCGCATGCTTGACCCGCGCCTTCTTATAAGAATTCTCATCGATCAAATCGATATTCAAGTCCTTGAGATTGGTCACCCCATGCTTTTCAGCGACATCTTTGATGAAGATAAAGAGCAGGCGCCCCGTCGCTTCCGCATCGTAGTTGGCCATGTGGTGGTGCTCCAAGCCTACTCCAAAGCGCTTGGTCAATGGCCCCAAGCCATGCCGTTTAAAATCCGGATAGAGGTTGCGGGCAAATTCCAGGGTATCGATGACTGGCTGGGTAATCTTGGGAAGACCATGGCGCTCGTAGTTGGCATTCATGAAGCCCACGTCAAAGGTAGCATTGTGGGCGACAAGAACGGTTCCCTCACAGAAGGCTTGAAATTCCTTCAAGACCTGCACCAAAGGTTTAGCCCCACGGACATGCTCATTAGTGATCCCTGTCAATTGGGTTGTAAAGGCAGACAGAGGATGGCCCGGATCGATAAACTCGTCAAACTCCTCAATGACATTACCCTTGTACATTTTAGAAGCGGCGACCTGGATCAAGTCATTGTAAATGGCTGAAAGTCCCGTCGTTTCCACGTCAAAGACCACATAAGTCGCTTCATTGAGGTCCAGATCCACCTCGTTATAGGTGATGGGCACCTTGTCCTCTACGATATTGGCTTCCATCCCATAGATCAGCTGGATCCCAGCTTTCTTGGCTGCTTTAAAGCCATGTGGGAAACTCTGCACATTGCCATGGTCGGTAATGGCCACCGCCTTATGTCCCCACTCAGCTGCCTTGGCGATCAGCTCTTCGACTTCCGGCAGGGCATCCATAGTCGACATATTGGTATGGGCGTGGAATTCCACCCGGCGCTCACCCTCTGGCATCAGGTCTTTGCGGGCATAATGCACAACTTCCTGGATGTCTTGGACATTCATAGTTAAGTCGCGCGTGAAATTGTTCATTTCGATATTTCCCCGCACCCGGAGCCAGCTGTTCTTCTTGATCATGTCAAACTTCTGGGCTTCTTCCTCATTTTTGACCCATTTCTGAAGGGAAAAACTCGAGGTATAGTCGGTCATCTTAAAGCTGATCAAGACCCGACCGGTCCGCGTCACCTTGTGCTCCACGTCAAAGACCACACCCTCAAAGACAATCCGGTTCTCTTCTGTCGTGATCTCGATCATCGGAGTGATCTCAGCCTTGTCTAGCTTAGGTTTAGCCGCAGCTTTCTTAGCCTTGAAGTCAAAAGATGGCTTTTCTTCAACCGCTGGTGGCGGAGCCATCTGGGCCAAGGATTCCATAGCCCGCAAGGTCTCTTCATTGGCTGCTTGGAAGATCTTTTCATTTTCCTCCTCAAAGCGTGCCACTTCTTGCTCTGTCAACTCCTCATCAGACTCCACTCGACAGGTGAAATGCGGAAAACCAAAGGCTTCCAACTGCTTGGCAAGGTTGGGCAAATGGTTCTTACGAAAATGCTCTGTATCAACCGAAGAAGGCCCAGAGATGATCAATTCCTGCCCTTCCGCACGCACCTGCAAGTCCTGGTAAAGTCCCTTAAAGCCTTGACTAGCGCAAGGCCCATCCTCAAAGACCTCACGATAGTAGGCCTGCAATAAATCATCAGAAAATTCCTGATTGGCCACTTGGATGGTAAAGGTCGCCTGGTTTCCTGTCTTTGAAAATTCGTCCTTCAAGCGCTGGCGCAATTCCTTAAACAAAGCAATGGGCAAGACCTCCGCAAAGGCAAAGCGGAACTCCCAAACCCGACTGACCTTGTGCACCACGACTTCTTGAATCTCCGCATGCAAAAAGGCACTGGAAGATCGCATCTCCAGCGGCATATCCAGCTGATCCATTAAAATTTCAAAGGTGTTGGACATTGTTTCTCCCTTGATCTTGATTCTTTTGCTCGCTTTTGAGTAGCCTACTTTCTAAGCAAAAACAGACCATTCAAAAACATTCGTAACCCTTATTTTATCACAATTTAAGGATTAATTCGAGGGAGAAGTGAAGACAAAAAAATCACCGATAGGACGGTGATTTCTCGATGATTGGCCAACAGCAGGCAATCCTGATCTCTCCCCACTTGTTGCCTCTGTCTCTGAACTAGAGCTCAGTGTCCGCAGTAGGTCCTTCATCTGAGACTGGACCGCTTCTCTTGAGCTTTGTTCTTGCTTTTGGTCTCCATAGCAGGCTACAACTTCTGCCGGATCTCCACTTTCTCCTCTTGCTCTTTTTGCGCTTGGAGGGTCGGACGATACATAGCAAAGAAAGCCCCGATGACCACGATCAAAGCGATCAGGCTCACTCCGTAGCGTTTTGACTGCTCTTTAGAGTCGACCTTGATGCCCTTCGTCGACACCTCCTTCCACTCCGGATGCTCTTTCTCACAGGCATCTTTCTTAGTCTTGATCGGCATGACCAAGACTTGGTTCATCAAGGAAATCATCCCCATAACCGCGAGCAAGTAGGGAATATAGCGTGATTGATTGAAAATCATAATCATCAATAACACAAGACCGATCCCTGCAATCCCCACATTAAAAACAAAACGCATCAAAAATTCTTTTTTCAGCTGTAAATAAGCTTCTCTAGACATAGGTCACTCCTTATCAATCATTTATACATCATTCCTTACTATCATACCGAAAATTAATTTGAAGATCAAGTTAGTTACTAGATGGTCATACGGAAGTACTATTTACACCGCTGGCACCTTTCGAAACAGGAAGCTTTGGACAAGATCTGCTATGAATACAATCGCATACTAGGGAATTTTGAAGTGGAACCTCTGATTGCGATCCCTTTTTTCATCCATGATTTCTTATGCATCCACCCCTTTAACAATGGAAATGGGAGAATGAGTCGGTTATTAACGACCCTATTATTATATCGAAGTGGCTTCTATGTAGGGAAATATATCTCCTTAGAAGCTTTCATCGCCCAAAACAAAGCAACATATTATGAAGCTTTAAGAAAAGCAAGACACCATTGGCATGAAGAACAAGAGGACGTACTACCATTTGTGAAATACCTGCTTGGAACCATCCTTGTAGCCTACAAAGCCTTCGAAGAGCGATTTACCATCATCGAAGAAAAACTTCCTGCTATGGAACTCGTCCGAAAAGCAACCCAACAAAAACTAGTACGATTCACCAAGCAAGACATTCTTGAACTCTGCCCATCCCTCAGCATCAGTTCTATTGAAGGCGCACTAAGAAAATTGGTAGCAAGAGGCGAGATCCAGCGAGAAGGCATCGGAAGAGCCACAAAATATAAGAGATTAAAATAAGGTTTTAAACTCCTTAGGAAAGCAACTGTCAGGAAGACAGTTGTTTTTGTTTGCAAGATTAGGATTGCTCATCAACTGATCAACGACATTAAGATTTTTCGAAAACGTAAGAAATTAAAAACCTACTAGTCTACGTACTGCCTTGAACATCAAAAAGGAGAGAACCAATTTGGTCCTCTCCAGGTTGTAACTTTTCGCCACTGACTATAGTTGATAAAGAGCCAACTAATCAAGGTAAACCATCTGCTGCAGCTTTTTCACCATCAGTAGGCGATGTAGCTGTAGTATCATTTTTCGGTTTTCCATACGATTCTACTACACCACCTTTGGAAATGGAGTTGGCTATCGAAGCATCTGCTTTATGAAACGATGTCGCTACATGGTCTAAATAGTTATTTAGTTTACTCACCACTGTGGCAACATTCCCCACTATTGACTTGATTTCATTTGTTCCAGATGAAATCAAGTCCCCTGAGTCATCGGAAACAGCTGAAGCTCCATCAGTGATCTGATCACCTAGTTCTTTTGCAGCAACTTGAATACCATGAATATGAGCAACATCTATTTCAACTGTCGAGTCCATTACCATATAATTACTTCCTCCTCTTAAATTCTATATACATTAATTTATCCCCATTCTACCATTATAATATTTCTGTATATCCTCATAGTTTGTGATTTTTGTTGTCTTCCCTTCGATACTCCATTTAGCATCTAAGTATAAACCATCATAAACAGATACTCCAGTTTTCAGGAATTCTGTCTCAAGATTGATGAGTTCCCTACCATTTATAATAGTCCCATTCTCCTCATTGATTACTTTATAAGCAAAGCTATTCTTATTAGAAAAAAGCTTGAATACTGATGGGTCGGAATATTTTAGATTGATGTCTCCGTTATAATCTTGTGATTTCCAAAATCCGTTATCAAAAGGCTCAACACCCGATCTGTTTTTTTCATCTGTGAACAACCTGATGTCAATCTGATTTTTCACATTAAGCTCTTGCTCTGTTTTCTCAGCATCTATTTTTAGAGTTCTAAGATTTAGTAAAAAGTATCGATATTTTTTCTGTTCGGTTATCGAGAGAACAACATAATCATTGTCACCTATTCTTCTAAGAATTGGCAGCGTACCATGTAACTCTATATGATCATTTTTTAAATAATTTACCATTAATTTCCAAACATCTATTTCTTTTTTAGGGGCTTTTTTATTGGTTAAATCAAAGATGTCCAGATATGCATATTCATCTGATTTCATTTCTTTACTAGCAGTCACTCGTCTTAATTTTTCGCGCTCTCTAACAAGAAAATTTGGATTTACTCTAATCCAATCAGAGGAATTAATAGCTTTCGCCACCTTGTTATTTTCAAAATCCCACTCAACAATAATACCGTTTTTATCATGAATAAATTCAAATTTGTGAATGTCTGCATTGAGGTTATAAACACTGAAATCTTCATTTCTATCTGAACTACTAGATTTTTTTTGGTCATCCTCTAAATGGTTTGAACAGCCAAAAAGAAGAAAAATAAAGATTATTCCTAATAATAATCGAGAAGAGACAAAGATACTATTATTGCTTTTGCTATTTAGCACCATACGGCTTCACCTCTTCTATTTGGTATTCTTTATCAAAATAGTCTCCCAAGCCTGACATACCATCTCTTCCGAGATTCTTAACGATAGTAGTGAATTTTTCCAATTGTTCTGGAGACATATCTTGTAATTTTAAAGCTGTTTCTTTACCTCTCGCATAGGCAATGACATCCGAATAGGCTTGTACTTGTTTGTCTTCTTCTGTAAATGTCTTATTGATCGCAGCATCTAAATCATTCTCAGTAAGGTTTGTCGCATTATTAATGTAACCCTTTAGACCTAACTTATTTAATTCCTTCACTCTCAGGACTGCATTAAAATCATAGTACTGGCCAAATCTTCCATTTGCTATAGTAGATTTACCATTTTCTGATAGGTCCCATCCTCCATAGTCCAAAATCTTTTCCATAAAATCGTTTCTAGCTTCGAAAGTTTGCTGATCAATCTTACTAATAGCAGAATTATAAGTGTTTACAGCTTCTGCTGCATCAGATATTCCGGAGCTCAACTTACTCCAATGATCCCAGAGTTTATCAAATTTTGTATCAGGGATATCCTGACCTGTAGTTTTCTTATAGAGACTCTTATAATCATCTCTTGCCGACTTAATAGCATCCGTACCGTTAGACTGAAACTCATTACCTTTAAATCCGTCACTTACTGCATCCAAAGTCTTGACGACAGATACAGCAGTCGAGCCAAACGGAATAAAAGATAGTCCTGTTTCAGCTATTGCTTTAATCATATTTTCACTAAAATCTTTATGTGCTTGCTCTCTTTCTCCCTGAAGTTTTTTTATCCTTTCGCTGTACTCTGAAGCTTCCATTCCAAAATCAGAATATTCCGTTGTGACTGTATATTTCTTACTTTCCCATTTATAGAGACTGTCTGGTACTTTATAGTTTCTAGCCTTATCCAAATCTGCCACAGATGTACCACGAAAAGTATTTATATATTCTCCTCTGTCAATTTTTATTTCGAACTGACCATTTTTTATTTCAACTTCAGCTAAGGTTTTATAGTAGTTATTTTCCATTCCCTGAATATCTGGTCTAATTCTACCAGGCTTATATATATCTCCTATTTCGAATATTTGTAAAGAGTACATCAAACCTGTATTAATATTGATTGCATTCAACTCTGATTGATAGGAATCATACAGAATTTGATAATTTTTCATCTCTTCTTCATATTCCTCTATTTGTTCAGGAGTTGCATTCTCTGGTAAAGTTGGCTTACCCTCATACAGCTGATACATTTGGATCATTAATATTTGTGCAAGAGCATCCTCTGCCTTTAATATACCATTTGTGAAAATGTCATTTCGTTCAACTGAATAATCACCTAAAGCATTTACAAAGTGTTGCCACATTTCATTATTCTCAGCTAGCGTCCAGTCATTCTGTTCATTAGCAATAACGGCATACATTTGTTCAGAAATTTTATTCGGATCTACCTTCAATACATCACCAGGCTTATCACTAATAATAGCTTTCAGTGCCTGAGCATCTTCCTTAGTTTTTGGAATATTCAAATAATACATTTGCGTTGCTGTGAGATGACCATTTGCAATGGCTTGAAAGATTGCTGAACTAGGAATATCAGAAAAACAGATTGCATTATTTAATATATCCTGGAAGCTCTTTATTATAGCAGTCTCATCTTCAAGATTTTTTGTAAATTTACTATAGGCTTCTTGTACCGCCTCATCTTTTTCAATTCGTTTAGTAGCCGCATTCTCTAAATCTGTCGTAGCTTTATTAAGATCTCCCTCTGTATTATATGGAGAATTTCCCATAGCATCCGCTGCCTGTTTAAAAGCTTCATCTAAATCTTTGGATAGATTGAAAATATCATTTGTTTGTGCTCCTTTAAGTAGGCTTGATAAATCATTCGCTCCCGTATCGCTACTATAACACTTATCAACAAACTCTGCCGCTCTAATTTCACTAACATACGTTGTTACAACTTCCCCATATTTTTTAATGGCAGACGGTAATTGAGAAAAGATTTGACTTTGTATTGTATTTAACTTTTTAAAGTAAGCATTTACGGCAGCCCCTTTACTATCATTACCTGCTTTATCAGTAAAATTGCGATACAGAGCATTGGTTTCTACTTCATACTTATCAGAAAAGTCTTTTATATTCTTTCCATATGACTCTAATTCTGAGATGCTATTAATTTTAACTTTAGCCATATTGTACTCCTTAACTGAGTTGTTTTTGCAATGATTCCAACAAATAGCTATTACTACTTATAATAGTATTTTCTTGTTTAATAGCTTGCTCTAACTCATTTGATACAGTCTCCCGTACTTTTTTAAAATCTGTATTTGCCTGAGTAATAACTTGTTTTTCATCAGTAGCCATCACATCATATGGAGCGCCATATAAATCATAGGAATCTTTTATGCTTTCTGCATTTTCGGGAATATACTTCAACGCAATCTCTATCGTATCTACTTTGCTCTTAGCGGCTAGTAGTTTTTTTAATTTCTCTCTTGAAGTATTTACAATTGCATGAATTTTGTTAATTTGTGCTATAAGTTCAGATTTACTCATATTGACTCCTTATCTACTAAAACCTTAATTTTATTCAAGGTATTTTGTCTAATATAATAATGCTCTTGATAGTTTAGTTGCCCTTCTCTAATTGGTTTATTGACTGCTGTAACAATTGTCTGATCTGTATATCGAAGACCTAAAAGAACCTGTGATATTTTCTTCACTTCTTTTGTTACAGGATCATAACGGCTAGAAATACCTGAATCACTCATAATTACAGAACTGTAACCTACACGATAGCCTTTTTCTAATACACTGATTAATTTTTGCTGTGTTACTGAATCTAAACCATCTACAAAATGTGCAAAATCAAGGATAATGATTTTCACTACATGATCTGTCAATCGTTTATCTAGTCGCTCAGAAACCTTTAATGCTAACCCGCCAATCATATCCATTACATCTTCTTTTGAGCTTAATATTTCTATATTCTCTATTTTAGGTAAGAAATTATGTTCAGGTGCAAATACAACTAATTTCTCTTGATGTTTTTGACCATACTGGATTAATTGTTTTAGCAGATTTGTCATTTGACTTTCTTTACTTGTTAAATAAAGTAAGTTTGATACATCAGGATCCCATGTTACCGGTTCAACTGTTTCCAGATCCAGTCCGAGAGGTACTTTACCTCCATCCAGCAAGGCCGCTACATCCTCACGTCCATAGAAGGCTGCTTCTGTCAACTCATCTGGCACCATTGGGATACCTGCTGGGGTGTGGCCTGTCCACATCTCTTTGAGACTTTGGACTTGGTCGCGGAGGTTGTTAATGATTTGGATATCATTGTCCCCTGCAACTGGTAGGGCGAACTGGACGACATCGACTTCGTCACGCTTCATGAGGGCGCGTCCCTTAATGTCTTCCATCGTAGACGCCAGTGGGGTTGCTCCCACGATACCGCGGACTTCAGAGATATCATTTTGTGGCAAGGTCAGCTGATGCTTGAAGTTTGAATAGAGCTGAGCCCGCAGGTTGTTCTGACGGCTAGCTGTGATGATCAAGTGCACACCGATGCTGAGACCTTCACGAGAGATCCGCATG
Source organism: Streptococcus parasanguinis (assembly GCF_031582885.1). NCBI lineage: Bacteria > Bacillati > Bacillota > Bacilli > Lactobacillales > Streptococcaceae > Streptococcus > Streptococcus parasanguinis. Next base: position 156,070 of record NZ_CP133988.1, read on the forward strand.
AAGAGCTTGAAGAGGTCTGTCTCATAAGGCTCGTCCTTCATGGACTCATAGCTATCCATGAGGATGACCATGGTCGGCTCTTGCTTACCGGTTACTTCACGGTAGAGGGCGATGGTGCCGACACCATGCTCAGAAAGCAGCTTCTTGCGGCGATCCAACTCACGGTTGATGATCCGGATGAATTTCTGGATTTTCTCCGTCTGATCCAGCAAGAGGCTATCGGCCACATGTGGCAATTGAGTCAAGGGTGCTAGACCATTGGTTCCGAAATCCAGCAGATACATAGTCAGATTTTCTGGGCTCTGCTTGCGAGCCAGATCCATTGCGGCTGTCTGGAGGAAAGTGGTCTTTCCTGTACCTGGACTTCCGTAAAGAAGGATATTGCCATCTTTTGACAGATCGATGGCGACTGCTTCTTGCTTTTGCGCTTGCGGGATATCGGCGACCCCGATCAGGACGCTTGGAGCTGTCTGTTTTTGCCAAGCCTCGATTGGTACGACCTTTTCTAACTCATCCAGCGTGATCCGCTCTTTGAGCGGTGGCAACCATGGTTGGGCCACAGCTGCGATGCCTTCTTGTTGGTGCAAGTGATTGATTTCTTGCACGATGACATCCAGCTCTGTTGGCACTTCCTTGATTTCTTCTGCCATATCCAGACCAGAGAGGTCTTGGTTGAGGACTTCGTATTGGCCCAGTTCATTGATCAAGTAGATGGTATGGTCTTCGATCCCTAGCTGGTCCTTCTCAGGCTGGTAGTCTGCTCCTGACCAAGCGGTTTGGAAGAGCTCATAGACTTCGTTATTTCCGACTTGGAGGTAGGCACGACCGGTCTGGGTGATCTCAGCCGCATCTGCCGTCCGCAGCATCTCCATAGAGTCCCCACGGTCTGCCACCTTGAGGGCTAGCTTGAAGCGGGAGTTGGACCAGATCTGGTCATCCACGACCCCAGAAGGTTTTTGCGTCGCAAGGATCAAGTGTACCCCAAGGGAACGCCCGACACGCGCGATAGAGACCAGTTCCTTGATGAAGTCTGGTTGGTTGACCTTGAGTTCGGCAAACTCGTCACTGATCAAGAAGAGGTGAGGAAGCGGTTCGGTCGCTTCACCGAGTTTAAATTTCTTTTGGTATTGGTTGATATGGTTGACCCCATATTGGCCAAATAGGCGTTCCCGACGATGGATCTCCGCATTAATAGAGGCTAGGGCCCGCATAGACTGGGCACCATCCAAGTTGGTGATGGTCCCAAGTAAGTGAGGCAGATCCTTGAAGAGGTTGGCCATTCCCCCACCCTTGTAGTCGATGAGGAGAAAAGCCACATCGTGTGGGTGGAAGTTAACGGCAAGGCTCAGGATATAAGACTGAATGGTCTCAGACTTACCAGAACCGGTTGTCCCCGCGATCAAACCGTGTGGCCCATGAGCTTTTTCATGGAGATTGAGGTATACCAAATCGTCCTTCCCACGCAGACCAATCGGTACTGCCAAACTTTGGTAAGGAGCATGGCTCGCCCAACGACTCAAGACCTTGAGGTCATTGAAAGTTTCTGCCTGGTACATTTCAAGGAAGGTCACCGAGTCCGGAATGGAACTCTTGAGCTGTTGGATATGTTTCAGTGGGGCAAGGCCACGCGAGATGGCTTCCTTGTCATAGCCTTCAGGGAAGTGATCCAATTGGAAGTCAAGCTCTCGAAGAACCCCTTCTTGCAAGAGCAATTGCCCTTGGTTGCGGTCCTTGATAGAGATAACCGTTTGGATATTTTCAGAAAGAGATGAGAGCACGTCTGCCACATAGATAATGGAGCAGCCTAACTCTGTCGGATCCTCACGGAAGAACTCCATGATGACATGGTCCAAAATCAAGGTCTCATCGGTAATGAGGACCACATAGTGCGGGTGGAAGATCTTGATATCATTGGCTTTTTCTTCCTCTTTTTGCGCCTTGCGGAGCTTGAGGATTTGGTTGAGACTGTTCAAGACCTGATCGCGTGTCCGCTGATTGTAGACAAAACTACGGACATTCATATCTTGCAGAGTTGCATGAGGCAACCAGCGCATCCAATCCCAGCTTTCTTTTTCCTCTTCTGGAATGATCGGAATAATGGTCAGATCATGGTAAGAGTGAAAGACAGCCAATTGGGCAACGAGGAGTTGCAACTGCTCTAGCACGATAGGACGAGGGCCGACGTACCCGACAGGTCCCCGATTAAGGCTGGCTACAATCGGAAGATTGTCGATCTTTTGGTGAGCTTGGAAAAGAGCATAGCCTTCTTCTTCCAAGGCATCTTTCTTCCCACTACGCTCTTCCTGACCATATTTGAGCTCATAGCTGGTTGGAACCTTGCCCAAGCCCAAACGATAGGCCAAAAAGTCAAAATGAAGCGGTGTTTTTTCGTAGATCCGCGAGTCATAGCGTTTGACCATCTTGGTCAAGTCTTCGATCGCTGGGAAATGGTAAAACATCCCTTCTCGTTGCTTACGAGATAGCTGTTCCAAGTCCTTGGCCTTGTCCTTGAGATAGAGATGGTAGAGCTCCACGCGCTCTTTCTTGTCTTCTTTGTATTTCTTACGATTCTTGAAGAATCCTTGGACCGAAAAGATCACACTGACTACAGACATGGATACCGTCGCGATGATATAGAGCCCCCGCGGTTGGAAAATGGTGATCAAGAGGGTCACCCCAACCATGATGAGGGGTGGCATGATCAACTTCAAGAGTTCATCTGATGGCTTTTGAGGCTCCGCTCCCGGAGGATTGATCAAGATCTTGTCTTCTGAACTCCGGTAGATGATCCGCGGAGACCGGTGGTACTCTGGATAGTCCTTATAGAAGTCATAGCGTGAATGCAAACGCGGCACTAGATAAGGACTTACTTCGACAGTCCCTTCTACCCCAAATTCTTCTGGATAGAGCTTAAAGGTCACATCTCCAATGGCAAGCTCATCCCCAAAGGCCAGTGGAAAAGTCGCTTCACTGACGAGTTTATGGTTATGGTAGAGTTTTCCAGATAAGAGCTGGCAAGTCCAAGTCTGCTCTTTTTTCACAAGGAGAAAGCGCACTGGATAATGCAAGCGCACATCCGCACCCTTTTCATCTGCTAGAAGGATTTCTTCCTTGTCTAACAGTTCATAGGTATGGACTTCTCCTGTCGCCAAGTAGCAGACCACATCCCCAAGGATCTTGCTATTTTCAAGCACACCCTTGTCTTCACCATACTGGTAGAAGATTTCTCCTTGACTCCATTGAAAATGAAGGGGATTTTCTTGCGAAGCCAGGGTCAACTGAGCTGTTTCTTGATTAGAGACGGTCGCTGTCTTCCCTTCTTCTAGCGCTAGCTCATAGCGAAAACCTTTTTTATAGAGTATGATACGTTTTTTCATAGACTACTCCTTGTGGTCGCTAGACTCGGTTGAGCTTGCAGTTGTAGAAGACGAACTTTCTGTTGAGGAGCCTTCTGTAGATGAAGCTGTTGTTGAGCCGCTAGTGGAAGATTTGGTTTCATCTGTCTCTGCTTCCAAGAGTTTAGAGCGGGCATCCCAGTATTTCTTGTATTCGCCTTCTAACTCAGAGAGTTTCTTCTCGCGCTGCTCACCAGAGAGTTTTTCGCTATCACGTGTCGCCTTGATTTCTTTACGAAGGGCATAGATAATCAAGTCTGAATCGTCGATCCGCTTGGCTGTATCCAGCGCTTGAGTAAAGTCATGACGTCCGATATAGATCCAGTAGTGGAGATAGAGGCTGTCTGACTTGAGCGTAACATTGTTAAGGATGACCTTCTTTTGGTCCTCTGAGAAATTCAAGCCTTGCAAATAAGACGTCGCCAACTCATATTTCTGTGTCGTTGGAAGACTGCTTGGAGCTACTCCTTCCAACTCATCGATCACACCGGTGTAGTCTACTTTGAGATAGGCTGTATCCGCTTGAAGCAACTTTTCTTTAAAGGGTGCTTGGAAAAAGACTAAATAGATCAAAGGCAAGAGTAAGAGGGCCACTACAGCTGAAAGCCATACTGTTGCCAACTTAAAGATTCGGTGTTGACGACTTGAAACCAAGGTCAAGGTCTTTTCTTCCTCTTCCTTGCGTTCTTGGTAGGCTTTCTCTAAGAGAGCTTTCATCTCTTCTAAGCTAGCGGCATCACGAATTTCCACCAAGAAATCAGGCAGATCTTCTAATTCAAGGGTGCCTTGATAGAGCTCCATGAAATCCCAGTCCCCAAAAAGAGTGACAGCATAGCACTTAGCCTGGCGCAAGAATTCAACCTGATCCCACTTGCGCGGCACCATCATCCCCGGAACCCCACGGTAAGCAATCTTGACTTGCGCGTCCTTGGTCACAAACAAATTGATGGGATGCAACATAAAGGTCACTGGAAGCTCCAAGGCCGGCGCCAAATCCAAGACGTTGATAGCTAGACGCAGACGGTCCGATACTGGTAATTGTTTGATTTCTTCAGCACTCAAGCCTAGAGCATCTGTCTGATAGGTCAGATGAATTTGGTCTTGATCGGCTGTCATGCTCTGCTCTAAAAACAAGGGATGATGGAGATCCAAAATCCATAAATTGCGTAAATCCTGGCTATCCACTTCTGAACGCTTGAGGTCCAGCCGCCAGCTCGTTTCTTCTTTTTCAAAACGGAAGACTTGTTCTTCCAGTGTAAATTGTTCTTCTTTCACCTTACCACTCCTCAATCTCGATCAGATCACCACTTGTGATCGGATACTCTTGTACCACCTTGCCTTCATCCAACAAGATGCCTTTATTTACCACGCGCAACTGATACTTGCTTCTAGGCTCCATGGCAGGCCCAAAGATCTGATCCAATTCCCGAATCAAGCGTCGCACCTCCATCCGCGTTGGGATACGGAGGTCATGGCTTGCACCATTCATACGGAAGGTGACATTGATATGTTGGTCCATTTAGGCCTCTTTTCTATAGATTCGATAGGAAATATAGCCAGCAATCCCAAAGAGAAGGGCACTCCAAGCCAACATTTGTAAAGCTGGAATAAAATCCGACAAACTAGCCGAATTGTCCTCTACATTGGACTCAAATTTAGATAATTTTTGATTTTCAGGCTGGAACAGGTCCGCTTCAGGCCCTGTTTTTTTCTTTCCCTTTATAGCAGAAAACAACTGGCCGTCTGAATCGGTCAATTGTTTCTCTTGCTTGCGTTTTTCATCTGCTAATTTTTTCTGATCCTTCTCATTGAAAAGAGACTCAGTCGCATCCAATTGGCCCCCAAGTGTCTTTTCCTGCTCTGTCTCCAGACGTGAGTTGTTGACCTGCAGACGATTATCAATAAAATCATCTGCAGAAACAGCAACTACTGGAATGAGACTAAAGACAAAGAGAAGATACATCATTTTTTTCATAAGCTTGATTCAATTTCCTTTGTTTGAGTAAACTTCTTTGGAATGAAGATATTGGCAACCGCCAAAAGTCCGAAGAAGACCAACAATCCGAAGAAGACGCCGATACCGGCTGTTTGTCCATCAAAGTAACCCGCAAACTGTCCTTCTAAAATAGAAAGGAGGTTGACATTTTTCACCAGTGCTGGAAGGCCTGACAAGGTCGCGGTCGTTCCGATCGCACTTGATAGGTAGACATAGCTGATCAACATGAAGAAAGCTAGTCCCATTCCGATCACACGGAAGTGTTTCAAGAGGAGGTATTGCAGTTGTACCAAGACAAAGCTTGCTAGAACCGCTAAGAATACCCATGAAGGTACATATTCACGACCAACAGAGAGTTGAATACTTGAAATCATTCCGATCACTAGTCCAAGGATGAGAGAAAGTCCCACAAGAACACCGACAGACAAGAGATCTGATTCTTGCAAACGATCCAATTTGAAACGATCCTTAACCTTACGGATGATTGGCTGAGTCTCAAAGAGATAAGCTGTAAAGAGACTCAAGACTTCCAACATAAAGATCCAGATAAATGGACGGTAGACGTTGATAGTCGCTTTCACAGAAGAAGATTTCTCTGCAACTGGATTTGACAAGAAGTCGAGCAAGACTTCATTCGGCACTCCGTTTTCATAGGCATTGTTGAAGACCTTACGGAAGGCTTCGACGAAGTTCCCATTTTCAGACAATTCCTTGTCGAATTCACCCATCAAGCTCTCTGCATTGCTAGACAATTTCTCTGTATTGCCTTGGGCTTTTTCCAATTCTTTGTTCAATTGGCTAAAGATTTCATTGGTAGAGTTAGCAGCTTCTACATTGCTACGAGATGAGCTCTTAACGCCTTCTGTCGAGCTCAATAATGACGTGTATTCAGAACCAAGAGCTGACAAATCTGCATCGGTCTTGGTTTGAGCCTGTGTCACTGTTTCCTGCGCTTTTGAGATCTCTTCTAGGCGTCTTTGAAGGTCTGCATACTGCTTCAATTGATCGTTGATATTTTGGGTTAGATCCTTGTTGGTGTTTTCGATTGCTTGAAGATTTGCCTGCAATTGTGGTCCCAAGTCTTGCAACTGTTTAAGGGTACCATCTAACTGGGCTTTCACACTCTTCGTTGCATCCCCAGATTCATCCGTTTCAATACTCTTACGGTAGTCCTTCATGTTACTTGAAACGGCAGCCTTCACGACATCGACCAAAGCATTTGTCAAATCCATATCTTCGATCGGATCATAGAGCGAATGACGATCTCCCTTGTCATCTTTTGGATAGTAAGCATCGATCAATGCTCCCGCGCGTTGATAATCCAGGGCGATTTCACTAGCTTTCGATGCATAGTTAGCGACAGCTGTTTTCAAGTCTTCTGCAGATACAGTCACACTGGTTGAAGAAACTCCATTCACAAGGACTTCAACATCAATCGCGCTTGGCATAGCTCCTCCATCTTCAACAAGGTGAATTTGAATTTGTTTGCCATCTTTCAGTTCGACTTCCTGCTCACCACTGCCTGCATAAGTCTGTCCATCATAGGTCCAGGTATCAACCTTAACTCCTGCAGGTACTTGAATGCTAACTTTTTGTTTTCCAGATTTAGCATTGAGAACATTCGCAACTGCCGTTAATTTAGCATCCACTTCAGCAGCCAATCGTTTCAAGTCATCTGCGTTCCCTTTTGCTTGCCCCTTCGTTCCAGCAAAAGCACTATCAAAATCAATCGCTGCGTTGAGATTCCCATACTTATTCAGATTAAGACTAGCAGGATCTAAAGACGGAAGTTTTTCAATTGCTTGACGAATGTCATCATCCGCTTTATCTCGATCCTTGCTGATAGTTTCGATTTTTGGCTTTCCAAGCAAGGTACGAAGAGTGACTTTGTCTCCTTCATTTAGACCATAGTAGTCAAGGATCTTCGCTTTTACAGAAGACTCGATGTTCTTTTCGTGCTCATCTAATTTGTCGCGTTCTGCCTTGATCCCTTTTTCGAGGTCTGCCACACGATCATTCACATCTTTTGTCAAGCCTGCATAAGTCTTGGTACCTGAAGCATCTCCTTCTGTTTCAGTTGGTTGACTCAATTGTTTGGTAATTGCTTCTTGGTTTTGTTGTAGATTCTTATACAACTCTTGGGTCTTTTCACTGACAACAGACTGGTTCATAGACATCAGCTGGTTCATGAACTCTTCATGGCTGATCTTGTCCTCAGAGCGTTGTTTGATCAATGTGTCGAAGTTTTGACCGTACTGATCCTGAGATTGGGTCAATTGATCAAAAGCCTGTGTATAAGACTCAAGGACTGTCTTCAAAGCATTGTTCGACTCGACAGAAGACGTAGACAAGCTATAGAGACTTGGAAAGATATTCTTCGAATCTAAAGCCGAATCCAGCAAGTTGCTTCGGTATGAACCAATGTTGGTAGATTGAATTTTGTTACTTGTTTCCACGTTCTTCTGAGCTGTATAAAGGTTGCTCAAAATGCTGACCATATACATATCAACCAACTGGCTATTCAAGTTCGAAACGATATCTTTAGCGACTTTATTGGCCTCGTTTTCAACCTGAGAATTTCCAGCCGCATTGACCTTATACGTCACCGTGGTCTTCTCTGCATTAACCGCATTCACTTCCAAGACCTTCTCTGAGAAGTCACTTGGAATGACAATCATCAACTGGTACTTGCCATCTGCAAGCCCTGACTCAGCGGCTCCACGAGGGAGTACAGACCAGTTTTGCGAATTATCCCGTTCGATATTCTTTACATAGCTAGCCCCAAGGTTGTATTCTTTATCATTCAGTTTGACCGCTTTGTCTTCATTGACAACCGCAATATTAAGCTTGGTGTTTTCTGTCGTTTGTACGGTCTTGGCTTCGTTTTGCTTTTGGTCCTTTTGAACCGTCGTATAAAGACCCACTACAGATCCCATCAAAAGGAGCACAACTGCACTCTGACCGATGTATTTTAACCATTTTTTCTTTTTCACTTCTATACCTTTTCCTTTTTCTAATTCATAGATACAAAATAGGGGTTAGGAATTAAGAATCTAACCCCTATTTTCTATATATCAAAAGACAAAAGGGTGATCTACCTACAAGAAGTAAGATCACCTCCAAGACTATCTTAGTGGATTTGTGCAGCGATATCTTGGTCAGTTTGTTCAACGATATCAGCAACTTTGATCAATTGAGCGTTGATGTCTTCCAACAATTGAGCGAATTGTTTGATTTTTGGAGACAATTCGTTGAATTGTGCTTCAAAGCTATCAAATGCAGATCCATCCCAGTTTGCGTCGATGACTTGTTGTTCATGAGTCAAAGTGTTAAGGATTTGATCGATTTCTTGAGAACCTTGTGAATAGCGTTGTGCTGATTGACGTAGTTCTTCTGGAGTTAATTTAATTTGAGCCATATGTTTCTCCTTTTGGGCTGATACCCTTATATTTTTTTCATAAACAATACATTTTAGTACGAATTAGTAAAATGCCAGATAACTGTATATTTTACCTTTTTCTCCCTTTTTGTATTATTTACTTAAAAATATCTTAATGAAATATTGCCAAAATGTCAAGTTTAGAGGGCTAACTGATAAAACATTGTAACTTTGTTATGATTTTGTAACATTTTGTCATAAAAATGTAATATATTTTCTGAATTCCTTGCCCCAGTAGTCTCTAACTAGTATTATTTCTGAGAAAAAAGAAGACACTCTGTCCTTTTATATTAACTCAACACATAGATAGAAATTGTTGATTTTAGGTGTTTTTAAAAGCAATTTTTGAAGATTTTTGTATATTTTTTCATTTTTAAAACTTTTATGGTATAATGAAACCTGTTCAAAACTTGTTTCATACAAGATCGAACACCATTAACCTATAAGGAGTATATATGAAAAAATTTCTACTTGCCTCCGTCTGCCTCCTAGCTCTTACCGCTTGTAGCCAAGGCCAAGCAGAAAAAGGAAAAGCTTCAACAACATCTAGCCAAAGCACTTCCCAAGTGAAAAAAGAAAAAGAAGAGAACGTTCGAACCAAAACTTTCTCCACAGAACTTAACGATCACCATCAAAACAAAATTCAAATCGGCTACAAAAAAGATGAAATTGTCTCTTTTACTTTTCTTAGTTTTGAACCCATTTCCTCAGATTTGCAAGACATGGATCTTTCCGAGTTAAAGGAAATCTACCAAGAAGAATTAGAACATAGCGATATCTATAAAAGCTTAAATGGCAAGCCTGGTCTTAGCTTCCGCATTCAAATTTCGAAAGATAAACAATCCTATGCCAAGGTCTTACAAGCTGACTTCTCAAAAATCAAGAAAGATGAGTTTGCTTCCATCTACGGGGATCAAGGGGAGGAAGAAACAGCTGAGTTCAAGAAATACCTCAATGGCAAACCTCAAGATCTCTTTACCTATTTCAAAGATCAAGGCCTCAAAGAAGAAAAATAAAAAGAGCTTCCTGAGTTTCATCACCACACTGGTGAGAGCTCAGAAAGCTTTTTCTTATTTGTTCAAGATTGAAAGGGTTTCAAGGAGATTGTCCGCATGAACTTCGATGGTATCTCCTGTTGCTTTGATTTTCACTTCTACGATACCTTCAGCTGCTTTTTTACCAACTGTTACGCGGATTGGAAGTCCAATCAAATCACTATCGCTGAATTTGACACCAGCGCGTTCATTTCGGTCATCCACCAAGACTTCGTAGCCTTTATTCACCAAGGCTTCTTCGATCCGATCGGTCAAAGCAAGGCTTGCTTCATCCTTGACATTGACTGGAATCAAATGCACATCAAATGGCGCCAATTCTTTAGGGAAGTTAATCCCCCAAGCGTAACGGTATTCCCCTTTTGGAGTCTTATTGACAAAGAGGCGAGCATGTTGCTCCATAACGGCTGAAAGAAGACGGCTGACACCGATTCCGTAGCAGCCCATGATGATTGGAACCGCACGACCGTTTTCGTCCAAAACATCTGCTCCCATGCTAGCGGAGTAGCGTGTGCCGAGTTTGAAAATGTGACCGATTTCGATCCCACGTGCAAAGTTCAAGACGCCTTTCCCATCTGGTGAGATCTCGCCTTCACGAACTTCACGGATATCGACGTATTCCGCAGTAAAGTCACGTCCTGGGTTGACACCAGTCAAGTGGTAGCCTGTTTCATTGGCACCGACTACTGCATTGCGGCTGTCTTGGACCTTGCGGTCTGCGATAATCTTAACATTTTCAGGAAGATCAACTGGACCGAGAGAGCCAAAATCAGCTCCTAATAATTCTTTCACTTCCACTTCGGTTGCAGGTTCAAAGAAGTCTGCGCCGAGGTGGTTTTTCAACTTCACTTCATTGAGCTGATCATTACCTACGAGAAGGGCTACAACTGGCTCACCATCTGCGATGTAAACCAAAGTCTTGATAGTAGCTTCTTCTGGAACATTCAAGAATGCAGCTACTTCATCAATCGATTTGACACCTGGTGTTTCCACGCGTTTCACTTCTTCTTCTGCTACGACACGGTTACTTGGCTTGTATTCGTTAGTAGCCATTTCCAAGTTCGCAGCATAGGTGGATTCACTTGAATAGGCAATGGTATCTTCACCAGAGACCATCCATTTGAGCAATTCTGCTTTGATTTCTTCTTGGACTTCTGCTGGAATTTCATCAAAGGAAGCTACTGATTTGTCTAAAACAACCCAACGATCCAAGTCTGTACGAGCAGGTGTAACAGCCATAAACTCTTGGCTATCTTTTCCGCCCATGGCACCACCATCACCGATGATGGCTTTGTAGTCGATGCCACTGCGGGTGAAGATCCGCTCATAAGCTGCCTTGTATTCATCATAAGTGACATCCAAGCTATCGTAGTTGGCATGGAAGCTATAACCGTCTTTCATGATGAACTCACGGGTCCGCAGAAGACCGTTCCGTGGACGTTTTTCATCGCGGTATTTTGGTTGAATTTGGTAGAGATTCAACGGCAATTGTTTGTAAGATTTTACTGAGTCGCGCACAATAGCGGTAAAGGTTTCTTCGTGAGTTGGACCTAAGATAAAGTCAGAGCCTTCACGGTTTTTCAACTTATAGAGGTCTTCCCCGTAAGTTTCGTAACGACCAGATTCACGCCAGAGATCCGCACTCAAAAGGGCTGGAGCAAGCATTTCAACTGCTCCAATTTTTTCGAATTCTTGGCGCATGATGCCTTTTGCTTTTTCAATCACTCGATTTGCTAACGGCAGATAAGAATAGACACCAGCTGATACTTGGCGAACATAACCTGCACGCAACATCAAAGCATGGCTAATGACTTGGGCATCGCTTGGCATTTCGCGAAGCGTTGGAATCAACATTTTACTTTGTTTCATGGACAATATCCTTTTCTATTTCAAAAATAATTTCATAATATCATTCCAGGTGACAGCAATCATCAAAATAACCATTACAGCTACACCTGCAAGCGTCATATAGGTTTCTACTTCCTGTTTCAGTGGCTTTCTCCGGACGACCTCGATCAAATTGATCAAGATTTTACCCCCATCCAAAGCTGGAATCGGGATTAGATTGAAGATCCCAATATTAATAGAGAGCATGGCCATAAGAGACAAGACTGCTGGAATCCCTAATTGAGCAGCTTGTGAGCTGGCATTGTAGATGGCAACCGGACCACCCAGTTTATTGAGACTGAAGTGGAAAATGATATCTTTCAAAGCTCCCAAAATCCGTGTCGCTGTATTCCAGGTATCTGTAAAACCAGACAAGAGTTTATCCACAAATCCAGTCTTGAGGCCGTTTGTCACACCCAGATAGTAACGATTCCCTGACTTGGTTGGCTTCACTTTGACTTCTTTTTCTTGGCCGTCTGTTTTGACTTTCAGGGTCAATTTAGGAGCCGTCTTGCTGTCCTTGGTTGCTTTTTCGACAGCATCTGTCAGCTCATCCCAGTTGCTAACGGTGTCGTTGTTGACTTGAAGGATCTGAACATTGCTTTTGACACCGACCTTAGCCAACGCCCCATCAGGTGCCACCTGAACATTGTTGCTGTAGTAGTCAATCGCACCACCGCGCATAAAGGCTAAGAGTGAATAGACGACAATACTGAGGATAAAGTTGTTCATAGGACCCGCAAAGTTGGTGATCAACCGTCCCCAAATGCTGGCATTCTGATACTGAACATCTCTCGGCGCAATCCGCACTTCTGTCCCATCTTCCTCAACGATGGTCGCATCATGATCAACACTATAAGTCTTGGTCTCATCGAGAACCAAACCCGTAATTTCCAGTTTGTCTTCAAAGTCAAACTGGGTAACATTCATGGGAAGGGCTGTCTGATCCAGATTCTTTCCTGAAAGATTGATCCGGACGACCTTGCCAGCCTCATTTAGCGTCAAGCTGACAGGCGTTCCGGTTTTAATCTCAGTTGTATCCTCACCCCAGCCAGCCATACGAACATAGCCACCTAAAGGTAGAATGCGAATCGTATAGGCTGTTCCATCTTGACCAATATGGGCAAAGATCTTGGGACCCATCCCAATCGAGAATTCTCGCACCAGGATGCCCGATTTTTTTGCAAAATAGAAATGACCAAACTCGTGAACGAGAACGATCACTCCAAAAATAACAATAAAGGCAATAAACTGCATCGTTCTATACGTGGTTTCCTTTCTATCTCTTCTGTCTTAGAACAAGCCCAAGAAATGCATCAAGGGAAAGACAAAGATCAAACTATCAAAGCGGTCTAGAACACCACCATGTCCTGGAATAAATTTCCCAGAATCTTTCACACCGAAGTGGCGTTTAATCGCACTCTCTACCAGATCTCCAAACTGACCTGCGATACTAAAGAGGATGGTAAAGAAGATCATAGCAAGAAAACCATGTCCACCCGCCACAGAACGATCCACGATCATATAGATCACAGTTACCGCAACTGCAGACAAGATTCCCCCAAGACTGCCTTCAATCGTTTTATTAGGAGAAACCGCAGGCATGAGCTTGCGTTTCCCAAACCGACTTCCTACTAGATAAGCACCTGAATCTGTAGCCCAAACAATAAAGAGGGCTAAAAGAACCTTATCAATACCAGCAATTCGCGCATCTACTAAGGAATGGAAACCAAGTCCAACATAAAAGCTAGACGCAATGGGATAGACCACATCTTCATAATTGTAATTCTGAGCAAGAACAGTTGTTCCCATGAGAATCAAGACAACCAAACCATAAGCAATCATATTGCCATCTGCTGGAAGGTAAGGGAGGTAGTCCTCGATCGGCAAAGTCAGGACAAAGGCCGCTAACATGGCTAGCGCTCCTTCAAAGGTCGCTGTCTCAAGCCCCTTCATCTTGAGCAATTCATGAACCCCTAGCATGGCGATCAAGCCAATCACAATCTGGAAGAACACCCCTCCAACCATTACTGTTGGAATGAAAAAGAGCAGGGCAATTCCTCCAAAAATCACACGTTTTTGTAAATCTTTCGTCATCATCTTCTCCTAAACACCACCAAATCTCCGATGGCGATGGCTATATTCTACTATGGCACTTCGTAGTGCTTCCTCTCCAAAATCTGGCCACATCACATCTGTGAAATACAACTCACTATAAGCAGCCTGCCAAGGAAGGAAATTACTCAAACGGATCTCTCCGCTGGTACGAATAATCAAATCCGGGTCCCTTAGGACACGTGGCAAACTCTCAGTATAGAGAGAATCTGCGATCATCTCTTCTGTGATATCTTCTGGGCTGAACTTCGCATCCAAGACTTCTTGGGCGATCTGCTTCACAGCCTGAGTGATCTCAGCACGTCCACCATAATTGAGTGCGAAATTCAGGATCAAGCCTGTATTGAGATGGGTCATCGCTTCTGCTCTTTCCAAAGCCTCCAGCGTTTCTTTTGGTAATTTCTTGGTATCACCGATCATTTGAATCTTGACATTGTTGCGATGCAATTCGGGGACGAAACGATCATAAAACTCGACCGGCAAGTGCATGATGAACTTGACTTCATCTTCAGGGCGTGTCCAGTTTTCCGTAGAAAAGGCATAGACAGTCAAGACCTGAACCCCCATATTTTTTGCTGCAATCGTCACTTCTTGGAGAGCTTCCATCCCCGCCTTATGACCGAAGACGCGCGGTTGCATCCGCTTTTTCGCCCAGCGACCATTGCCATCCATAATGATTCCAATGTGTTTCGGGACTTCTAAAGGTATCTCGATTTTTTCTTTTTTCTTAAAACGAAACATGTTTTTCTACCTATTTCAATATTTATCGCTTCATTATACCATAAATCCCCATAAAATAGGGACTCTGGCCTCTTTTTTGAACCAGCAAGGCTTTCCTTCATCACATCGTCCTATTTGCCCACCAAAAAAAGAGGCCTTTGCCTCTTCTTTGATGATTATTCTTCGATGGCTGAATCGACATCTGAGCTAGCAGATTCTGTAGCAGTGGCTGAGATCCCTTCTGATACAGGAAGAACTGTTTTGATCGCTCCCAATTCAAAGGTCAAGTAGACACCATCAACATCCAAGACAACGGTCTTGCGATCTGTATCGACTTCATCGATGGTTCCGTACAAGCCACCAATCGTGATGACTTCATTTCCTTTTTGAAGTTTATTCAAACTTTCCATCCGTTTTTGGTACTGTTTCTTTTGGCTACGGCTCATGAAGTACATCAAACCGACCATAAGAACAAGCATAATTAGCAAACTTCCGCCTTGCATATGTTTCTCCTTTAATTTTCATATATGCTATACTATATCAAATTTCGCCCGTCTTTTCAAGTTTTCCCATCCTCTTCAAGCAAAATCAGACTCCAGTATCAGATTTTGATGCAAAAGAAAAAACCACGAAAAGTGGGCTACTGACTAGTCAATCGTAATGCCATACTTTTCGTGATTCTCATCATACCAATCAATCAAGGCCAAAGCCGTTTGATAGGTAATATTTTTGATTTTACTCGTTCCCTTAGTCAAAGTCGCCAAGCTCATTTTGCTGATGTTTGTTTCAGTTGCGACACGATAGCTCGTCAAGCGACCATCAACCATCAGTTGAACAACGGCTTCTACTTTTCTGTATTCGGGAGTTGAGTAGATATCAATTGTATTGCTCATCTTACTTCCATTCCTCAAATTTTATTCTTGTATAGATTATATACTTATTTTCTTTATTTATTAATAAATTTGCTCAAATTGGGTTAATTTCACTAATTATTGATGTTTTTTTAGCCCAAATAGGGGGATTTTAGCCTTATACAGCGAATAATTTCCCCCAGGTGGGAAGAAAAAATAAAGGCTGCTATCATATAGCAGCCTCTATTTTCACAAACTAATTCGCCTTATTCTGCTTGTTTATCAGTGTTTTCTTCTTTCTTTGTGTCTTTTTCTCTGATCACAAGTACACCATCTTCCATATCAGCTTCTAAGTGTTTAGCCTCAAGGTGATCCAAGTGGAAGTCGGTCACCTTGTCACGGATTTGTTGTTCAACTACTCGACGGAGTGGACGAACACCCATCACTTCATCATAACCTTCTTCAGTCATGTATTCTTTGGCCGCATCGCTCACTGTCAAGTCGATGTCTTTCTTAGCAAGAGTTTTGTTCACTTCTACTAACATCAAGTCAACAATCTTAGAAAGGTCTTCCTTGCTCAAGTGTGAGAATTCAATCACAGCGTCGAAACGGTTGAGGAATTCTGGACGGAAGTAAGGTTTCAAACGATCCATAAGTTCTGGTTTATCCGCATCTTCTGTCAAGTTGGCTTCGTAACCAAAGCCAGCGTTTGAAGTAGCGATAATTACAGTGTTCTTGAAGTTGACCGTGTTCCCTTGACCATCTGTCAAACGACCATCATCCAAGACTTGAAGGAGAAGGGTGATCACTTGAGGATCCGCCTTTTCAATTTCGTCAAGAAGGACGATTGAGTAAGGGTTACGACGAACACGTTCTGTCAAAGTATTGCTATTGTCATCATAACCAACATAACCAGCTGTTGTACCAATCAATTTAGAAACGGCTGTACGGTCGCTGTATTCTGACATGTCCAAACGGATGATGGCATCTTTGGTTCCGAACATATCAAGCGCCAATTGTTTAGCCAATTCCGTCTTACCAACACCAGTAGGTCCTACAAAGAGGAAGCTTCCGATTGGACGGTTCCCTTCGTCAAATCCTGCACGGTTCCGACGGATAGCACGTGCCACTGCTTCAACAGCCTTGTCTTGACCGATAACCTTAGTTTGCAAACGGTGACCCATATCTTTCAAACGTTCGATATCAGTTGCACCCATTTGTGACACTGGAATACCAGTCATCCGTTCTACTGATTCAGCCACATCGTTGATTGTTGCTGTTACTTTATGGTCTTCTGTATGGTTTTCAATTTTCTTTTCAAGTTCTTCGATACGAACTTTTGCATTAAGAGCTGCTTCGTAATCTTCTTTAGCAGCTGCAGCTTCTTGTTTAGCTTTTTCTTCTTCAATTTCATGTTCCACAGCATGGACATCTGTTACTGGATGTTGGGCTGCCAAATGAGCAGCTGTCACATCGACCAAGTCAATGGCCTTATCAGGCAAGCTACGTTGTGGAATGTATTGGATCGAATAATCAACCGCTGCTTTCAAAACTTCATCTGGCAAGATGACATTGTGGTGTTTTTCATAAAGATCACGGATCCCTTGGAGAATCTTGAAAGTATCTTCAGCTGATGGAGCATTGACTTTCACTTCGTTGAAACGACGAGCAAGAGCCGCATTCTTCAAGATGGTGTTACGGTATTCATCTTGAGTGGTTGCACCAATGACAGTCAATTCCCCACGTGAAAGAGCAGGTTTGATGATATCCGCAAGACCTTTAGATCCTTGACCATCACCTGTGCTGCCTGCACCAAGGATTTGATGGATTTCATCAAAGAAGAGAACGACATTTCCCATAGCTTTGACTTCTTGGATCAGATTTTGAATATTTTCTTCAAAGCTACCACGGTATTGCGTACCAGCTTCTAGACCAGAAATATCAATCGAGATGATTTCTTTGTTTTTGATAGCCGCTGGAACATCCCCGTTCACAATAGCTTGTGCCAAACCTTCTACAACTGCTGTTTTACCAACACCGGCATCCCCTACAAGGACAGGGTTGTTCTTGGTACGACGAGACAAGATTTCAGCAGTTTCTTGAATTTCTTTATTACGTCCGATGACCGGATCCAATTTTCCTTCACGAGCTTCTTCGGTCAAGTTACGACCAAGTTTTGCAAGGATCCCATCTTGTTTCATTCCTTTACCTTGATGGTGTTGCACTTGCTCACTTCCTTCATTTGGAAGTTGACCAGTTTGGCGGTAAATAGCGAATTCTTCTGGTGTCACTTCACGACCGTTGATCATGTAGCGACGGCTTTCAGAACGAAAACCACCCATGTTTCCCATTAGTTGATTGAAAAGATCATCCATATTGTTAAAGTTGTTATTCATAGTTGTTACCTCATTTTACATAATTTTAATTCATTTATTTAATAATAGCCCTACAGGCTAACAGTTTCTATTTTCCTTTTATCAATTAGTTGTCTTAATTCTGGAAATAGCATATCACCATCTCCCTTCCACTATTGATCTTGTAAACCAGTAGGTTTTTCAACCTCTTTTTGTTTACATAAATTATTATAACGTAGACTGATTTCTTTGTCAACACTTTTTTACATAATTTTTAAAAATTTTTTAAAAAAATCTGGATGTCACTCCAGATTCCACATTTAAATAGAAGTTCTTGGCTAGATAGATTTAAATTTCCCAGCTTTTTCTTGAATAGCCGCCTGTACATTTTTAGCAAATTGACCCACCATGGACTGATCCTGTTGTTTTCCAACTACCTGGACGTCTTCTTCGGCTACTGTTGCAATCGCAGTCAATCCATCATTGTAACGTTTCTCAACTCCTGCCTTGCAGGTCAACAAAACGGGCGCATAGACAACACGGATTAAATCTTTTTCAAGTTTTTTTCGGCTTTCGATGATCCTCATCTTATCTTTCATATCTAAATCAAAGAAATCTTTGACTGGACTATCACCCATACTTCCTCCTCTTCTATACTATGAAACTTTATCTTGTGCAAACTCCTCTTCCAGTTGGCGTCTATCTTTCCGGTAGGATTGCCATAAATTCTCTTCCTCGATTTCGATCTGTTTTAAGGCTACTTGTGCAACTTCTCTAGCTTCGAGATCATACTCTTCTATACAGCGATGGAGGGACTCCCATCCACAACTGACATCAACCTCCTGCTCTTGTAAAAAGGAAGCTGCCATCGCATACTCTTCTTCCAGCATCTGGGTGAAGAGCTGCTGTTTTCTTTCTACTAAGCAACGCTTTTCATCTAACTCCAAGCGCGCTTTTTGGAACTCTCTTTCCAAGTGATCTAGTTTCTTTTCCTTTTTTGAAAGAGTAGATGAAATTAATAAGCTAGTTGTTCCCACTGGTTCATTTCTCCTGCTATTTCTTGATCTTTTGCTTTTAAGAGTTCAATTCCTGCATTCACTTGCTCATTTAAAGCATGAAATTCATTCGATAAGGACTGATATGTAGCCAAACGATTGTCGAACCTTTCTCTTACTTCAGTGACAACTGTTTGCCTTGTTGCACCAGCCTGTGCATAGGCCTCTTCTACTTCGGAAAGATTGAGAATGAAGCCTTTCGGAACGGTCTGTAATACTTTCTCCAAAGCTTCTAAATCTGTATCCAGTTGTTCCTTAGATTTCTGAGCTTGCCCCAGCCCTTCATCCACTACTCGAATCAGCTCATCAGAAGCCAAGCGCGCCTGCAAAGCATCAAGATAAATCCGTTCACTTGAGCTCAGTCCACCACCTGTTTTTTGCAATTTATCCTTTAGGCGATAGTAAACCTTCATCCGCTCTTCGATGATTTCCTTCCGAGTGATGGCTTCCGTTCCCTTTTCAAGAACCAAATTTCCATTCTTATCATAGATATAACCATGCATCATGTGCTGCAGGCCAGTATTTATCAAATTCTTAGTTTTGAGGTGCTTGACAATCCCACTTGATTCCTTGCTTCCAGAATCCTGATAGCCCAAGCTAACCAAATCTTTATGGTCAATGTGATTGTAGATTTTGTACTTCAACGAATCTATACGCGCTTTTTGCTCGGGTGTTAAGATGGAATAGGCATTAGGACCATTGTATAGGTGTACGGTCCCAATATGAGACGCTTCTTCTTCCGTCAAGCAGGCAAGCGCATACTGAATATTCATAGACCCCAGAGAGTGACCGTATAGATCGATCTTGGCATTAGGGTATTTTCGGATCACCTCTTTCAAATGAGCTGCAGCATCTTTAAATTGCGGAGGCGGGAAAGTACCTCTATCTTTGTTGTACTCTTTTAAAATGGTAGCCCCAATAAATACTGGAAACTTTGCTTGACTATCAATTAGAATATCCGTTCCCATACCATATAGATTTGCTTTCGCCTCACGATAAGCATTTGTTATTGGATTACTTCTAATACTCTTGACAAAGCTTTTTACATTATTTCCAACATTTTTATCGAGTAAACTAAACGGATAACTAATAAGCTCCGAAATATTATAATCGGCAGTTTCATCCCTTTTTTTCAAATTCTCCTTAATCTTATCTCTGGTGAATCTTTTCGCATAATCTGTCGCATAGTTCGCCGCTCCATTGGGACCAAGAATGTTAGAAGCAGCAGGCAAATCTGTCTTTACCCAATCCGTAAATGTATCATGGAGTAATTTTTGTGTACTTGTTTCAGTTTCAGATCCCTTCATCAAGACTGTCACGTCATGGATTTGGGCACGCGCTTCATCAGAAGCAGTATAGGGGACTGGATCTTGTTCAACACCCTTGCCACTATCCGTTAGTACGAAGACCTGTTCTTCATTGCCATTTACACTATCATAGATATGAGCTAAGTTACCAATATAATCATCTCCATCGTTAATAGAATAATCTTGCCCCATTTCTAACGGTTGATATTCTAATAAGGATGTTTTCTGATGTTGAAGATCCGAAAAATTAGAATTAATGACCATCACTTTCTCCTCTTATTAGTCTCGTTAACTTTTTTGGCATTCCAGACGCTGCAACGGTATATTCCCCTGAATCTTCCTCTTGAACTGTCATATTGATTATTAATGTATCATCATTGTTAATGACTACCTCTAGAATCAGCCCTCCCATTGGATTATATTTTAATTTATCTTTTAAAATCCTATAAGTCTTTATTTTTCCATTTGGAGTCAGTGCTTCCGGATCTAGTTTTTTTAAATATTTTTCAATCGCCACTTTCATCTTCTTACTCTCTGCGATTTGAATCATTTCTTGTTTTTTGGCAGATTGTCCATTAAAAAAGCTACAGCCTCCTAAGCTCAGGCTAAATACTACCATTATCAACACAATAAATTTACTTTTTTTCATCTTCTTCCCATTCTTTCTTCAGGTTTCTTAAAATTTATTATACAAAATTCTATCCATACCTGAAATGTTACTTTTGTTAAAAAATGTTGCCAAATCGTTACAAGCACTAGCTATTAATGTAACATACCAGCTTTGATCCAGAAATGTTTCTATTTAACTATATTAGGGGTATTTACCTATATGAGTTTATTTTCCAGTCTCTTCTGCTTTACTTAACAGATCATCTAATTTTGCTGAAATACCGTAACTACCTGCTTCGAACTGTCCTGAATCTTCCATTTGAACAGTCGTATCGATCGTTAACTTTTTATCGCCATTGATAACGAGAGAGACATTCATCCCTCCCATTGGATTGTATTCCAATTCACCTTTTATCAGGGTATAGGAGTGAATAACCCCTTCTGAAGTGAAAGCTTTCGGATCGATACTGGTTAACAAGTGTTTTATCGCTCGCTCCATTTTCGTGCTTTCTGCGATCTGAATCATTTCCCTTCTCTCAGCAGCTTTATCTGTAAAAAGACTGCAGCCTCCTAGAAACAAAGTCAGTAAGAATAGTAGTAAAAATCGTTGTTTTTTATCAGTCATATTTCCCTCTCACTTATATTATTCGTAATGATTTCTAAAAAATGAGCCAATTTTTAAAAATTTTTTCCAGAACCTAAAAAACACACCCTTACTGGGTGTGTCTCCTGTTAAATCATATATTCGACGCTATAAGTGGCATCGGATAAAATCCGTGAAAGGAATTGTTTGGTTCGTTCTTCTTTTGGACTGTTGAAGAATTCATGTGGTTCGTTTTCTTCGATGATGTGTCCGCCATCCATAAAGATGACGTTGTTGGCTACATCACGCGCAAAGCCCATCTCATGGGTTACGACAACCATGGTCACTCCTTCTTGGGCCAATTGCTTCATGACATCTAAGACGTCACCGACCAACTCTGGGTCTAGCGCTGAAGTCGGCTCGTCCAGCAAGATCACGTCTGGTTTCACTGCGATGGCACGCGCGATTCCGATCCGTTGCTGCTGGCCACCTGACAATTGAGAAGGATAGTAATCCTTGTAAGCGAGGAGACCAACTTTTTCAAGGGCTGATTCTGCCCGTTGGATAGCTTCTTCTTTTGGAATCTTCCGAGCCACAACCAGGCCTTCTAAGATATTTTCGAGCGCTGTTTTGTTAGCGAAGAGATTGTAATGCTGGAAGACAAAGGCTGTCTTTTGGCGAATTTCTAAAATTTCCTTTTTGCTGAGTTTTGAGAGATCATACTCTTTTCCACCCAAAGTCAAACGGCCTGTATCTGCCTTTTCCAAGTGATTGAGGCAGCGAAGGAAGGTTGTTTTTCCTGATCCAGATGGACCCAAAATAACGACGACATCCCCTTGGTTGACCTTGAGATTAACATCTACCAGGACCTGGTGGTCCTTAAATTTTTTCGATACGTGTTCTACTTCTAACATCTTCTTATTTCTCCTTCTTCTATGCGAGTGTCAGGCGTTTTTCTAAGAGATTGAATCCCCATTGAATCACCCCACAAATGACAATATAAAGAATAAAAATCACTAGATAGGATTCAAAATATTGATAGCCATAAGAGGCTTCGACCTTGGCAATGGCGGTGATATCCTTGATGGTCATGACAAAGACAAGGGAGGTTCCTTTGACCAAGTTGATAACCAGGTTACACAAATTGGGAAGGGCTGCACGCAAGGCTTGTGGAAAAACAATGCGGATGTAGGCTTGACGATTAGTCAAACCAATGGCTTGCGCTGCTTCTAGCTGGCCCTTATCAACGGTCAGAATGGCTGACCGTAGAATTTCAGCAAGACTTCCTGTTGTCATCAAGCTAAAGATGATAAAGGCATAGTAAATAGGATTGATCTCAAAGACATTAAAGTGACTACCAATACTCTTAAAAAAGCTATTTAAGAGGCTGGGAAAGAGACTATAAAAGAAGAGAATCAAGAGAATCGGAGGCGTCGCGCGGATAAAGGCTAAGTAAATCACTGAGAAACTGCGAACACCTTTGACCTTATAGATCTGACCGAGTGCCAAAAAGAGGGCTGGAAAGAAACTCAAAAGAATCGATACGACCATGATCAGAAGGGTCACTGGAACACCACCCAAGGTGGCTAGAAATGCTTTACTAATAAAATTGAAATCCATAAGCTACCTTTCTGTTACACTGAGTCGTTTCTCAAGGAGTTGAGCGGAGAAGGAGATCACAAGGGCAATTCCCCAGTATATCACTGCTACGGCTGTATAGGTCTCGAGGGAATAATTCCCAAGATTGCGGCTGATCAAGTTATTGCCTGCTCCCATGATATCGATAAAGCCAATGGTATAAGCCAAAGCGGCATCGCGCATGAGGTTCAAGATGGCAGTCGTCATATTTGGAAGAGCCACGCGAAAGGCTTGGGGAAGGACAATCCGCCAAATGGTCTGAGCTGGTGTCAATCCGATACTCAAGCCTGCTTCCATCTGACCTTTTGGAATGGCCAAATAGGCTGCCTTGAAGACCTCAGAAATCATCGCGGCAAAGAGAAGAAACATGGCAACCAAGACAAAGACAAACTTGGACCAGTGGTCAATATCTACTCCCAACCACCAGTTCAAAAATTGGGGCAGTCCATAAAAGACCAAAAAGAGCAAGACAATCGGAGGGGTACAACGCAAAGTAAAGACATAGCCTTTTGCCAGACCTGCTCCTACCTTATCTTCTGATACTTGTGCCCAAGTCAAAACCAAGCCAAATGCAGAACCGAGAACCGTCGTTAAAACCATCAAAGCTAGGGTCGCTGGTAGAGCTTGGACCAAGGTTGGAAGAAATGACCAGACCTTGGAAATGTCGTATGAGACCATGTTTCTTTTCCTTTCTGTATCCGTATAGAAATAAGGAAGCTGGGGCTATGCGCACCCAGTTTCATCTTATTTCTCTTTATCTACATAACTGAAGACATCTTCACCGAAATATTTTTTCGACAATTTAGCAAGTGTGCCATCTTTTTCTAATTCTTTGATGGCCTTGCTGTATTCTTCCGCAAATTTTTCGTTTTTCTTATCCTTATGGATCAATGGGTAAGTTGGAATTCCTTTGTAGGCAAACCAGCTCAGTTTGTCCGCATATTGGTGGTAAGAACCATCTTTATCTGTGACAGCTTTTTCAAAGGAAAGTTTGATGTCAAAGAAGGCATCGTAACGTCCTTCAAGAACCCAAGCATAAGCATCTGCGACTTTGAAAGATTCCGCAGCTGTTAATTCGATTTGTTGGTCCTTATGCTTTTCATTGTATTCTTTAATAACATTCCACTGCGCATTTTGTGGTGAAATTGGAACCAATTTTCCTTTTTCTTTAGCGAAGTCATCGATGTTCTTGTATTTTTTCGCATCTTCTTTCCGAACGGTAAATCCGATGATACTTGCTCCGATTGGTTCTTTTGGAATGATGAATTTCTTGGCACGTTCTTCGGTATACCAAGCTCCTTTGGTTCCGATATCGTATTTACCAGATTCTAGACCGATCAAGAGATCGTCATCACTTGTTCCAGTGTACTCAAACTTGTAGTCTGGTAGTTTTTCGTCAATGGCTTTGAGAACGGCTACTTCATAGCCATCTGATTCTCCTTTTTCATCAACGAAATCATACGGTACATAGTTTTGAGTGTGGGCTACTTTCAAGGTTGTTACCTTGTTCGATCCTGTTGAGCCTTTGCTATCGTTTGCATGGTTTAAGCTCCGTCCAAGAATGGTTGCACCTGCAATGGCAAGCACTGCCACCCCACCGATAATCCATGTTTTTTTACTCATACTCTGTTCTCCCTTTTTCCATTTTCCTTATTCTGCTGCAGCTTCACGAACCCATTCGATTCGTTCTTCATCAATGTCACTTGGAATCGTACAATCGGCACCAATGACCAAGCCTGTGGTTCCTGTTTCTGCGATGATGCGTTTGGTTTCTGCTTGGATCGCAGCCTTGTCTCCTGTGTAGAGAAGACCATTTTTGCCATTTTCAAAACCACCAAGAACCGTGCGTCCACCGAAGATTTCGCGTCCTTCTGCTAGGCTGATTCCTTCTGGTCCGACTGCCCAGTTAATGACTTGGGCTGGGTAGTCTGTGAAGAGGTGGATATCATTGCGAGCTCCTTCGTAGCCACAGATATGAAGGATATTTACGCCACCGGCTTCATTGGCTGTTTCTAAGACATGGAGTTCACTTGCTGCGATGACTTGTTTGTATACTTCTTGGCTCACGCGCGCATCTTGGATGCTTTGAACACTGAGGTAGATCCCGTCTGCCCCTGCTTCTTTGATGATTCGTTGGCTCAAACTTGCAATATCTTGGCCAATCGTATCCAATACTTTTTTAAGAGTTGCTGCATCTTGATCGATAAAGTTTGCGATCAAGTCATCTCCTCCTGAAACTTCTCCGACCAACCATTTGAAGTAGGTCACTGGAGCAAAGATATTGTAGATAGCCACAATGTCTTCTTCAAAACCGGCACGGATTTTTTTAACGAGCTCTACTTGCTCTGTGATCCATGGATGATCTGCTCCGAGTGGTTCAATCCCTGCTAAGTCAGAGATATTTTCAAGGCCTTTGTGAATGGCTGGATTTGGATAAGCAAAGTAACCATCGCTCATGAGTTTGACAAAGTCTGGTTTGACCTTGTGAAGGAAGTTTTTATGTCCATTCAGGTTTTTTTCAATAATTTCCGGATTAGAAAATCCTTTCAACCATTCTTCTTCTGTTGTAAAATGATGCCAAAATCCAACTGGCACACGGTCAACTGCTTCTCCTTTAAAAGCTTTTAAGACTAATTCTCTTTTTGATGACATGTTCTTACCTCGTTCTAATCTTTTCTTGTTTGTTATCTTATCACTTCGATAATTGTTTGACTAATATATATTTTTTATCAAGCTCTTCATCTTTTTTTATCACTGATCTTCAAGGAGTAGAATTCCTGCTAGGTCAGATGGGCGAAGGAGGGAGAGGCTATGAGCTGGAATCTTCTCCAGTCTTGCCATATCTGGATCTTTTTTTGCTTTCCCCTGACTACTTGCTAGAGCAGCTTTACTAAGCCCTAGAAGCAAAAACAAAACGGTTACCAGGATACACCATACATTGATCTTTTTCATCTCCCTCTCCTTTCTTCTTACAATACAGCTGCTTGACGTACCCAATCTAAGCGTTCCAATTGGAAATCATCTGGCACAGTACAGTCTGCTCCAAGGATCAAACCACGGCTTCCGGCTTCAGCCACCAAGCGACGAGTTTCTTGCTCAATAACTGCTCGTTCCCCTTGATAGAGCAAACCTTTCTTGCCATTGACAAAGCCACCCAAGACGGCACGATCGCCGAAAAGTTTACGACCTGCGGCTAGGCTAAGGCCTTCATGATGGGTCGCCCAGTTAATGACTTGAGCTGGATAATCCTTGAAGAGTTCCACTTCATTGCTGGCCCCTTCAAAACCACAGATATGAAGGATATTGATGCCTCCAGCTTCATTGGCTGCTGCTAGGACAGCGATATTGCTCGGTTCAATGATCTTACGGTATTCTTCCTCTGTCACACGCTCATCTTGGACTTGCTGGGTTGAAAAGTAAATCCCTTCAATACCTGCTTCTTGGATCAAGCGGCGACTTAAAGTAGCGATGTCTCCTGCAATCACGTCAAGGACATGAGCTAAAGTTTCTGGATCTTCCTTGATAAAGTCTGCAATCACTTGATCTCCACGGGATTGATCCGTACGGAACCAGCGTTTCAAATAAGAAATGGGCGAGAAGATATTGTAGAAAGAAGCAATCTCTTCATGGAAATGGGAACGAATCTCCTTGACCACTTCGATTTGTTTTTCAATCCAAGGATGATGCTCTCCAATCGGTTGAATATCCTTCAATTCTCGGATTGATTGGATCTCTCTCGAATAAAGAGCACTCGGATAGCGGAAGAAGCCATCGCTCATGATCTTGACAAAATCAGGTGAAATTTCTTCTACATAGTGTTGGTGGCCCTTAATACTTTTTGCTACTACAGCCGGATTGTCTAGACCCAATTCTTTTTCTTCTTGGGTCACATAATGGAGCCAAAATCCTACAGGGATTCGCTCTACAGCTTCGCCTCGAATGGCACGAAGAACCAATTCTTTTTTACTCATACTGTGCATCCTCCTCAATATTTCTCCAATAGAAAGGCTAACTGCTTTCCTTCTGGAATTTGTAACCATGATATCACCTCGAAAAGTAGCTGACTAATATATTTTCCCTATCAAGGCCTTAAAATTTCTTTATTAAGAAAGGTATCAAAAAAAGGCAAGCCCTTGAAAATAGGGACTTGCGGATATCTTTCTTTATTCTTTCATTTTAGAAGAAAAGGACCGCTTTGATCTTTTCTTGATCCTGTTATAGCAAAAAACTATACCTCTTCTTTTAAAGGAAAAAATGGCGTATGTTAAAGCAAAGAAACCTTTCATAACAGCATTTTTCCTCCTTTGTTCTTTTCACCGATTCCTAGACACCTTCTTCTCTTTCTTGTCAGGCAAGATTGAAAGGAG
Organism: Streptococcus parasanguinis; assembly: GCF_031582885.1. Classification (NCBI taxonomy): domain Bacteria; kingdom Bacillati; phylum Bacillota; class Bacilli; order Lactobacillales; family Streptococcaceae; genus Streptococcus; species Streptococcus parasanguinis. Next base: position 183,438 of record NZ_CP133988.1, read on the forward strand.
TATAATTTTTATAGAATAATTTTAAGGAGTGTACGGTTTATGAAAACAACAAAAACCACCTTTACCATCGTTTCTGCTCTTGCTTCTGTCATTTTACTGACGAGTTGTGGAAGCAACACCACTAAAACGCAAGAGACAAAAGCAAGCAGCACTAAAAATCAGGTGACGATGACCTATGATCAACAGCGCTCACAAGAAAATACCATGTCTGTTCTCTGGTACCAAAAGGCAGCAGAAACCAAGGCTTTGTATTTACAAGGCTACAATGTCGCTACTGACCGTTTGAAAGAGATCCTCCAAACTCCTTCTGATAAGCCTTATTCCATCGTCTTGGATTTGGACGAAACTGTTTTAGACAACAGCCCTTACCAAGTTCAAAACGTCAAAGATGGTACGGCCTTCAATCCTAAAGATTGGGATGTTTGGGTGAAAAAAGCAGCCGCAAAAGCGGTGCCAGGTGCCAAAGATTTCCTTCAATATGCGGATCAAAACGGAGTTCAAATCTACTACATTTCTGACCGTACAACCTCTCAAGTAGATGATACCATCAAGAATCTTGAAAAAGAAGGCATTCCTGTTCAAGGACGTGACCACCTCATGTTCTTAGAAGATGGCGTCAAATCAAAAGAAGGCCGTCGCCAAGCTGTACAAGAAAAGACCAATCTTGTCTTGCTCTTCGGGGACAATCTGGTTGACTTTGCAGATTTTTCTAAGACCTCTGAAGCTGATCGTGACAAGAAATTGGACGAATTGCAAAAAGAATTTGGTGAAAAATTCATCATCTTCCCAAATCCAATGTATGGATCATGGGAATCTGCTGTTTACCAAGGTAAAAAACTAGATGCCAAGGGACAAACAGAAGAACGCCTCAAAGCCTTGCAAGGTTTTGACAAATAAAGCAAACATCCTCGCTAGGAAAAACCTAACGAGGATGTTTTTTCTATATAGACAAGTTTATTCAACGGTTACAGACTTAGCAAGGTTCCGTGGTTTATCAACATCTAGCCCACGATGAAGGGTTGCAAAGTAGGCAATCAATTGGGTTGGTACCACCATTGAGATTGGAGAGAGGTAAGGGTGAACTGCTGTCAAGACCAAATCATCTGTCTCTTTAGCGACATTTTCTTCTGCAATGGTTAAAACATGAGCCCCACGTGCTGCCACTTCTTGGATGTTCCCACGTGTGTGGCTGGCTAGGACTGGATCAGACAAGAGGGCAATAACCGGTGTACCGTCTTCGATCAGAGCGATGGTACCGTGTTTCAACTCACCCGCAGCGAAGCCTTCACATTGGATGTAAGAAATTTCTTTTAGTTTCAGACTGGCTTCCATAGCAACATAGTAATCTTGGCCACGTCCGATATAGAAAGCATTGCGGGTTGTTTCCAACAAGCCACGGACTTTTTCGTCGATCACTTCTTTTTCTGAAAGGGTTGATTCGATCGATTGGGCAACGATAGACAATTCGTGCACCAAATCAAAGGCTTTGGCCTTCTCATTGCCATTGGCTTCCCCAACAGCTTTAGCAAGAAAGGCAAGGGCTGCGATTTGAGCCGTATAAGCCTTAGTAGAAGCTACCGCAATTTCAGGACCAGCATGGAGCAACATGGTCATGTCTGCTTCACGTGAAAGAGTTGAACCTGGAACATTGGTCACTGTCAAGCTTGGAATCCCCATTTCATTGGCCTTGACCAACACTTGGCGGCTATCAGCTGTTTCGCCAGATTGGCTGATAAAGATGAAGAGTGGTTTCTTGCTGAGAAGTGGCATACCATAGCCCCACTCAGATGAAATACCGAGTTCTACTGGGGTATCTGTCAACTCTTCCAACATTTTTTTAGAAGCAAATCCAGCATGGTAAGAGGTACCAGCCGCAAGGATATAGATCCGGTCTGCTTCTTGAACAGCCTTGATAATAGCTGGATCTACCACTACTTGACCAGATTCATCTGTATAGGCTTGGATCAACTTACGCATGACAGTTGGTTGCTCATCGATTTCTTTGAGCATGTAGTATGGGTAAGTCCCTTTACCGATATCAGAAAGGTCAAGTTCAGCCGTATAGCTAGCCCGTTCTTTGATGTTTCCATCATAGTCTTGAACTTCAACGCTGTCAGCCTTGACAATGACCAACTCTTGGTCATGGATTTCCATGTATTGGTTGGTTTCACGAATCATGGCCATGGCATCTGAGCAGACCATATTGTAGCCATCGCCAAGACCGATCAATAGTGGTGATTTATTTTTTGCTACATAGATGGTACTTGGATCTTCCGCATCCATCAAAGCAAAAGCATAGGCTCCACGGATGATGTGGAGGGCTTTTTTGAAGGCTTCCAGCGTAGACAAGCCATCTTCTTCAGCAAATTTTCCGATCAAGTGGGCTGCGATTTCTGTATCTGTTTGCCCCTTGAAATGGTGACCTGCTAGGTATTCTTCCTTGATTTCAAGGTAGTTTTCAATGACCCCATTGTGGACTAAAACAAAGCGACCTGTTTCAGAGCGGTGTGGGTGAGCATTGTCCTCAGTTGGTTTTCCATGAGTGGCCCAACGGGTATGTCCAATCCCAGCTGTCCCTTCGACACCTTCTGCCTTAGATGACAATTCTGCAATGCGGCCAACTGCCTTTACCAATTGGCTCTTGCCTTCACTAGCCAGAAAAACACCCGCAGAGTCATAGCCTCGGTATTCGAGTTTTTCAAGTCCTTGAATCAAAATATCAGTAGCATTTGTATTTCCTACAACACCAACGATTCCGCACATAGTTTTTACGATATAGCCTTGCTATACTTTCCCCTTTACTTAGTCAAACGACCCATGGTCGATTTCTCAGTTACTTTAAATTGGTCTAGTCTAATTTGACCAAAAAGCAACCAGCGGAGTCAGTATACAATGCTTCTTCTAGTTTGTCAACTAGGAAATTCAAGAAAATTGGTCTAGTTAAGGGAGGGTTAAGAAAAACCTATCAACATCTTGGTTGATAGGTTGCTTTTTCTACTCTTCAAATCCATTCCGCTGACTCAACTTACGGAACCAATGACCAGATTTTTTGAGGGTTCGTTTTTGACTTTCGAGCTCCAACTCAACTAAACCATAGCGGTTCTTGTAGCCATTGAGCCATGACCAGCAGTCAATAAAGGTCCAGATCAGATAGCCTTTACAGTTGGCACCATCTTGAATAGCCCGGTGGAGCTCGCGAAGATGGTCTTTGACAAAGTCAATCCGGTAATCGTCTTGGATCACTCCATCCTTGCGAAATTTTTCCTCTCCTTCAACTCCCATCCCGTTTTCGGTCAGGATCCACTCGATATTGCCATAGTTTTCCTTGATATTTTGGGCAATGTCATACAAGCCTTGCTCATAGATTTCCCAACCTCGGTGGGGATTGATCTTGCGACCTGGCATGACATAGGGTTCATAAAATTGTTCAAAGAGTAGGGGAGATGCTGGATTTGGAGCATAACGAGGAGCCGCCACACGGAGTGGTTGGTAATAGTTAACCCCTAGGTAATCCACCGTATTTTCCTCGATCAAGCGCAATTCAAAGGGATCATAATCCGGTAAGAGATCGCGCTCCCGTAGGATCTCCACTAATTCTTCAGGATAATGACCAAGAACAGATGGATCTAAAAAAGATTTGGCTTGAAAGAGCTCGGCAATACGCGCAGCTTTCACATCTTCTGGATGCTGGCTCCGAGGATAGGCTGGTGTCAAATTGAGCACAATCCCGATACGGTAATTAGGATCCACCTCATGACAGGCCTTAACTGCTAGAGAGCTTGCTAGCTGGGTGTGGTAGGCTACTTTAACAGCTGCTGCTGCGTCTACCTTATGAGGAAAATGGGCATCATAAAAATAACCAAATTCTACAGGGACAATAGGTTCATTAAAGGTGATCCACTGATCGACCAGATCTCCATAGGTCTTGAAACAAAAACGCGCATATTCCTGGTAAGCATAGGCGGTTTCTTTATTTTCCCAACCATCCCCTTGCTCTTGAAGAGCCATCGGTAAATCAAAATGATAGAGGTTGACCAAGAGGTGAATCCCTTTTTCTTTAATCTTTTCAAAGACACGGCGGTAGAAATCAACACCTGCTTGATTGATCTCCCCTCGTCCTTCTGGGAAAATACGTGACCACTGGATAGAGGTTCGAAAGGCCGTGTGGCCGGTTTCTAACAAGAGGTCCAGATCTTCTTCCCAGTGTTCATAAAAAGTCGATGTTTTCTCTGGTCCTTGCCCTTGATAAAAGCGGTTGGGCTCGACCCTATACCAGTAATCCCAGAGATTGTCTCCCTTTCCATCCTGGGCTAGACGTCCTTCTGTTTGAGGCCCCGAGGTCGAACTCCCCCATAAAAAATCCTTTGGAAATTGATACATGTCCTAATCCTCCTCATTCTACTAGCTCTATTGTAGCGCATCCTCCCCCAAAACCTAGGCACAATTTACAGTCTTTCTTACGCAGATTAAAGAAAAAGCCCCTTAGGAAAAATTCCTAAGGGAGCTGGTCCTCTTTATAATTGAGTCACGACATATTCAAAGAGCTTGCGATCTGCTGGGCTCTTGTCAAAACGTAGTTCTGGATGCCACTGAACTCCGAGGAAACGGCTCTCATCTGTGGATTGAACGGCTTCTATGATGTCATCTTTAGGATCCCGCGCGATTACTTCTAAGCCATCTGCCAAGTCTTTAATACTTTGATGATGGAAAGAATTGATGCGACTGGTCTTACCATAGATCTCTTGCAGGACCGTCTGATCCTTGGTCACCAACTCTTGACTGGTGTACTGACCTGGATTGTCCTGCCAGTGGTGTTCAATATCTTGATACAGAGTTCCCCCTAGAGCGACATTATAGAGCTGGGTCCCACGGCAGACGGTAAAGATAGCTTTTTTAGCCGCACGCGCTTCTTCAATCAAGGCCAACTCAAAGAGATCGCGTTTCAAGAGGTAGTCATCACTGTCGATGGTGATTTCTTCTCCGTAAAACTTGGGCAAGACATTTTGTCCACCGGTGATGATGAGCTTATCAATCATCGATATGTAGTCTTTGGCCAAGGCCGCATCTCCAATCGGCAAGATCAAGGGAATCCCTCCTGCCTCTTTGACCGCTTCGACAAAACCAGTCGCCGCATAGCTCATGTTCGCGTCTGGATCATCTGGGAAGGGTCTTTCATTTCCTGTAATTCCAATCACTGGTCTTATTTTCATGCTTATTTCCATATTCTTTCATTCATCTTCAAGGCTTATTGTAACACAATTTCAAGCCAGACTCAATGGAGATTTTTTTGAAGAGACAGTCAACAATTAGAATGAAAGGACTCAGCCATCTAACTTCTGTCAATAAGAGGCAATTCTGTTTCAAAGCCCCTGAGGATTCTTAAGTAGTTACTTTTCTTTAAACCACTCCATCCCTGGGGAATCCAGTATAATCTTGGTCAATTGTTGGGGGTTTTCCTGAGTCCCATTGATAATCCAGTCGACAATAAGTCCTGTCAAACCAGAAACATACATGGTAATAGCATAGCGCTCTGGCATTTGATAAGCTGCCACAATGACTGGTCGAGAACGTGGCGTAGACTCAATCATCCCCAAGATAAAATAACGAATGTTGTCTGCAAAACGAAAGCTTGGATTTTTTGCAATTTCAGCAAAAAAAGCACTGTTCTCTTGGAAATAAGACAAGATGGCTTCTAAGGCTTCTTTGGGATAAAAGGTTTCTTTCCTCAAAATCATACGAACCGTCGTTATGGTTTCTTCTTTTAATTGCTCTAAAAAATCCTGTTTATCTAGGTAGTGCAGATAAAATGTCGAGCGGTTGACACCCGCTTTTTTAGTTAACTGACTAATCGTTATATCCTCTAAACTTTTTGTAGCCAAAAGCTGAATGAAGGCTTCTTTAATATCTGACTTAGTTGTCGTTTGTCTCTGTTGCATACGAACCCCTTATTTCTACATATTGTTGATTAAAGTATATCTCGAATTTTGAAAATGTCAACTATCATCTGATATTTTCAGTTATGATTATCATATTCTCTTCGTTATTTCAACACATTGTTGTTTTCTGTTGTAGCAATCGTATTTAAAAAATCATAAAATAACCTTCGTAATTATTCAACAGGTTGTTGTTTTAGCAGCTGATAATTTTTAAAGGAGACAAATACACATGGCGTATATTGAAATGAAACATAGTTACAAACGGTATAAAACAGGTGATGTGGAAATCATCGCAAACAATGATATCACTTTCGAAATTGAAAAAGGGGAGTTAGTGATTATACTCGGTTCTTCTGGGGCAGGAAAATCAACTGTTCTCAATATTCTTGGTGGTATGGATACCAATGATGAAGGAAAGGTCGTCATCGATGGGAAAGACATCTCCAATTATAATGCGAAACAATTAACAGCCTATCGTAGAGACGATGTCGGATTCGTCTTTCAATTCTATAACTTGGTCTCAAACTTAACGGCCAAAGAAAATGTAGAGTTGGCTTCTGAAATTGTCGCGGATGCTAAAGATGCGGAACAAACTTTGATTGATGTTGGTCTAGGAAAACGCATCAACAACTTCCCTGCACAATTGTCTGGTGGTGAGCAACAACGGGTAGCTATCGCTCGCGCCGTCGCAAAAAATCCGAAAATTCTCCTCTGTGACGAACCTACAGGAGCCCTGGATTACAATACTGGAAAACAGGTCTTGAAGATTCTCCAAGACAAGGCTCGCAATGAAGGAGCTACCGTTATCATCGTCACTCACAACGGGGCGCTTGCACCTATTGCTGATCGTGTGATTCGTATGCATGATGCGCGTGTTCAAAGTATTGAACTCAATGCCCATCCACAAGATATTGATAGCCTCGAGTACTAGAAAGGATGTCTCATGAATCGTAAAACTTATTGGAAGGACGTGAGAAAGTCTTTCTCTAGTTCTAAAGGACGGGTGGTTTCTATTGCTTCACTCATGGCCTTAGGTTCTTTCGCTCTTGTGGGTCTAAAGGTGACGACACCTGATATGCAACACACGGGAACAAGCTATTTTACTAAACACCAAACAGCTGACCTCACAGTTACTGGTAGCTATGGACTGAACCAGTCAGATCAAGACCTCCTAAATCAAGTCTCATCAGAGGCAAACATTGAGTATGGTTACTTTAAAGATGTAGTACTGAAAGGTTCCACTGATTCCTTTCGACTATTTTCAAAACCAAAAGATATCTCAACTTATGAGGTTGTAAAAGGAAAACTTCCAAGTAAGCAAGGTGAAATTGCTCTTTCTTCAGTCTATCAAGATAACTATAAGATCGGTGACAAAATTGAGTTTTCTGAAAAAGAGGGTGACAATGGTAAGGATGTCTTAAAAGAACACAGTTTTACCATCACTGGCTTTGTTCAGTCTTCTGAAATCTTATCAAGTGTTGACCTAGGTTCATCGACAGCTGGTAGTGGGGAACTCAAAGGGTATGCGGTTGTTCCTGAATCTAGTTTTGATTCCGACGTCTACATGATTGCACGCTTAGCTTACAAAGACGTCCGTGGAGCTAACCTCTATACCCAGGATTACACTGACAAGGTTTCCAAACACGAGGATGAGCTTGAAAAATTAGTAAAAAATCAGCCTGCTAACCGTTTGAAAGAATTAAAAGCTGATCCACAGGCTAAGATTGACCAACAAACAAGACAACTTCAGAAAGCAGAAACGGAGCTTAACAAGAAACTTGAACAAGCGAAAGCCAGCGGTCAGGATAAGAATCCTCTTGTCCAGGGACAATTGACTCAGGCACAAGATGAAATCGCTGACAAGAAGGAGCAAATAAAGGAAGCTCAAGAAAAAATCGATAGCATTGCTGAACCAAGCTACGATGTCTACACACGTCGTGAAGCTCCTTGGTCAGAAGGGTACGTTTCCTATGAGACCAACGCTTCTGTTTTTCAGAACCTCAGTAATATCTTCCCTGTTATCCTCTACTTTATTGCTGCCTTGGTTACCTTTGTAACAATGGGACGCTTCGTCGAAGAAGAACGGATTAAGGCAGGGACATTCAAAGCTCTCGGTTACCAAAACAAGGACATCATCCGTAAATTTATTATTTATGGATTCGTGACGAGCATGATTGGTACTGCTATTGGGGTTGCTGCTGGACATATTCTCCTTCCAACTATCATATACAATAGTTATAAAGAGCGAATCCTCCTCGCACCAATTGAGTTACACTTTTATCCATTTAAGACTCTTCTAGCTATTGTGCTTGGTCTTTTGTCCACAGTTCTTCCCGCTTTCATGGTAGCCAAGCGCGAATTAGGAGAAAAGCCAGCCCAACTTCTTCTTCCAAAACCTCCAACATCTGGTTCTAAGATTCTTTTGGAGCGCATCACCCCACTTTGGAACCGTATGAACTTTACACAAAAAGTCACTGCCCGTAATATTTTCCGATACAAGCAACGGATGTTCATGACTATTTTTGGTGTCTGCGGTTCCATCGCACTTCTCTTTGCTGGACTCGGTATTCGTTCTTCTATTGGAGACCTTAACACACGCCAATTCCCTAACATCATTCGCTATGATATGATTGTCGCAAACAAGGATCATCTGGATGGGCAGGAAAAGGAAAACATCCAAAAATTAATTAACGATAGCAAGGTCAAGGAACATCTTTCTATTCATTACGAAATGCTTTCAAAAGTGGCAGGAAATAATAACGATCGTCAAGATATCACAACCCTTGTGGTCAAAGACAAGGATCAAGAAACTCTACAACATTACATCAAGCTCAATAATCGTGAAACTGGTCAAAAACTCGATTTGACCGACAAAGGGATTATTATTTCTGAGAAATTGGCAGACTTAGCTGGCGTTTCTGTAGGGGATGAGTTAACCGTTCAAAATAGCCAAGACAAGGATATCAAACTCAAAGTTGCTGGTATTTCTGAAATGTATATGGGTCACTTCATCTTTATGAATGAAACTACTTACAGAAATGCTTTTGGTAAAGAGGCGAGCCAAAATGCTACTATTCTGACACTGAAGAATCACTCAGACAAAAACGTTGAGCAAACAGCCAGTCAATTTATGGAGCTTGATGGTGTCAAAGGGGTTGTTCAAAATACTACTCTAAAGGCACAAATCAAGACCATCGTCAACTCCCTTAGCCGTGTTATGGCAGTATTGATTGGGATTTCTGTTCTTCTTGCTTTAGTTGTTCTCTTTAATTTGACAAATATCAATGTGGCAGAACGTATCCGTGAGTTATCAACCATTAAGGTTCTAGGCTTCTTTAATAGAGAAGTGACACTCTACATCTATCGAGAAACCATTTATCTCTCTATCATTGGTATCTTGGTTGGATTCGGACTTGGTTGGGGATTGCATCAATACATGGTAGAGGTTATCCCTCCTGAAAATATTATGTTCAATCCAGGTCTGAGCTGGCTCATCTATGCCATTCCAACACTTGTTGTCATTATCATTCTGACAGGTCTCGGTATCTTTGTGAACCAACACCTTAAGAAAGTCAATATGCTCGAAGCCCTAAAATCTGTTGAGTAACATACGATCTAAGCTAATAAGTAGAGCTAAAGTACAAGGATAACTTCCTTATTCTAGACAAACGTCATTTTGGGCGTTTGTCTTTTTTATTTTTTAAATGATTTACTTTATCATCTGGTATTTCCATCCAAAAATCTGATTTTAAGTAAAATAAAAAGGGATATTCGCTATTCATTTCACCAATCTTTTGATATTTAACAAGGAGGCACATACTTTTGGATGACTCTTATACTCCAGTCATCTATGTCATGTAAATACAATAGTCCAGATAACGGCATGATGGAATCCTTCTTTGGCATTCTGAAGTCTGAGATGTTTTATGGTCATGAGAAAACGTTTCAGTCACTTGAGCAATTGGAACAAGCTAGTGTAGACTGTATTAATTATTACAACAACAAACGCATTAAGATAAAACTAAAAGGACTTAGTCCTGTGCAATACAGAACTAAATCCTTTGCTTAAATAAATTGTCTAACTTTAGGTTAGTACAAAATCAGTTTCTTTTGTGGAGTCAAAGGACTACTGTCCTAGGCTCTTTTTATCGTAACCAACTTTCGTCTAACTGGCCTTTACTTTTGCCAAAAGCTTTCCCATGTTCATCAATGACAGCATGAATCTCTTGGCATTGTTTGAGAGTGAGGCCTTCCAAGACGTTACCGTAAACAGCATGCATGTCATTATAGGTATCAAAGTTTCCAAATCCTAAGCGTCGAAAAAGTCTTCTCGCATATTCATCCGAAATAAAAACGGGACGATCAAAAAGATAAAGTAAAAGTGCATCTGCAGTCTCTGGTCCAATCCCTTTTAACTCCAACAGTAGCTTCCGTAAATCTTCTGTTCCAATTCTGGCAAGAAACTCAAAACCACCAACTTCTCTTAACCAGGTCAGAAGTCCCCTAATCGTTTGTGACTTTTGCTTGAAAAATCCGGCAGGTCGAATACGTTCCTGTAACTCTTCTAGCGGTAAAGCCAGGATACCCTCTACTGTCATGACATCCATTAGACCAGCTAAAGCCAACTTAGCATTCTTCTCTGTTGTTCGCTGGATCAGAATGGTCGATACCAAATCTTCAATCTTGTTATCCGATTGCCACCAATTTTGTTCTCCATAGTGCTTGCAGAGTCGCAAAAGAGTTTCTTGTATTTCTTCTTGCTTAATCATTTCTTCAATAGTCCTTGTTTTACCAAAAACTCACGTGCGACTTTAGCAGCAGGTTTTCCTTCTACTCCCACTTGGTAGTTCATCTGACTCATTTGGCTCTCTGTGATTTTGCCAGCCAACTTGTTCAGAATGCCTTCCAATTCTGGATGTTTCTTAAGAAGAGCTTCTTTCATGAGGGGTGCTCCTTGATAAGGTGGGAAGAGGTGTTGGTCATCCTCTAGAACAACTAAATTATATTGAGCAATTTCTGGGTCTGTTGAATAGGCATCTGTTATTTGAATATTGCCTTGTTGGATTGCCTCATAGCGAAGTGCCGGCTCCATGGTAGCCACATTAAGATTTAGTCCATAAACTGATTGAAGTCCTTTGTTTCCGTCCTCACGGTCGTTAAATTCCAACGTGAAACCAGCTTTGAGCTTGTCCTGAACTTTCTTGAGATCAGAAATCGTCTTCAGATTATACTCTTTCGCAATACTTTTCGGAACAGCAATCGCATAGGTGTTTTGATAAGCCATCGGTTTGAGTAAAGCTAGATTATCTTGTTTCTTTATACCATCACGCGCAACCTTGAAAACTTCTTTGGAGTCGTTGCTGACTTTAGGAGCTGGTTGCAAGAGAGAGCTTGTAATGGTCCCTGTAAATTCTGGATAGATATCGATATCACCCTTTTTAAGCGCTTGATAAAGGAAATCTGTCTTCCCAAAGTTAGGCTTAACGGTCACCGTCATGTCACTATTTTCCTCAATGAGAAGTTTGTACATATTCATGAGAATTTCAGGCTCAGGCCCCAATTTCCCAGCTATGACTAGGTTTTCTTTTTCTTTCTGAGGAATCATGCTTGGAGCATAACTCGCTCCCAAACCAAGGAGCATCACCGCAAAGGCCGCAACAATCGTACGCAACTTGGCCTTTTCCAACCATTTGAGAATAACATTAAATAGAATGGCCAAAATGGCTGATGAGATTGCGCCGATTAAAATGAGACTAGCATTTCGACGATCAATCCCCAAAAGGATAAAGGAGCCCAATCCACCAGCTCCAACAAGAGCGGCTAAAGTCGCTGTCCCAATGATCATAACGGTTGCTGTACGAACCCCTGATACAATAACAGGCATGGCCAGTGGAATTTCAAACTTCTTGAGTCGCTCCCACTTGGTCATTCCAAAAGCAATCCCTGCCTCCTCAAGACTAGGATCAATGCCGTTCAAGGCTGTGATTGTATTTTCCAAAATCGGGAAAATAGCATAAATGACTAGAGCTGTAAGGGCCGGTAAGGTTCCAATCCCCATGAAAGGAATAAAGAGCCCCAACAAAGCCATTGAGGGAATGGTCTGGAAGATACCCGCAACTTGTAGCACCCAATTCGCCACTTTTTTGTGACTATTTAGATAAACCGCAAGTGGGATGGTCAGAAAAATAGCAACCAATAAGGTCAAAAGAGACAATTGCAAGTGTTGCCCAAGGGCTGTTAACCATTCCCCAAAACGATCTTGAAAAGTTGTAAGTAGTTTAGACATGGTGAGCACCTCCAAACAAATCTGCGACAAAGTCTGTCGCAGGCGCTTGTAAAATTGTTTCAGGGTCTGCCACCTGGCGGATTTCTCCATCCTGCAACACTGCAATTTGATCCCCTAATTTTAAGGCCTCATCCGTATCATGGGTTACGAAGATGGTCGTCATGCCGAATTCTTTATGTAATGCCTTGGTCAATTCTTGCAACTGCTTGCGAGAGATGGCATCCAAGGCTGAAAAAGGTTCGTCCATCAATAGAATTTTTGGTTCTCCAATGATAGCGCGCACAATGCCAATCCGCTGTTGCTCCCCACCAGATAATTCACTAGGCATGCGATTTGCATACTCTGCAGCAGGGAGCCCCACCTTATCCAAGAGTTCTTCTGTCTTAGAAGTGATTTGTTCTTTAGTCCAGCCCTTCATCTCAGGAATCAATGCTATATTTTCAGCAACGGTCAAGTTAGGAAATAAGGCAATGGCTTGAAGGACATAGCCGGTACTGAGACGTAACTCCCGTTCATCATAGTCCTTGATACGTTTCCCATCCATATAGATATTGCCATCTGTCGGCTCCAAAAGACGGTTAATCATCTTGATCATGGTGGTCTTACCAGATCCTGAAGGACCCACTAGCACCATGAATTCTCCATTTTCAATGCGGAGATTGACATCTTTCAAAATGTCCTTTTCCGTGTAGCGCAAGGCTACATGTTTGTATTCAATCATATTTTTCCTCAATAAGTTTTCTGTCTCTAAGAATATCCAATAAGCTACTTGCTGGATGCCCTAGGACTTTTTCGACATCTGCTGAAACTCCAGCTTGTTCTCCAGCTTTAATCGCTGTATAGGTACTGACCCAGGCATCATACTCCCAAGTTTGTGCTGGCCATTTTTTCCGTGACTCATAGGCTTCTTCTACTGATTCATCCACATACGCGATGGTCTTACCGGTCTCTTCTGAGAGAAGCGCTACGATCTCTTCCATGGAAAGTTCCTCTGGTCCTGTTAGATTCAAGGTTTGATTTTCCCATTTCTTAGCATGTAAAAGAATCTCTGCTGCAACCCTAGATGTATCCTTACGGGCAACAGCTGACACAAGACCACTGCCGGCCGGACCGCGAATCTCTCCATTTTCAAGCGCCATATCAATCAGGAAGTCCAAGTAAAAATTATCTCTCAAAAAAGTGTAGGTGAACCCTAACTCCTTGATATAGGCTTCCGTCTGGGCATGATCTCGAGACAAGGTGAAAGTTGCCTTCTCATCTGCCCCATAAAAGGAGGTATAGACGATATGCTCTACTCCTGCTAGCTTTGCGGCATTTAAAAAACTCGTGTGTTCCTCAACACGCTCTGGATTTTCCCGAGCAGAAACCATCAACAAGACATCGATCCCCTTTAAGGCCTCAACCACCTCTGGTGTATTGGCATACACTATTTTACGAATTTCCGCAGACGCGTAGATTTTTGCACGCTCTGGGCTTCGTGCTAGATGGACTGAAGCAATTCCCTTCTTATCGACAAGATTCGCCACATAAGAACCTAATTTCCCTGTTACACCTGTTATTCCAATCATAAGCATTTTCCCCTCTACTACAGTTCATTCTCTTTAGCTTTTAGATTGTCAATAATACGCTCTTGATAGGCTTCAAATTCTCGGATTTCTTGATCCGAAAAGCCTTGGTAAAAAATCTCTCCAAGTTCTTTGCTGACACGGTCACCGATTTCTTTTTGCGCCCAACCAAGGTCTGTCAAAGAAATATATTTTTTCCTTTTATCCTGCGTGCAAGGTTGAATCGTAACCAAACCTTGTTCTTCCAATTTCTTAACCATACTGGTTAATGTATTATTAGCTAGACCCGTCGCAAGAGCGATATCGGTCGCAGTAGCGCACCCCAACTCTTGCTTCCACAAAATCGTTAAAATTTTCCCCTGTTCACTTCGGTATTGGGCATCTGGTTCCTTGCTCAAGAGTTTTTGAAAAAGTCGCCCGTTCAATAAGCGTATCTGTAAAGCTTGGTATCCCCCTTGCATCTTGTCCATTTTGTCTCCTTTTTATTTCTATATCGAAATATCAAAGTCATTGTACCACTGCCTGTTACATCTGTCAACTATTTCGATATAGAAATAACATTTTCCTTGGAAGAAGAGAAACATTTAAACTCCTTGTAAAACAACACTGAGTTTTACATATGTTCACTGTAATGCAGAATGAAATTTGTTAAAAAGCTTCGGTAGATTTCTTCCTACCGAAGCTTTTTTGATATCACGCATCCAACCAACAACTATTTTCAAACCGACTCTTTGCCTTTTCACAAAAATCCTCCAGAGCTGAACTCTGAAGGATTTATTTTTTATTTCACAACGATATTAACGAGTTTATTAGGGACACTAATCACTTTCACGATTTCTTTGCCATCAATCTCTGCCTTGACTTTTTCGTCAGAGAGAGCAACTTCTTGCAATTCTTCGCGTGATAGGTCTTTTGCGACCATGAGTTTAGCACGGACTTTTCCTTTGATTTGAACGACGATTTCGATTTCGTCTTCAATCAATTTGCTTTCGTCCCATGTTGGCCAAGCTACGTAAGAGATAGATTCGCCTGTTGCTGCGACTGTTTGCCAGAGTTCTTCTGCCAAGTGAGGCGCAAATGGAGCGATCAATTGGATAAAGCCTTTGGCGTAGTCCACATAGAGTTTGTCTTCCTTGTTGGCCGCGTTGACAAAGACCATGAGCTGGGCAATGGCTGTGTTGAATTTCATAGACTCGATTTGCTCAGTGACAGCCTTAACAGTTTCGTTATAGACCTTGTCAAGAGCACCATTGTTATCCGCAACAATTTCTTTACTTGTAATCAAACGGTAAACACGATCAAGGAATTTACGGCTTCCTTCCAATCCTTCTTCAGACCAAGCGATGGAAGCATCGAGTGGTCCCATGAACATTTCATAGACACGAAGAGTATCAGCACCGTATTGTTCCACCACATCGTCTGGATTGACAACGTTCTTGAGGGATTTAGACATCTTAGCTGGTGCTTGCTCCAATTCTTCTCCTGTTTCCACATGGAAGAAGGAACCGTCACGTTTTTCAACCTTATCAGTCGCCACAAGTGCGCCACGGTGGTCACGGTAGCTAGTTCCCAAAATCATACCTTGGTTAAAGAGTTTTTGGAATGGCTCTTTGGTTGGAACAACACCGATATCATAGAGGAATTTGTGCCAGAAACGTGCGTAAAGCAAGTGGAGTACGGCGTGTTCTGCCCCACCTACGTAGATATCGACTGGCAACCATTGTTTGAGGAGATCCTCGTCAGCCAATTTCTCAGTGTTGTGTGGATCGATATAGCGGAGGTAGTACCAGCTTGAACCTGCCCATTGTGGCATGGTATTGGTTTCACGACGACCTTTGACGCCATCCTCACGAGTCACTTCCAGCCAGTCTGTCAAGTTAGCCAATGGGCTTTCACCAGTACCTGAAGGGCGGATATCCTTGGTTACTGGCAAGACAAGTGGGAGTTCACTTTCTGGAACAGCTGTCGAAGTCCCATCTTCCCAATGAATGATTGGGATTGGTTCACCCCAGTAACGTTGACGGCTAAAGAGCCAGTCGCGGAGACGATAGGTAACCTTTTCTTGACCAAAGCCTTTTTCTTCTAGCCAAGACACGATTTTAGCAATCGCTTCTTCTTTGTTGAGACCGTTCAAGAAGTCAGAGTTGACGTGAAGGCCATCTTCTGTGTAAGCAGCCTCTTCAACGTTCCCACCTTCAAGTACTTCTACAATTGGAAGGTCAAATTGTTTAGCAAATTCCCAGTCACGTTGGTCGTGGGCAGGTACGGCCATAACAGCACCTGTACCATAGCTAGACAGAACATAGTCTGCAATCCAGATAGGAATTTCTTTGCCATTGACAGGGTTGATCGCATAAGCTCCAGTCCAAACCCCTGTTTTTTCCTTGGCAAGGTCTGTACGAGCTAAGTCTGACTTGAGGCTGGCTTGGTGTTTGTAGTCCGCTACAGCCTCAGCTTGTTCAGGTGTTGTGATGGCATCTACCAGTTCATGCTCAGGAGCCAAAACAGTGAAGGTCGCACCAAAAAGGGTATCTGGACGTGTTGTAAAGACGGTGAATTCCTTGTCTGTTCCTTTCACCTTGAAAGTTACGTTAGCACCAGTTGATTTCCCAATCCAGTTGCGTTGCATGTCCTTGATAGACTCTGGCCAATCCAGGTCATCCAAGTCATTGAGCAAGCGTTCCGCATAGGCAGTGATTTTGAGCATCCATTGGCGCATTGGTTTGCGGACAACTGGATAGCCCCCACGCTCAGATGTTCCATCTGGAAGAACTTCTTCGTTGGCGATAGCTGTACCCAATTCTTCCACCCAGTTTACTGGTACTTCCGCTTCATAAGCTAAGCCTTTTTCGTAAAGCTTGGTGAAAATCCATTGCGTCCACTTGTAGTAGTTCGGATCTGTCGTATTGACTTCACGATCCCAGTCGTAAGAGAAGCCAAGCGCATTGATTTGGCGTTTGAAGTTAGCAATGTTTTCTGCTGTGAATTCCGCTGGGTCATTCCCTGTATCCATAGCATATTGCTCTGCAGGCAAACCAAAGGCATCCCATCCCATTGGGTGAAGGACATTGTAACCTTGGGCACGTTTGAAACGGCTAAGGATATCTGTTGCTGTGTAGCCTTCTGGGTGTCCTACGTGAAGACCCGCTCCAGATGGATAAGGGAACATGTCCAATGCATAAAACTTAGGTTTTGAAGCATCTGTTCCTGTCTTAAAGGTGTGATGGTCAGCCCAGTATTTTTGCCACTTAGGCTCGATTTCTTTATGATTGTAAAAACTCATAGCGTCTCTCCAATTTTCGTGATGCTCCTATTATACCATTTTTAGGCGATTTTTAAAGGTTCAGACAAAGAAAAAGACAGGTCCCATACGGGACCTGTCTTTCCTGTTTTCTTCAAGAAAAGTCTATTTCACATGCTTTTCAAGTTCTTCTTGCGCTTTTTTATTGGATTTTTCTTTTTCTTTCTTCCATTGATCACGCGCTTTGTCGTAGTCTTTAGCCGATACAACCTTGTCTTGAACTTCCAAATATTTATAGTTGAAGGTTTGACCCTTGTGGCCTGTCCAAGCAAAGGCTGCAGAGTATGGTACAGTCTTACGAACGACTGGAGAAGCTCCATCTGAATGGATCGGAATCAAGAGGGCACTATCGGTCAACCAAGCTTGAGCGGCAGCGTATTTTTCGTAACGCTTGTTCACATCTTTGGTTTCATTGTGCGCATCTTCGATCAATTGATCATATTCATCAAAACCAGCTGCTTTTGCGGCTGCATTATCCGTACCAGCATCGAATCCAAAGTAAGAATTGGCGTTTTCGCCGGATTTACCACTAGTGATATCGATGTAAGAAGATGGGTCCGTATAGTCTGGTCCCCAACCCAAGTTATTGTTCAAATCCCAGTCTTGTTGCGAAGCATTTTCAGCAAAGTAAGTCACCCGTTGCAGATCATCCTCAGAAACCATATTCAGGTCGATGACAATATTTTCTGCTCCTAGTGTAGATTCAACTGACTGTTTAAAGGATTGAGCTTGTTTGATCCCTTCTGTATAAGTTGAAGAAGTTGGAAGGTCCAAATGAATTGGGAATTCAACTCCTTGAGCCTGCAAATCTGCCTTGGCTTTGGCAAACTCTTCTTTGGCCTTGGTTGGATTGTAGAGGGTGTCTTTTCCATCTGCGACAGAGACCCCTTTCCATTCATCCCCATAAGCTTCTAAGTCTTTTTCTACTGCATCACCAAATTGTTTGCCATCGATTTGGACAAAGTTTGGTGGCGTAAAGGTATTACGGATCACCTTATTGGCACCCGCTTCCCCGTTAGTTTGCGCTACATAAGCCTTGCGGTTGAAGGCAAACATAATGGCTTGACGGAAGTCTTTATTTAAGATGGCTTTCTTAGTTGAAGTCTTTTGAGCATCCGTGGTCTTCTTTGTGATTTCATAAGCCTGACGGTCAATGTTGAAGGAAAGATTGTAGGTAGAGGAACCTTGGTCAGTATAGACAATGTCGTCCTTATGCTTCTTCTCTACACTCTTATAGTTAGAACCATTTGGGAAAACACGGGCAACTGTATAGTCGCCGTTATCAAACCCACGAATCAAGGATTCTGAGTCTTGTCCATCATAATAGGTCAGCTTGACTTTACTGATCTTAACAT
Source organism: Streptococcus parasanguinis (assembly GCF_031582885.1). Taxonomy (NCBI): domain Bacteria; kingdom Bacillati; phylum Bacillota; class Bacilli; order Lactobacillales; family Streptococcaceae; genus Streptococcus; species Streptococcus parasanguinis. The sequence goes on from NZ_CP133988.1 coordinate 201,881, forward strand.
TATCCGCATCCCAGTATGTTGGGTTCTTTTCCAATATCGCAGAAGATTTAGAAGTGATAGATTTGATCAAATAAGGACCGCAGTAGAGGATACTAGATGGAGAAGTTCCTTGACCATAGTCATCTCCTTTAGATTTCAGGAATTCTTCATTGACCGGCATCAAGATCCCCATCGTAGTCTTGGAATTCCAGAAACTTTCTGGTTGGCTCAAGGTATATTGAACGGTGTAATCGTCAATAGCTTTCACACCAACAGTTGAGAAATCAGATGTCTTCCCTGAAACATAATCATCCAAACCTTTGACAGATTTTTGGACCAAGTAAATCGCTTGTGATTTCTTATCTGCCGCGTGTTTGAGACCTGTGACAAAGTCTTTGGCCTTGACTTCTCCATATTCTTCCCCTTCAGCAGTCATCCATTTGACCCCTTTGCGGAGTTTATAAGTATAGGTCAAGCCATCCTTGGAAACAGTCCAGTCTTTAGCAAGCGATGGGATCAAGTTCCCGTACTTGTCCACTTCCAACAAGCCATCTATCGCATTTCCTGTAAACTCGGAAGTCGATTTTTTATTGGAAATCGAGTAATCCAGTGTATCCGGATCCTGGGTATAGACATAGCTAAAAGTCTGATCGCCGGAACTTCCAGATTTCCCTCCTGAGCAGGCTGCCAGTACACCAGCTGATAAAAGCAGAGCGCTGGTAGCTAAGAGTACCTTCCCTTTGTTCATATAAATCACCTCATTGTAAAAATGTTATACTCAATTTAAATTATAGCACTTTCTAGGGAAATGTAAACGCTTTTACTGCGAAATTATTCTATTTTTTCTTTATTTTTTCAATTTCTACTTTTTCTAAAATTTTTTCAAGTTGAATCCCTGGCCTGTATGATATAATGGAACTTATGAATAATGGGAGACATTTACACAAACGACTAAAACACAGCCTCTTGTCCCTCCTTGTAGGAGTCTTGGCATTAGGCCCTATTTCCACTGCCTTTGCGGACGACATCTACCAGCAAGAAGATGTCATGAAAATCGCAGCTGATGCTGGACTGGTATTGGACGATTTTTACAAACCTAAGGCTGACATCGTCATCGACGCCAATACTGGAGCTATATTGTACGGAGATAATATCGACACGGTCCGGGACTCAGGAAGCATGGCCAAACTCATGAGTGCCTATGTAGTCTTTCGGGCCCTCAAAGAAGGCAAGATCAAATATGATACCGTGGTCACAGCAACAGAGGCAGACCAAGCCATCTCGGAAAACAATCTGTTAAGTAACTCACCTATTGTAGCTGGTGTAGACTACAAGGTATCGGAATTGATCAAGATGCTCTTTGTTCCTTCTTCCAGTGCGGCCGTGATTATGCTCGCCAACGCCGTCACTGACAATGATCCCGATAAGTTTTTGGACTTAATGAATCAGTACGCACAAGAAATGGGGATGAGTCATACCAAATGGCACAATCCAAATGGGGCGATGATTTCGGTCCTTCAGGGCTACTACAATCCTCAGCGCTACGATGTCAATGCGAATAACGAAATCACAGCGCGGGACATGTCTATTCTGGCTTATCACATCGTAAACGACCTGCCAGAAATGTTGGAATACACCAAGCAAGCTCATACTACGATCATGGAAGGAACCCCCTACGAGCAAAGCTACGATAACTACAACACTTCCCTCGAAGGTGGAAAATTCGCCCTTAAAGGAACGGATGGCCTCAAGACCGGATCCAGCCCGACTGCTGACTACAACTACACCGCGACAACCAAGCGGGGGAAACAGCGGATTATCGAAGTGATTTTGGGGGTTGGAAACTACGATGTCGAGATCGCCGAAAGCTACCGCAATCAGATCGGAAATACCTTGGCTGAGAAAATGTTCGCAGACTACCAGTATAAAAAAATCCTTTCTGCAGGCGATCATACCATCGACGGGAAGACCATTCACTTGAAGCAAGACTTCTATGCGACCGTTAAGAAGGGGACGAAGCCAGCCCTTAAACTGGAAGACAACCGCCTAGTCGTTCAGAACGGCTTGCAACAGGTATCTCCAAGCATTAAAGCGGGAGTGGCTGTAAGTGAGTCTAAAGCAACGACCTCTAGCAGTAAAAGCAAGGGACTCGATGTCATGTGGCTCTTCTGCTTCCTGCCTGCCGGAATTTTATACCTGATCTTTAAACAAACCGATCCAAAAAGAAGAAAATAGAAAAAGAACTCCCATTACCATAAGGTATGGGAGTTCTTGGTTTGTCGACAAAGCCATCTTAGAAACTTTCCTTAGGTGAGTACGGACGTCAGCGAACTTCGAAGAAGTTCCATGACTTAGTTTTGAGCCTAAGGTCTCAAAACTCCCGAGTGCCTGAAACAATTGTTTTCAGGCACTTTTCTCACGGCGGAAAGTTCCTAAGTATTTTTTAATGAGCCTTAAAAAGTATCTAATTTTAATTTTTTAGGCATCCATTAGTTTGTTTGATGTAAAAAATCAGTTTGTCTACATTATCTGTGAATGACAGATATTGATTTAGTCTAAACCTTGAACGTAGGCATCTACTGCTACGATGGCTTGGGCAATATCAGAAGCCTTCACTTCAAATGGCATTTGATGGATGGTTTCTCCTTCGATGGTGGCTTGTTGACCAACTTTGAGAAGATCTTCATAACTTGCAGTTTCAAGATGCATTTCTTTCAGAGTGGTTGGCATACCGATTTGTTGATAGAAACGAATGTATTTATTCAATTCTTCCTTCGGACGGTTTTCCAAGAACAATTGAACGAGCGTTCCGTAGGCTACTTTTTCACCGTGAGTTAAATGGTGGATGTCCCCAGTAAGGGCTGTAAAGCCATTATGGATGGCATGGGCAGCAGCTAATCCCCCACTTTCAAATCCAATACCACTGAGAAGGGTATTAGCTTCAATAATGTTTTCAAGAGCAGGTGTTACAACTTTGGCTTCACAAGCAGCCATGGCTTGAAGACCGTCTGCAAATAAGGTTTCTTCACAACGTTGTGCAATGGCGACACCCGCTAAGGTTTGTTGTTGACCCAACATGGTTTTTCCATTCGCTTGCATCACCGCACGCGCTTCTACCCAAGTCGCTAATCCATCTGCGATACCAGAGGCGAGCAAACGTTTTGGTGCTTGAGAGATCACTTTGCTATCCACCAAGACCAATTCTGGGTTCTTAGAATAGAAGATATAGCGCTCAAAGGCACCCTCATCCGTATAGATAACCGACAAGGCGGAAACGGGAGCATCTGTAGAGGCGATGGTCGGAGCAATCACAACTGGTGATTTTAGAAGATCAGCAATAGCTTTTGCACTATCGATGGTCTTTCCTCCACCAAGTCCAATGACCAAATCACAGCCATTTTCTTCTGCCAGACTAACCACACGATTGATTTCGTTGTCAGAAGCTTCTCCATTGAAGAAGACTGGCAAAACCGTGAGCCCATTTTGACCAAGGTATTCTTCAAAACGCTTCCCTACGATATCATAGACCACTGAATCACATAGCAAAACAGGGTGATTCCCTAATTCTGAAATAGATTGTGCATTTTCAAATAAGGCATTCTCACCTTGAATGTAACGTGACGGACTTGCAAAATTTCTCATAGTCTGCTCCTTTAAAATTTATTTAGTTCACACCTATAGTAGCATTTATTTCTATGAAATTCAAAGAATTATACAAGGCACCACTCAATTAAATTTATCTGTTCACGCAGTCATTGGAAGCGTTTCATTTTTATTTGATGTATCTTATTATCAAAAATCCCCAAAGCTAGTTTCAGTAGGTTGAAACTTAACTCTGGGGATTTTTATTTTTTTCACGAGCAATCAAGAAAATCAATCGCTTAACTGAAGTTGAGACTACTTCCTTTGATCAACAAAACTAGTATTGCGAAATTGAACTCGCCCTAAAAGCGTCGAGAAAAAGAGAGATTGCCTGGTGGGCATGGCCCACATGGTCAATCTCCTATTTTCTTCTCGCTTTTTTTACGGGCTTAGTATCTTGATTTACCAAATGATCACACGGTCTTCTGGTGCGCGCCACATGCCGTCACCTTCTTTGACATCAAAGGTTTCAAAGAATTCATCAAAGTTTGGTAACTGAACATTGGTACGGAGTTTTCCTGGTGCGTGGACATCGACACTTGCGAGAAGTTGCATGTACTCTGTCCGGGCTTTCATGCGCCAGATGCGGGCAAAGTTGGTGAAGAATTCTTCTGCTGAGAAATCCTCCTCTTTCTTAGCCGCTTCAAGGGCTGCAGCGATTCCTCCGAGGTCTGCCACGTTTTCAGAAACGGTCAATTTCCCGTTAATCTTGGCACCGTAAGAGTCTTGTCCTTCAAACTGATCGATGACTTTTTGAGTCCGAGCGGTAAAGGCTTCGTAATCTTCTGGCTTCCACCAGTCTTTCAAGCTACCGTGCTCATCAAAGGAAGCACCATTGGTGTCAAAGGCGTGGGAGATTTCATGGGCAATGACTGCACCGATTCCGCCGTAGTTGGCTGATGATGATTGGTGAAGGTCATAGAAAGGTGCTTGTAAAATCGCTGCTGGGAAGACGATTTGGTTTTGTTGCGGATCATAGTAGGCATTGACCAGATGGGCTGGCATGTGCCATTCGCTTCGATCAACCGGTTGGTTCCACTTGCTCCAAGTATGGGCAATGGAAATTTCGTAAAGGGCTTGAGCATTTTCAACCAAGGTCTTGCTTTCGTCGATGATCTTTTTGGCGTATGTTTCTGGTAATTTTTCAGGGTAGCCGATATGTGGTGTGATGACATTGAGTTTGACAATGGCTTTTTCACGAGTTTCAGGAGCGAGCCAGTCTGCTTTTTCTAAGCGCTCCTTATAGACGTCAATCATGGTCGCTACTTTATGCTCTACGTCTGCTTTTGCTTCTGGTGAGAATTTTTCTCCCGCATACCAGAGTCCAAGTGCTTGGCTATAAGGTCCTTCTGCCAAGGCCAGAGCGGCTTTTTCTTTTGGACGAGGTTCTGGAATCCCCGTGATGATCCGTCCATATTCACCAGACAAGACACGGATTTCTTCCGTCAAGAAAGACGTCCAATCTAAAGCTGCACCAAGTTTCAATTTGGCATGAATGGTTTCCCAGTTGGCTGCCGAGTAGTATTTTGGTGCGAATTCCTTCCAGAAACGCTCTTCTGGCACGATGATTTTATCTGGTGTTTGTCCGATCACTTCAGTAAAGAAGGCATCGAGTGGCAATTCTGGGACCAAGGCCTTGAAATCTGCCCACTCATAAGGATGATAGAGTTTGTTGTACTCTGATCTTTCTTCATTTGACAAAACATATTTGGCCAATTCTGCATCCGCCGCAATGACCTTATCCAGGATATCCTTGATTTCTTCCTCTGAGAATTCAAATTTAGGTAAGAGTTTTTCCATCATTTGGCGCCAGATAGCCAGTAATTCTGGGCCTTTTTCGTTGCCTTCTTCATAATAGGTTGTATCTGGCAAGATGAGAGCAAGAGACTCTCCCCACAAGACATTCATTTGGGCATTCATAAAGTCTGGTGACACGCTAAATGGCATGAGATTTGGTTTGCCAGCTAGTTCATAGGTCCCCAACTTGCTGGTATAGTCTTCAAAAGAAGACAGAGCCTTAATTTCATTGATCAAGGGCATGACTGGTGCCACACCAGCTGCTTCTCGCGCATCAAAATCTGCCACCATTTTATGGTATTTGACAAAGTTTTGCAGAATGCTATCTTCAGGCAGCTCTTCTCCCCGTTGCCATTTTCCAGTGATATCCAACATCAAGTTTTCGATGTCTTGGATCAAGTCCATAAAACCACCAGTTGACGGTTTGTCATCAGGAATCACAGCTGTCTCAGCCCATTCCCCATTGACGTAATCATAAAAATCATCTTGTAAACGTACCATGATCTTCTCGCTTTCATTCTTTTCTAATAACCTTATCAAAAATAGGAACTTTTTTCAATGATTACAAGTAAGTTAATCTAAATCATTTTAAAAATTAACTTGACTTAATTTTTTTATTTATGTATATTAATAGTAAAGGAGCAAAATCATGATTCAAATTGAACATCTAAGTGTTGCTTACCAGCAAACACTGGCCTTGGAGGATCTTTCCCTCACCATCCAGGGTCCAACCATCCTAGGCATTCTTGGACCCAACGGAGCTGGAAAATCAACCCTGATCAAGGCCATGCTAGGACTTCTCCCTCATTCGGGAAAGGTCCTGCTCGATCAAAAAGATCTCGGCCAAGCTCTTCAACGAGTGGCCTACGTCGAACAGAAATCCGCTATTGATTTCCACTTCCCCATCACGGTGCGGGAGTGTGTCTCACTGGGTCTCTATCCCCATCTTTCTATCTTCAAGCGAAAAAGTAAAGAAGATCTCCAAAAAGTGGAAAATGCCTTGAAACTTGTCAATCTTCTTGATCTAGCAGATCGCCAGATCGGCCAGCTTTCGGGAGGGCAATTCCAACGGGTGCTAATCGCCCGCTGCTTGGTCCAAGAAGCAGAGGTCATCTTTTTGGATGAGCCCTTCGCAGGGATTGACTCCGTCAGCGAAGACATTATCATGCAGACCCTTCAGACCTTGAAACAAGAAGGCAAGACCATTCTGATCGTCCATCACGATCTCAGCAAGGTCCCTGCTTACTTCGACCAGGTCCTCCTTCTCCATCGTAAGCTGATTGCTTTTGGAAAAACAGAGGAAACCTTTACCAAGGAGAATCTGCATGCAGCCTACGGGCATGAACTCTTTATAGGAGGTGGCGTCGGATGATTACAGAATTTATCGATGGATTACAACAATTCCACTTCTTACAGAATGCCCTGATCACAGCCATTGCCATCGGTATTGTCGCTGGAGCTGTCGGATGCTTCATTATTTTGCGAGGCATGTCTCTCATGGGAGATGCTATCTCGCACGCAGTCCTTCCAGGGGTGGCCCTGTCCTTTATCCTTGGCATCAATTTCTTTATTGGCGCCATTGTCTTTGGGCTTCTAGCTTCCATCCTTATCACCTATATCAAGAGTAACTCCATCATTAAGAGCGACACAGCGATAGGGATTACCTTTTCTTCTTTCCTTGCCTTAGGAGTCATTCTGATTGGAGTCGCCAAAAGTTCCACCGACCTCTTCCACATCCTCTTTGGGAATATCTTGGCCGTGCAAGACCAGGATATGTGGATGACCATCGGTGTTGGGGTGGCGGTCTTGCTGGTAATTGTCCTGCTCTTTCGTCCCTTGCTGCTCACTTCTTTTGATCCCGTTCTGGCTCAATCCATGGGCGTTCGGGTCAAGATCTATCACTACCTCCTCATGGTGCTCTTGACTTTGGTTTCTGTCACTGCTATGCAAAGTGTCGGGACCATTCTGATCGTCGCCATGCTCATCACACCTGCTGCGACAGCCTATCTCTATGCCAATAGCCTCTGGTCCATGATGCTCTTGTCCTCTAGCCTAGGCGCTCTTGCATCCGTTCTGGGACTCTTTATTGGCTATAGTTTGAACATCGCCGTTGGGTCTTGTATTGTCCTCACTTCTGCCGTCTTCTTTCTCATCAGCTTTTTTATCGCTCCTAAGCAGAGAAAGAACAAGCACGCTCTTTCATCTCATTAAAGGAGAAACACATGAAAAAAATCGCTTCTGTCCTCGCCCTCTTTGTGGCGCTCTTATTCGGTCTTCTAGCCTGTAGCAAGGGTTCTTCTTCTGGAGCTTCTGGTAAATTGAAAGTGGTCACCACCAATTCGATCCTTGCAGATATGACCAAAAATATTGCTGGGGATAAGATCGAGCTCCACAGTATCGTTCCCGTCGGCAAAGATCCCCACGAATACGAACCGCTCCCAGAAGATGTCAAAAAAACTTCACAAGCAGACCTGATCTTCTACAACGGGATCAATCTCGAAACCGGTGGCAATGCTTGGTTCACTAAATTGGTCAAAAATGCCAATAAAATAGAAAACAAGGACTATTTCGCAGTGAGCGAGGGAGTCGACGTCATCTACCTAGAAGGCCAAAACCAAGCTGGAAAAGAAGACCCACACGCTTGGCTCAATCTCGAAAATGGGATCCTCTACGCTAAAAACATTGCCAAACAATTGATCGCCAAAGATCCGAAAAACAAGGACTTCTACGAAAAGAATCTAGCTGCTTATACTGAAAAACTCAGTAAGCTCGACCAAAAAGCCAAGCAAGCATTCAATAACATCCCGGCAGACAAGAAGATGATCGTAACCAGCGAAGGCTGCTTCAAATACTTCTCCAAAGCCTATGGCGTCCCATCTGCCTATATCTGGGAAATCAATACGGAAGAAGAAGGCACACCTGACCAAATCAAAACGCTGGTAGAAAAGCTCCGTCAAACCAAGGTGCCGGCCCTCTTTGTTGAATCCAGTGTCGATGAACGTCCTATGAAAACTGTGTCTAAAGATACCGACATCCCAATCTATGCAAAAATCTTCACTGATTCCATCGCCAAAGAAGGAGAAAAGGGCGATAGCTATTACAGCATGATGAAGTGGAACTTAGACAAGATCGCAGAAGGTTTGAGTCAGTAGCCCCTTCAGATTTCCAAACAAATCAGTGGCCCCTCCTCCGGTATTGCGGTACAATAAAAACAAAAAAGGAGTCTTTTTATGGCAACATTTTTAGGAAACCCTGTTACCTTTACCGGATCTCAACTTCAAGTTGGGGAAATGGCTCATGATTTTTCATTGATCACTCCAGCTCTGGAGAAGAAATCTTTAGCTGATTTTGCTGGCAAGAAAAAAGTCCTCAGCATCATCCCATCCATCGACACAGGGATCTGTTCGATGCAAACACGTCACTTCAACAAGGCCCTCTCTGACATGGAAGACACTGTGGTCTTGACCATCTCTGTCGACCTTCCTTTCGCTCAAGGCAAATGGTGTGCTGCTGAAGGGCTCGACAATGCCATCATGCTCTCAGACTACTTCGACCATTCCTTCGGGAAGGCTTATGGCCTCTTGATCAATGAATGGCACTTGCTTGCGCGTGCTGTCTTGGTCTTAGATGCGAATAACAAGGTTACTTACGTTGAATACTTAGACAACATCAACAGCGAACCCAATTACGACGCTGCAATCGAAGCCGTCAAAGCACTTGGGTAAACGAAAAAGAGGTCTGCGACCTCTTTTTCATTGCTATAAAATCCGATGGAGCCCATTCTGGAGGAGGACTCGCCAACGTAAGCGAGGGATGCCTTGTAGGAAGCTTCGCACGCGCTGTGCTACTTGTTGCTTATAGCTCTTGCCTCCTTGTGCAAAAACTCCTTTTCGACTCCAATAACCTTGCTCTCCTCGGTCATTCTTCGGAGCTAGATAGCGAACTCCTTGCTGATAGAGGACCTGCTTGCGAAAGGCTGGATCCCACGCTTTGACGGGGTCAATATCTAAGTCCTTATGGGTCCTGCCCCTAGCCAAGCCATAGTTAAAACTGGCACCATTGACAATGCCATTTTCAGAAACTTCTACTGGATCAACTTCATTGAGGAAATGCCCAGCTTGATCGAGAATATACTCCGTATGGAAATTTAACAAGACCTTGAAATTAACTTGTTGGGAGGCCCCTGATGGATAATGAAGGTGACCATCTGGCCTTAGGGAGACCTTATTGTGAAGACGAGCAGCCGCATAAGCATCCACCGTGACCGCTCTAGCCTCCTGTAGGTAAGCTTGTAAGGCCTCTTCGTCAGTCTGTCCAGCTCTCGCATTATGTATCCGAATCCATTGCGCCTGGTAACTTGAAAGTAGATAACGCAACTGGTGAACCTGGCGTTTCAAAAGTTGATCTCCCGACTGATCCGCTAAGGGATCCCTTTCAAAGGCGACCTGCACGACGCGTGAAAATGCCGTCCAAAAGTCGGATCCTGGCGGACAATCTGGAGCCATCCTACTCAGAAGAAAGGCTGTTTCTTCACAAGTTCCAGACAAGTCACTCGGCATTAGGAGAATTTTCATGACGCCCCTCAGTAAGTCTTGGGCAGCAGTCTCCGTTAGATCTTTGATCTCTTGAAACCACATGTTTTGAAACAGAGGACTGGCAAAGAAAAAGATAGACTGGTATTGTTCTTGGTAGGCTTGTGGATCTTTGTATCCCTGCAAGTGCTTCTCTAGATAGGCTAAACTATTTTCTCTCCAGCCTAGTCTCGCTAATTCCCGTCTGTTCATGATGCCGTCCTTTCTATGCTACTATACTACCATCTTTTGGAACTTGAGACAATTCTCATTACTCCACTAGCGTTTTTGAGGATTTTTTTGATATACTAGAAGTGAGCGAAGAAAAGAGGAAAGCATGACACCAAACAAAGAAGATTACCTCAAGTGCATTTATGAAATTGGCACAGAAGTAGAAAAAATCAGTAATAAGGAAATCGCTAGTCGCATGCAGGTCTCTCCACCCGCTGTGACCGAAATGATTAAGCGGATGGTCTCTGAGGGTCTCCTAGTGAAAGATAAGACCCATGGCTATCTACTAACAGATCTGGGCTCGCAATTGGTCTCTGATCTCTACCGCAAGCACCGCTTGATCGAAGTATTTCTGCTGAAAAATCTTGGCTACACAACTGAAGAAGTCCATGAAGAGGCAGAAGTTCTCGAGCATACCGTTTCTGAACATTTCATCGACCGGCTGGATCACATGCTTGGAAATCCTAAGACCTGCCCTCATGGTGGGACAATTCCAAAGAAAGGTGAAAGGCTTGTCGAAGCCTACCAAGACCGTCTCAGTGAAACGACTGAGCCTGGTCTGTATATTCTGCAAAGGGTCTATGACACCTATGAATTGTTAAAATTTTTAGACCAGATCCATCTCCAAATTGGTGATACCATCGTGTTTCAACGGTACGATGACTACACAGGCCTCTATCACTTCGTTATCCATGGACAAGAAATTTCTATCAACCAAGTGATCGCCCAACAACTCTATATCGAAAAACATGCAGTCTAACCCGACTGCATGTTTTCTTACTTATGGATGTTTTGTATCTAGCAAAATCGTCACTGGACCATCATTGATCAATTCAATCGCCATATCGGCTCCAAAGATCCCTCGTTTGACAGGGACTTCTTTTTCTAATTGATCATTAAAGGCATCATATAACTGACTGGCCATATCTGGCTTGGCAGCCCCTATAAAAGCAGGACGGTTGCCTTTTTTTGTCTCCGCAAAGAGGGTAAATTGAGAGATCGACAAGATTTCTCCTTGAATATCTTTGACCGAAAGATTCATCTTATCTTCCTCATCTGAGAAAATACGCATCTGCGATACCTTGCGGACCGCATAATCTAAATCTTTCTGATCGTCATCTGGACCGACACCTACTAGGAGCAGCAAGCCTTGCTGGATCGCATTGTAGACTTGACCATCAATGGAAACCGAGGCACTCTTGACCCGTTGAATTACTAATTTCATTTTATTATCCTATTTTATAAATCTATTGAGCATTCACTGCTACCCTTGAAAGAACGTCAACCACAGACGACGAGCTAACCAAGCAATAAAAGAGTTCTGAACATATCCTAGCTTCTTCAAAGAAAATCGACATCAAACAAGGCGGTGAGACGCAGGCATACTATCTGAAAAGTAAAGGCTGTTCAGTTGCTTTTAGTGCGAGACAGCGAGACAAAGACAGTACTGAAGTACGGCGAGGCGAGCTAACGAAGCAATAAAAGAGTTCTGAGCACATCCTAGCTTCTTCAAAGAAAATCGACATCAGACAAGGCAGTGAGACGCAGGCATAACTGTAGTTAGGCCAGTCGAAACTAACGCAGTATGAAGTCGATTTTCGTAGAAAACTAGCCGTTGGTACGCTTAACAGAGTACACCTCCGGCACACTCTTAATCTTATCCACAACCGTTGTCAACATAGACAAGTTTGGAATCCCAAAGGAAATGTGGATATTGGCAAATTTCATATCTTTGGTTGGTTGGGCATTGACGGTTGAGACCATCTTAGCTGTATTGGAGAGGACTTGGAGTACATCGTTCAGAAGTCCGGCACGGTTGAGACCGTAAATATCGATGTGAGCAATGTAGTCCTTGGTCGTATTGTTATCTTCCCATTCTACATCGATCAAGCGTTGCTCGTAGTTGTCTTGAGCTCGGAGGTTCATACAGTCCTGACGGTGAATGGCAACACCGCGTCCTTTGGTGATGTAGCCGACGATTTCATCACCTGGAACTGGATTACAACACTTAGCAATCCGAATCAAGAGTCCAGAAGCACCTTGGATAACCACGCCACCTTCGTGACGGACCTTCAGGGTGTCTTTTTTATTTTCAACCTTGACCTCGCCACCTTTGACTAGCTCTTCTGCTTCTGCGCGTGCCTTAGCCCGCTCTTCTTCCCGGCGTTCATCCTCCGTCAAGCGGTTAAAGATGGTAATAGCCCCAATCTCTCCAAAACCAATCGCCGCAAACAAGGCTTCTTCTGTCTTATAGCTTGATTTTTGTAGCACTTTGTCCATGTGCTTTTTGTTCATGAACTTATTGGCTACCAAGTCATGCTCGTGGAATTGGGCCATCAAGAGGTCCCGACCACGGTTAATCGACAATTCCTTGTCTTGATTTTTAAAGAACTGACGAATCTTGTTGCGCGCCTTGCTAGTTTTAACAAGTGTCAGCCAGTCACGGCTCGGACCAAAGGAGTTGGCGTTGGTGATAATCTCCACCTGGTCTCCCGTCCGAAGTTTGGTATTGAGGGGCACCATCCGGCCGTTGACCTTGGCACCAATCGCTTTTTCCCCAACCTTGGTGTGGATTTCATAAGCAAAATCGATCGGTCCAGAATCTTTCGGAAGCGAGCGCACGGTTCCATCTGGTGTGAAGACGTAAATCTCTTCTGCCAAGATGTCTTCTTTTACATTTTCAACAAATTCTTTAGCATCGCCTGACTGGTCTTGGAGTTCCATCATCTCCTTAATCCAGTTCATCCCAATAGCCGATTCCTTGCTGTTGACTTGACCCTTGATTCCTTTTTTATAGGCCCAGTGAGCCGCAACCCCGTACTCAGCAACCTCATGCATTTCCTTGGTTCGGATCTGGAACTCAATCGGTCCTTTAGGGCCGTATACAGTCGTATGGATGGACTGATAGCCATTGGCCTTCCTGTTGGCAATATAGTCCTTAAATCGACCCGGCATTGGCTTCCAGAGCTCATGGATATAGCCCAGCATGGCATAAACATCACTTGGAGTGTCCAGGATGCAGCGGATGGCAATCAAGTCATAGATTTCATCGAAGCGTTTCTTCTTATCCTGCATTTTGCGATAGATCGAATAGATATGCTTTGGTCGACCATAAATTTTCCCATGCAGATGGCGTTCCCCAGCATAGGTCTCGATCTTGTGGACAACCTCTTCGACCAACTCTTCTCGCTCGCGACGTTTTTCCTTCATCATATGAGAAATCTTGTAGAATTCTGTCTCATTCAAATAACGGAAAGACAAATCCTCCAGTTCCCATTTGACGCTGGAAATCCCGAGACGGTGGGCGAGTGGCGCATAGATCTCCATGGTCTCACGCGAAATGCGCTCTTGCTTATCCTTGCGCAAATGCTTGAGGGTACGCATATTATGCAAGCGGTCTGCCAATTTGACCAAAATGACACGAATATCTTGAGACATGGCCATGAGCATCTTGCGATGGTTTTCCGCCAACTGCTCTTCATGGGACTTGTACTTGACCTTCCCGAGCTTGGTCACCCCATCGACAATCACGCGCACATCATGACCAAATTCGCGCTCTAAATCATCTAAAGTCGCATCCGTATCTTCCACGACATCATGCAAAAAGCCGCAGGCGACCGTCACAGCATCCAGTTTCAGCTTGGCAAGGATCCCTGCTACTTGAATTGGGTGGATGATATAAGGCTCGCCAGACTGACGGAATTGCCCATTATGGCAATCAACCGCATAGACCAAAGCCTTTTGCACAAAAGCAACATCTTCAGGTGATAAATATTTTTTTGTAAGGGCAACGACTTGGTCCCCTGTTAAATTCTCTTCTTTCGGCATGTATTTTCTCCAGTTTCTTGGATACTATTTTAACACTTTTAGAAGCAGATGGGAACCAATGAAGCTACTTTAATATACGGATACTTCTCGAAGATCATTCTGGGATCCACCTTGCTTTCATCATTCTTGTAAAAAAACTAACGAAGCGATTCCTTCACTTCGTTAGTTCATTAATTCTGTGACAACACTCACGGCGCTGAGAGCGTAGAGTGGAGCTGTTTCTGCTCGAAGTATGCGAGGCCCAAGTCCTGCAAGGACTGCTCCTTTAGCTGTAAAACTTTTAATTTCTGCAGGGGATAAACCGCCCTCTGGTCCAAAGATAAAGAGTAGTTTACATCCAGCTTCTAAGCCTGTCAGCGACTGAATCAGAGCGGCCGCCTCGCCTTCTTTAGCTGACTCTTCATAGGCCACCACGATCCGGTCAAACTGGTCGAACTGAGCCAGAAAGTCTGCCTTTTTCTCAAAAAGGGTAATGCTTGGGACCAGATTTCGCTTACTCTGCTCGGCTGCTCCGAGGGCGATTTTTTCTAGTTTCTCGACCTTTTTACCCAATTTCTTGCCGTCCCACTTAGCAACGGACCAGTCTGCAGGGAAGGCCCAGATTTGGCTGGCACCGAGTTCCGTTACTTTCTGAGTGATGAACTCGAGCTTGTCTCCCTTGGGAAAGCCTGATGCGATGGTCACTTGGACTGGCAGTTCCACATTGTCAGCTAATTCCTCGATTAGCTCCAACTTACGGGCTTCTACATTTACCACGCGCGCCAAACGCTTGATCCCATCATCAAAGACCAAAGTCACCTCATCATCTTCTTTTAAGCGCATGACCTGAAACATGTGCTTGCTGGTCTCCTTGTCCTCTATGGTGACAGGTGAGCTAGCCAAACCTTTTACAAAATACTGCTGCATGCTAGCCTCCAATCACACCGGAGATATCCTTGGTCTTCTTGAAGACGCAGGCATTCCATTCCCCTTGGATCATGTGGGTTTCAAGGAAAAATCCAGCTGACTCAGCCGACTCACGCACCATGTCCCACTTGTCCTTGATAATGCCACTCATGATGAGATAACCTTCGTCCTTGACCAAGCGATAAGCATCATCTGTCAGATGGATAAGGATATCCGCCAAAATATTGGCTACGATGACATCCGCCTCAATCTCTACGCCTTTAAGCAAATCGCCTGGGGCTACATGGATGTTTTCCATACCAGGATTGAGCTCAATATTTTCCTGAGCCACACGAACCGCTACATCATCTAGGTCATAGGCAAAGATTTCCTTGGAACCTAGAAGTGAGCTAGCAATAGAAAGGACGCCTGAACCTGTCCCCACATCCAGCACTGTTTCGCCACCGCGAAGGACCTGCTCCAAGGCAAAGAGGCTCATCTTGGTTGTCGGGTGGGTTCCTGTTCCAAAGGCCATACCAGGATCCAGCTTGATAATCTTTTCTCCAGCAGTCGCTTCATAGTCTGTCCATGACGGCACGATAGTCAAGTCATGGGTAATGCGAGCTGGTTCATAGTACTTCTTCCAGTTGTCTGCCCAGTCTTCCTCAGCCAAGGCAGTCGTGCCCGTCTTGACCTCTCCTAGATCCATAAAATCCGTCAATTCTGCTAAGCGAGCCTGCAAATCCGCTTCAACCGCTGCTACATCAACCGTTTCCGGGTAGTAGGCCGTCACCACGATTTCTTCTTGCTGCTCGACCTCAGGAAAAATCTCACCAAAGCGGTCGACATTTCCCACATAGTCCATACTGTCTTCAATCGCAACCCCTTGGGCGCCTAACTCGATCAAGAGATTAGAGACCAGCTCTTCTCCCTCACGCTTCACTGTAACTTTTAACTCTTGCCATGTTTCCATCATTAAGATACCAAGCCCGTAAAACACAAAGCCAAAATAGGACACTCTCTGAAGACACTTGTGTCTAAGAGAAGTTTATCTTTTTGGCACAGTGTTTAGGGCGGGTTCAGTTTAGAAATTTAACCGAACCATCCTTTCTATTTCTCTATCAATTTTTTCATGTAGACCATATCCATGCCTTCTTTTTCAGGCTCGATATGGGTTTGATGGTAGCCATTCTTCTCGTAGAACGCGACCATGCCTGCATCCTGTAACACCGTACACAAATCCCATTGTCTAACGGTTGAAAATTCCTCTTCTAGCAAGCGCAATCCTTCAGATCCATACCCTTTTCCTTGATAGGGAGGTAAAATCGCCGCTGTTCCCAACCAAGCATTTGTTAACTCTTCATTGGTCTGAATTCGCAAAAAACCAATCTTGTCTTCGTTTTCTTTTACAAAGTAGTAATAGCTATTGGGCCGCTCAACTAATTTCCATTTGATTCGCTCGCGGTCCTCCAGATAAGGATCATACTCATCTTGGTATTTCTCATAGACCGCCTTAAAACTGGCTCTTTGAATCGTAATAATCGTTTCTAAATCTTCTGCTCTTGCTTTCTCAAGTGTTATCATAAACTTTCCTCCGCATAATCACGTACTCGTTCTTGCAATTGGGGAACAACTCGATCTGAAGTTAAAAACTCTTCAAAGCTCACTAACTTATAGCTCTGTCCTTCATCTCCAAAGTCAATGCGATCAAACTCTTCTTGGGCTAGATTGCCAACTAGAAAAACGAACTGTTTCGTCTCATCCAAGAGGCCAGGATAGATCCCAGACCAGATTACGTCATCTTTCGACAGTTGGATATTTAATTCTTCATAGACTTCACGCGCTACGCACTCAAAGGGGGTCTCATCCTCTTCACGGCCACCGCCCGGTAACTCCCACAGATTAGGTCAGGGAATAGTCTCTTTATCATCACGCAAGATGGTCAAAATTTGCCCATCACAAATCAAGGCAATTTTACAACCCGTAAATCCGAACCGTGCTTCTATGCAATCCTCAAGCATGAGCTTTCTCTCCTAATATCTTGGATAGGGATAAAAGGTGCTTTCTTCTAGGCCAACTTTGCCTTCTTCAAAAACTTCTTGGTTCCAGACGATCTCAAAGCTCTCTGCTTCTTCGTCTGCCAAGAAATCCATGAGCTCATCCAAGGCCAGCTCGGCTGTATCTCGAAGGAAAGTCGCAAAATAGGCTAGAAACTCACGAGACAAGCCTTTTTTAGGCTCATAAGGAATCGCTGTTAAATAGGCATCTTCCTCCACATGAGACTTGGCTGGATTGTAGAAGAGCACGGCTTCTTCAAAGAAGATATCCTCATCAGATTCTTCGCCTGCTTCATCAACCAGGGCAACCCCTCCCGTATTCTGTGCTTCCAAGAGAAAAGCCACTTCTACCGCATGGTTTTTCTTATCCCAATTGATCTCAAAATCAAAAGGAAAAACCTTGTCCATCTCCTCTTCTAAAACATCCAAAAATCCGTATTTAGACATAGCGTCCTCTTTCTAATTTCCCACTCTTAGAGCGGAATATGATACAATAGTTACTACAATCTTACCATAAAAACCGCCTCTTTGAAAGGAGACAAAGCTAGAAAGGAGAAGGAAATGCCCGACAATCTCGCACTCCGTATGCGACCACGAACGATCGATCAAGTCATCGGTCAACAGCACCTGGTTGGAGAAGGCAAAATCATTCGTCGCATGGTCGAGGCCAATCGTCTGTCCTCTATGATTCTCTATGGACCTCCGGGGATCGGAAAGACCAGTATTGCTTCTGCGATCGCAGGAACGACTAAGTATGCCTTTCGGACCTTTAATGCAACAGTTGACAGTAAAAAACGCCTACAAGAAATCGCAGAGGAGGCCAAATTTTCTGGTGGCTTGGTCCTGCTCTTGGACGAGATCCATCGCCTCGATAAAACCAAGCAAGATTTTCTCCTGCCTTTGCTCGAAAGTGGTCTTGTCATCATGATCGGTGCAACGACTGAAAATCCCTTTTTCTCTGTCACACCCGCTATTCGTAGCCGCGTACAAATCTTTGAGCTGGAACCGTTGACGACGGAGGAGGTCAAGCAAGCTCTAAAAACGGCGCTGGATGATCCCGACCGTGGCTTTGATTTTCCAGTCGTGCTCGATGAGGACGCTTTGGATTTCATCGCTACCTCAACCAATGGAGATCTTCGCTCTGCCTTTAATTCTCTCGATCTGGCGGTGCTGTCGACCTCTGAAAATGCAGAAGGAATTCGCCATATTACGCTAGAGATCATGGAAAACAGTCTCCAGCGCAGCTACATCACCATGGACAAAGATGGAGACGGCCACTACGACGTGCTCTCTGCTCTGCAAAAATCTATCCGTGGTTCGGATGTCGATGCTAGTCTCCACTATGCCGCTCGTTTGATCGAAGCCGGAGATCTACCCAGCCTAGCTCGTCGCTTGACTGTCATCGCTTATGAGGATATCGGTCTGGCCAATCCAGATGCGCAGATTCATACGGTAACAGCCCTTCAAGCAGCTGAGCGCATCGGCTTCCCTGAAGCACGCATTCTCATCGCCAACATCGTCATCGATCTAGCCCTTTCGCCAAAATCTAACTCAGCCTACGTTGCCATGGACAAGGCGCTGGCTGATCTTAGAAGTTCTGGCAACCTTCCTATTCCTCGCCACCTCCGCGATGGTCATTATGCCGGAAGCAAGGAACTGGGAAATGCGCAAAACTATAAATACCCCCACAACTACCCTGGCAACTGGGTCAATCAGGACTACCTGCCAGACAAGCTCAAACACGCCTCCTACTTTATTCCCAATGAAAATGGCAAGTACGAGCGTGCTCTCGGAGCCACCAAGGAGAAGATTGATCAATTTAAGAAAAAGTGACATCGGTTTCAAAAAATTGAGATTTTCCCTTGAAATATTTTCAAAATGTGGTATCATATACATATAGAAACGCTGTGGTGTACGACTTCACACTTAAGTGTTGACCGACTATTTTTTGTATTATTAGGGAAACAAAAGACTTCTGGCAGTATGCAGGCCGTTTCACGCGGAAGCAGCTAAGTCAGAGCGAGTTGCCCACCTGCTTAATTGCGCGGGTTCAATACAAATCGTGAAGTTTCGGCACCAATACAGCTTTTTATATTTGCCTCCTTAGCTCAGTTGGTAGAGCAGTAGACTCTTAATCTATGGGTCACAGGTTCGAGCCCTGTAGGGGGCATCTAAATCAACAGGAAAAAGCCTTGATTTATAAGGCTTTTTTGCTTGTCTATAACTGATTTGCCCCATCATTTGCCCCACATTTTTTTATGAGCAATCTTTCCAAACATCTCTAATTTGATTAAATTCTTCAAAAATTTTCTCTTCTAAAGTGTGTCCATATACTTCTACTAACATTGAAATATCTCTATGCCCTAGAATTTTTGCAATAACTCCAAGGTCAAATCCTTTGTGCCAGAGGTGGCTTCCATAGGTATGACGTGCTCCTTTTGTCGTGATAATTGGATAAATATCTAATTCATTTAAAAGAACACTCAAAGCTTTATTGACACTTGCAATATCTGGTACCAAGTGAATATATCCATAATGCTGAAAAATCATTTTATACCTATTCTTGATTCCTAGCTCTTTATTAGCCTTCTCCTGTTCAATTTTTAGGACTTGTAATATCTTAATACATTCTTCGTCTATCGGTACCATCCGAATAGACGTTTTATTTTTTGGAGGGACAAATTTATGAGAAAGGGTATTAAACCTCCTATATGTTTCTAGCAGTCCTCTGTCAAAGTCAACTTCATTCCAAGTTAACGCTATTAACTCTCCAAACCTCATGCCTGTTTTTAATAGAAAATAGACAATATAAGGAACAATTGAACGTTGGTAATCAAATTTTCTCTTTACTGCTAAAAGTAAATCCAGATAGTCCCTTTCTGTATGT
Source organism: Streptococcus parasanguinis (assembly GCF_031582885.1). NCBI lineage: Bacteria > Bacillati > Bacillota > Bacilli > Lactobacillales > Streptococcaceae > Streptococcus > Streptococcus parasanguinis. Next base: position 221,758 of record NZ_CP133988.1, read on the forward strand.
AAATATTTCTCTTCTGTCATCTGTTGTTCTTTGGATGAAAATAACTCGACATGTTGTGTAAAATCATCAATTAGAACTTTGTCGGCAATTGCCATTTGGATGCTCTGATGAATCCCAGTATTCAATCTACCAAGAAAATTTCTACCAACTGTTTGCCCATACTTATTCATAATTCTTTGGTAGTCACTCGCACGAATTTGAGTGACTTTTTTATTTCCAAATAATCTTTCAATTGTGTTTTTACGGAGAAGATATTTTCTCTTTGTCTCTTCCGACCTACTACTCGGAAGAATTTTTAGTTCAAGCCATTCTTGATACAGATCTACAAGAGAAATATCTCTAGAAATTCTTTTTCCTAAACGAAGTTCTTGCAGAATCGGTTCAGCTTCTGACTCTGCAAGTTTTTTTGTTTTAAAACCGCTATTATGAACAACAGTTTTTCCTTCGTTACGAATTTCATAGGTCCATAAATTACTATCTCCTCGCTTTCGATAACGAACACTTGCCATATTACGCCACCTCAGTTCCTAGAATCTCATTTACAACACTTTTTGGAACAACCATCAAACGTTTGCGATTATAAAATGTATAGCCTCGTGAGACAAGTAATTCTCTTGCCTGATGAATGATATCATTTGCTGTATGAGGGCGATAGCCCATTTCAATTAATTCTTTGTTACTAATTAAATTATTGTCCATAGTTATCCTCCTTATTTATTTTCTAAATTCAGAAACTCGCCTACAAGTAGTTGTAAATCTGCATTTAATTTAGGGAGATTCTGTATTAATACTTCTTTTAGTTCTTCCGCAAATTGATTCGTTTCTTCTCTCAATAGTTTGCGGACTCTTGTTTTTTTCTTTTTGATGCTGTCTGATTTTAAATTTGGAAAAGCCAATGATAACAGTTCAGGATTGTTGAGAAAGATAATTGTAAATGCTCTTTGCTCCACTCGAATATGTTCTAGCTTATAAAATCCGAAATTATCAAGTCGATTCATAACATCTTGGACCATCTCCTCACCAATCGCTTTGGTTCTGAGTTGGAACTCTAGTCTCCACCAAAACGGATTTACAGCCAAATCTAGCTTCTCTTCGCGCTTGTGAGCAATGATTTCTTTATTCTTATCATATAACCTAACTTGTACATTACTACCGCTAGAACCCCAATATTTCGTCTCTAATTCGCCCCCTCTACCGTAGAAGACCTTATGGGTAACACCACCTTTAATATGTTGCAAATTAACGATTTCAGGCCTGTTGAAAATGTCAAATGCCAAATCAAAACGAGACAAACGTACCGTCAATGAATTCAATCTGGCAAAGTACATTAATTGCCTCCATACTTTCATTCCATCAAATTCTTTTAAAGTGTTAGGATTGAAATCAATCCGAATCAATTGTTCACCTCCATAAGTGGATAATTGAAAAAATATAATATTGATTGAATCATACTCATTAAGATCCTTAGCTAAAGTAAAGACATCATCTCGCACGTTATCATGTATTTCAAATGCGTCAACTCTTGTACTTATTGCCTGTTTCAGATTTTTGAAAATTCGTCTTAGGGAACCAGTGTCTGTATCCCAGATAACCGTTAATCTATCAATACTGACATCTAACCTCTGTACTAATTCTCCTACATCACATTGTTCTTGAATGCTTCTTAAATCTTGTATAGAAACCAACAAAATTGTCCCCCCTTCTTTTTGATTTTTTAGGTCTCAGAAACACCGTCAAATCAACGTTTGCTCGTTCCGTCGTTCTTTGGGCGTTGCCCTAAGTGTACCTTTTTGCTGGCTGTTAGAATAGCCAGCTTTTGCTTGGCTAGAAATTGTCTGGACGGCAGTCTGCAGGACTTCGCCTGACTTCCCGTCAGGCTCGTCCCTTGTCCTTGTCCACACAATTTCTAGCTCCAAGGCTTCGAATAGTCATAAGTCATAGTCTCGTCCTCAACTTCCTCCCCACTCACCAATCCTAAACTTACGAGCTATTTTGTATTATTTATAACTTATTTATAAGTTATAAATATATTTTATAAAAAATATTTTAATTAGTCAACTAAAAACTTGATTTGTAAGTTTATAGGTGATAAAATAAGTTAAAAATAAAAATAGGAGTTTCCCATGACCTTTATTATTCAAAATTTTGGACCCAATTTGGCACGACTACGCATAGAAAAAGGAGTAAGCCAAACTCAACTAGCTGAAGATTTAGGAATCGGTAAACAGTCCATCTCTGATTACGAAAAACAAAAAAGCTATCCTACCTTTGCAAATTTGGATAAGATAGCAGAATATTTTAATGCAACTCCAACCCAACTCTTTGGAACGAGTAAAGAGATTGAGTTAGAAAAGAGTGTTCTTGAATCGAATGAATACTCTGATAAAGTAAGTGAAATCTTAAAAGCTGTTAAATACATCGAGCATTTCCTACATACTGATGGACAGTACTTAGAGGATTTACTTTACCTAACAAGAGGCAACCAACTATACACAGAAGATGGAAAAGAGTTGTATATTGATCCAACTTCTCAGAAAAGAACACTTCATACCCAATATGAACCTGGTTTTATTGAAGCAAGAGATAAATCTCCACTAGAGCTCTTAATTGAAAATAAGGACCTATTAGATTAAAAAAAGCGAGGATATGTACTGATCCCAAAAGTTAGATTTTTTCTGTCTAACTTTTGGGGTGCAGTACATTTTCAACTCTCTTATTTATTTTCTTATCTCACATAATTACTTCACATATCCAGGCTCATCAAATTCATTTTTTTCAATAACATATGCCACATTTGCATCCTTATTGATCAAAGAACATATATCTATTAAACTACAAAAGCTCTCTGACCGCAAAATTCCGTTAATTTACAACCTTATTCCTACTTTCTATTTTACTTTTCTGACAGATAAGATTATAATAAGAAGTATTTATTTTCGGAGGTTTTTATGTCATTTCTATCAAAAAATTGGGCAGGACTGTTAGTCTGTCTGATCATTTCTATCATCTCTTGGGTTTTAGGAGGCTTTCTGCCTGTTGTGGGAGCACCTGTTTTCGCCATTTTTATCGGAATGATTCTCTACCCCTTTCTCACTCCCTATAAACAACTGGATGCTGGTTTGACTTATAGCTCCAAAAAATTGCTTCAGTATGCTGTTATCTTACTTGGTTTTGGACTCAATATCTCTCAAGTTTTCGCAGTTGGAAAATCTTCCCTTCCTGTCATCCTTTCGACTATTTCTATCGCTTTAATTATTGCTTTCTTTTTCCAACGATTTTTTAACATGGATACAAAGCTAGCTACCTTGATTGGGGTAGGCTCTTCTATCTGTGGCGGTTCTGCCATTGCAGCGACTGCTCCTGTTATTCACGCCAAGGAAAAAGAAGTAGCCCAAGCCATTTCTGTTATCTTTTTCTTCAATGTCTTGGCAGCTCTTATCTTTCCAACTCTAGGTTCTTGGCTCCATCTCTCCAACGAAGGTTTTGCTCTCTTTGCGGGTACTGCGGTCAACGATACTTCCTCTGTAACAGCCACAGCTAGCGCCTGGGATAGTCTGTATCATACCAATACTCTAGAATCTGCAACCATTGTCAAACTGACTCGTACCTTAGCTATTATCCCTATTACTCTCTTCCTCTCCTATTGGCAAAGCCGTCAACAAGACAACAACCAAGGAGTAAAGCTTAAAAAAATCTTCCCCGTTTTCATTCTCTACTTCATCCTAGCTTCTCTGCTAACTACCGTCCTTACTTCTTTTGGTGTTAGCAATAGCTTCTTTTCACCTCTCAAACAGCTCTCCAAATTCCTCATCATCATGGCTATGAGTGCTATTGGTCTCAAAACTAACCTCGTTGCTATGATCAAATCCAGTGGAAAATCCATTCTTCTTGGAGCCCTTTGCTGGATTGCTATCATCCTGACTAGTCTTGGCATGCAATTACTCATCGGTATTTTCTAAGAAAAAAGGGAGCCTAAAGGCTACCTCAGAACGTAGACAGACGTCATTTTTGGCGTTTGTCTTTTTGTATGTTCAAAGATATTTTGTCTTATCATCTACTATTCCATCCAAAAATCTGATTTAAAGCAAAATAAAAAGGGATATTCCCTATCCATTTCGATAATTTTTTCATTAATTTGTTTTTCCATTTTATCCTCCGATTAGTCTCGCACTGATATTTATTGATAACAACACTATATTTCTAGTATAGCATAATCATTAGATATTATAGGTTTTCAAACCAAATGAGAGTCATTCGTTTTTGCCCCATTTTTAAATCATGACATTGGAAATACCTAAAAGTACTTCCCTAAAATCACTTATATTTCAATATTTTTAATTACTCTCAATATGAAAATCCTTTCCAAATCCATGCAGGGGGCATCTAAATCAACAGGAAAAAGCCTTGATTTATAAGGCTTTTTTGCTTGTCTATAACTGATTTGCCCCATCATTTGCCCCACATTTTTTTATGAGCAATCTTTCCAGACATCTCTGATTACGAAAAACAAAAAAGCTATCCTACCTTTGCAAATTTGGATAAGATAGCAGAATATTTTAATGCAACTCCAACCCAACTATTTGGAACTAGTAAAGAGATTGAGTTAGAAAAGAGTGTTCTTGAATCTAATGAATACTCTGATAAAGTAAGTGAGATTTTAAAAGCTGTCAAATACATCGAAGATTTTCTAGAAACTGATGGACAGTACTAAGAGGATTTACTTTACTTAACAAGAGGCAACCAACTATACACAGAAGATGGAGATGAGTTGTATATTGATCCAACTTCTCAGAAAAGAACACTTCATAACCAATATGAACCTGGTTTTATTGAAGCAAGGGATAAATCTCCACTAGAACTCTTAATTGAAAATAAGGAATTGTTTGATAAATAGAAAAAGCGAGGATAACCTCGCTTCAGATTGAAGTTAAAATCTTTAGAAGACACTTTTATAAGGACTTTGTCTTCAATCTGTGAAAAGGAGTGAAAACTCCTTTTCTTTTTGTAAGTCAGACTGAAACTTCCAAATTGTTTATTTATTTTATTGACATTTTCTATAAAAATAAGTACAATAGTTTTATTAGAAAACTATACTATATAGGGGGTATTGAAATGAAATTTTCTAATCGTTTACTGCTATTCCTTGCAGGAGTTGTTTTTGTCCTTTTAGGACTTTTCCTATTTACAAACCCAGTAGCTAATCTTGTTGCTTACAGCTGGTGGATTTCATTTGGTTTACTGGTTTCTTCTATAGCAGCTATTTTAGGCTATTTCTCTGCACCAAAAGAGCTTCGCTCACCTGTTTATCTTTTCCAAGGATTTGTTAGTCTTCTCTTAGCTCTTTACCTCGTTGCTTATGGTTTTGTGACCCTGCCGGTCGTCATTCCGACCATTGTAGGAATTTGGTTAATTGTAGAAGCCATTATTGCTTTCTTTAAAGGCATTCGTCTAGGATTGATTTTCCCTATTATTGGTAGCAATATCACGTGGGTAGCCTTGCTTGAATTTTTACTAGGTCTAGTGATTCTGTTCAATCCAGTGGCTACAGGTGTCTTTGTCGTTTATGTCATTGCCTTTTCATTTTTAGTTACTGGCTTCACCTACATTATTGAGGCCTTTCGTAAATAGTCTAGTTGCTATTTCTATCGCATTCAAAAAAGCTGGGAAATCATATTCTCAGCTTTTTCGTCTCTTTAATTATCACTTTTTCGCATTCCATTCTACGTAGAAATTTGTTTTTCCATTTTATTCTCCAATTTGATCTCGCACTGACATTTATTTATAACAAAACTATATATCTAGAATAGCATAATCATTAGGTATTATAGGTTTTCAAACAAAATACGAGTCATTCGTTTTTGCCCCGCTTTTGCCCCATTTTTAAATCCTGACATTGAAAATACCTAAAAGTATTTCCCTAAAATCAGCTATATTTCAACATTTTTGTTTATTTTCAATATGAAAAGTTCTTACAAATCCATGTAGGGGGTATCTAAATCAACAGGAAAAAGCCTTGATTTATAAGGCTTTTTTGCTTGTCATTTTGTTTTTTGTACCAAATTTTGTACCAAATAATTTATATTCACCAAATTAGAGAGTCTCATCCAAAGACTCGTTATTTATCTCACACTCGTTTTCGTCGAAAAAACCACCGCAAGGGTGGTTCTTTTTTATCAATCGTCAAATACTCCGCCTGTGAGTTGGTACATGAGATAAATGTGTTCCAGGACTTTTACTTTATCCATGTAATCCACATCTTTAAAGCCTCCTAATGCCAAGAGCGGGACAAAACCGAAACATTGGTTATAAGACAGAGCACCATGTTTTGATACAGCTTGTCTATATAAATCCAGTTCAAAGTTATCAGTCACATATGAGTTATCTAAATACTGAAGGAAATATTTCAAGCTCTTTATAATAATGTCGCAGTCTTGAAGGTTATATTTTACAATACCAACAAATTCATTCTCTTCCCAAGTAATAATATCTCCAAATGCTGTTACGAACATAGGAAAAAGAAGTAAGGAACTATTCATAATAATAGCCGTAGCAAATCTTTGCATTTTTGTCTTATCTTTTTTAAGATAGTACTATTAAAAAAAGAAAAGGTGAAAATCATGGAAACATATACACTTGCAAATGGGGTTGCTATTCCTAAAATTGGTTTTGGAACTTGGCAAATTGCTGAAGGCGAAGAAGCCTATAACAGCGTTAGCTTCGCACTTAAGGCGGGTTACACACATATTGATACCGCACAAATTTACGGTAACGAGGTTTCCGTAGGTAAGGCGATTGCTGATAGTGATTTGGCACGTGAGGATATTTTCCTAACCACCAAACTTTGGAATGATAAGCACGATTACGAGTTGGCTAAGACTTCTATCGATGAGTCTCTCGAAAGACTTGGTGTGGATTATTTGGATCTTTTGCTTATCCATTGGCCTAATCCAAAGGCGCTTCGTGAGAATGATGCTTGGAAGGCTGGCAATGCGGGTGCATGGAAGGCTATGGAAGAAGCCTACAAAGAAGGTAAGGTGCGTGCTATCGGTGTGTCAAACTTTATGCAACATCACCTAGAAGCTCTTTTTGAAACAGCTAAAATTGTTCCACATGTCAATCAAATCCTCTTGGCTCCAGGTTGTGACCAAGAAGACTTAGTTGACTATTGCCAAGAGCGCGATATCCTTCTTGAAGCCTATAGTCCACTAGGTACAGGTAGCATTTTTGGAAATGAAGATGTTGAAGCAGTGGCTGAACGTAACGGTAAATCTGTGGCACAAATTGCTCTGCGTTGGAGCCTCCAAAAAGGTTTCTTGCCACTACCTAAGTCTGTGACACCTAAAAATATAAAAGGTAACTTGGATATCTTCGACTTCGACTTATCAGAGGAAGATATGGCAGTCTTGGATAAGATTCAAGGCACCAAAACTCAGAATGATCCTGACACAGTTAATTTTTAATAGGATTTTAAGCAACTCGTCAGGGTTGCTTTTTAGCGTGTTTCTTTAGATTTGCTATGATGAAACTATCATTTTTTATTTATAGATGGGAGTTACGTAATGGAGTCTCGAAATCTTTTGCCTCAGAATACACGTACTTCATTATCAATCATCAAACACTCCGCCTGTAATCTGGTACATGAGGTAAATGTGCTCCAAGATTTTGACAATTCGCGCCACATGAAATTATTTAAGCATATCCTTTTCTCTCATTACCATTTTCTGTTATAATGAATTGTATTTCTAAAATAGAAAGGTATTAATATGACAACTCTTATTAAACATAAACGTGTAGAATTTTCAGAACTTTTTTATGACCTAGTTTTTGTTTTTGCAATTTCAAAAGTAACTACTTTAATTGAGCATCTTCATAACGGTATTTTGACTTGGAATTCTTTCCTTGATTTTTTCATAGCTGTCTTGTTTCTCACCGATTCCTGGATGATTCAAACCCTTTATACCAATCGCTATGGAAAGAACTCTTTATTTAACATGGTAATCATGTTTATCAAAATGGGAATTTTACTCTTTATAGCCAATATGATGGGACCTGATTGGCAACAATATTTTCATTATCTCTGTTGGGCTATTGGTACATTAACCTTTACCTTATTTTTACAATATTTGGTTGAATTTTTTAGAAAATCAACCGATAATGCTAATCGGGAAAGTATCAAAGGTTTTCTATGGATAACAGGTCTAGGAAGTTTAGGATACTATCTAGCAACTCTTCTTCCTATTTACGTTGGGGTCTCTATCTTATTTGCTAGTATTCTGCTAACATTTATTATGCCAATTATCTTGCTTAGTAAAGATAAGCATTACCAGGTAAATCTCCCCCATTTAATCGAGCGCATCTCCCTTCTTGTCATTATTACGTTTGGAGAGATGATTATGGGGCTAGCTAACTTCTTTACAATCGAGAATTTCTCGATTTATTCGGTTCTTTATTTCATAATTATGATTTCTCTGTTCTTGTTTTATTTTGGTCAATTCGACCATGCTATTGATCAAAAATCTAATCAAAAGGGACTATTTCTAATTTACAGTCACTATCCTATTTTCATTGGGCTTATGATGATGACTGTATCGATGAGTTTTCTTCTGAATCCTGAAGCTAATCGTCTCTTTGCAACCAGCTTCTCTTATATCGGATTTGGCCTCTTTCAAGCTGCTGTCCTAGTAAATGGGCCCCATAACAAACACTATCTTCGCTATTCGAAAAGTTACTACTGTGTCCAAGCGACACTCTATCTGGCTGCCTTGATTCTCTCTTTAATCTTTGCTTCTAATCCTATAATAGTAGTGAGTATAACAACCATTTTAGCTCTAGCTATAGCCACTCATTTTATTTATTTTTATATGACACAGAATAAAAAATATTCCAAATCTAACTGGGGGTTCTTTTAATGAGTTTATAACATAAAAAAGCTTTGGGAACCAAGGCTTTATATGATATCAATCACCGACCACGAAAATGTTTAGCTTACAGAACTGCTAGTGAAGCTCTAGAGGATGAGTTCGAGTAAATGTTGCACTTATTCTTGCAATTTATCATTTACTTGATGCACGAACTCGATATTTTTTTCGTTAATTTGTTTTTGCCCCACTTTTGCCCCATTTTTAAATCCTGACATTGAAAATACCTAAAAGTATTTCCCTAAAATCAGCTATATTTCAACATTTTTGTTTATTTTCAATATGAAAAGTTCTTACAAATTCATGTAGGGGGCATTTTTTTATGCACAAAAAGCCTTGAAAACCACTCAAGGCTTTTTTGTTTATTTAAGACAAATGGATTTGTACCACCTCTTCTGTATAAACTAGAAAATACATCTTTACTTTCATTCAGAGATTTTAATACGATAAGTGTAAAAACTATCTGCGAGTAAACCACATTTCAAAAATTAACAAACTAAAGAATATATCTTGCTTTATCTTTTAAATCTTAGTATTATAGATTTAAAACTTTAGGAATAAGCCTATGTACTGACAAATAAAATTCCCGTATTCCAATTTATCGTGATGGTAACAAATTACGTAATAATTTTCTAAAAGAAAGATATAAAATGAACGAAAGTATCTTAATTTCAAATCTTACCAAAAAATTTAAAGACAAAACAGCACTCAAAGAAATTAGTTTCTCAATAAATAGTGGAGAAATATTTGGTTTTTTAGGACCATCTGGTGCTGGCAAAACTACGACAATCAATATTTTAACTGGTCAGTTACCACCTGATGAAGGAGAGGTTAAAATATTAGGAAAGGATTGCGCCCAATTAACCTCTGACGACTTTTTAGAATTGGGAATTATGAGTGATAATGTAGGTTTCTATGATAGACTGTCTCTGTACGATAATCTTTTATTTTTTGCTAAATTCCACAGTGTAGAAATATCATATCTAGATCATTTATTAAAGCGATTGAAGTTATATGATGATCGATTTAATAAAGCAGAGAAGTTATCAACCGGAATGAAACAAAGAATGTTGTTAATTCGGGCGATTCTACATTCACCAAAAGTAATTTTTTTAGATGAACCAACTTCTGGAATGGATCCAACCCTATCTCAAATCGTTCATGAACTACTACTTGAAATAAAAAACTCTGGGGCAACTATTTTTTTAACAACTCATAACATGGATGAAGCGACCAAGTTATGTGATTCAATCGCTTTACTTCATGAAGGAAAAATCGTCGAACAAGGTTCGCCTCGAGAGATTATTGATAAGTACAGCCAGACTGATAAGGTTAAAATAAGCTATTTTGATGGAAGAGAGATTATTGTTCCTAAAGAGGAGGCTTATAAATATCTAGGAGAGAACACTAAAACAATTAATACTCTGGAAACAAGCCTTGAGAGTATCTTTATTCAATTAACAGGAGACAAATTATAATATGCTTAAACGATTTTTTAGTTTATTATGGTTACGGTATAGATACCTTCTTCATAACAAAATCATTCTATTTGTATGTGTATTCACACCAATAGTCGACTTCTCACTTTTAAACTTTGTGCCAGACGTTCGTGGTTCAATCTTTTTAATGAATATGGCGATTATTACCATCTATAGTCTGACCGCTGGAACCTTTACTACACTAATCATCAGTGAAGAAAAAGATAAAAAGAATTTAAGAACGTTAATTTTAACAGGAGTCAAAACTCCAGAGTATATTTTTTCTACAGTCTTATTTCCATTTCTATTTTCAATTATAGGTGTTTGGGTGATGCCTATTACTTTTGGTATCTCAATACCTAATCTTGCTCTATATTCAGTAGTAACCTTCCTTACGATACTTTGTTTTATATTGGTCAACTTTGCTATAGCTTTGTTCTGTAAAAATCAAACACAAGCCTCTGCCGTGAGTCTAATATTCTATCTTGTCATTATGACTCTCCCTATGTTTTCGAGCATAAATAAATTTGCTAAATTATTAACAGATTTTTCTCTATTAGGAGCGCATAATCAATATTTTAATGATATCTCTGCCTTCAATCTTTATAATATACAAATTTTAACATTGTTACTTTGGATCATGTTAATGTCCGCACTTGTATATACGGGATTCGTCTGGAATAAGAAACATTGAGATGATGTAAGCAATTTATCGGGCCTAGGTTACTGATAAAATAATTTTTGCCACACTTTTGCCCCATTTTTAAATCATGACATTGAAAATACCTAAAAGTATTTCCCTAAAATCACTTATATTTCAATATTTTTAATTACTATCAGTATGAAAATTCTTTCCAAATCCATGCAGGGGACATCAAACTTCAACAGTAAAAGCCTTGGTTTACAAGGCTTTTTTGCTTGTCTCAAAAGTATTTGGCTCATATTTTTATACACTATAATGTAGCGTACGAAGTTAGAACATCCTGCATCATTGTTATTCCATTTAAAATAAAAAAGCACCTTTGAACCCTAGCAAACATTTGACAGTTCTTGCCTGAATCCGCTATGATAAGGGTACTTGAAATTCCAAGTTTTCGTTACATCTTAAATGTAAGGAGTCCAAAATGAAAATCTATTATTCAAAATATGTCGGATATGGCTTTTTGGCTTTTGCCTGTGCGATCTTTGTCCACTTAGCTTTTTTATCGGTCCTAGGTTTTGAGGGTTTTCCAAAAATCACTTTTATCACTCTCATTCAGATCCTTTTATTGTTAATTGCGGTCTATGCAACCATTGCTGGGATCAAAAGGCTGACTAATCGTCAGATCGCCTTTGAACTGACTTCTGATGGGATCCATGCTTATCAGGGAGTGATTCTGACAAAAGATATCTTTATTCCCAAGGAAGATTTGGTAACTGCAGCTTATAAAGAGGTCGATGTTAGTGACCCCGATCACCAAAATAGTAAGAGTTATTTCATCGAATTTCAACTGAGGGACAATACAGCACTAGAAAATCTCTCAAAATCGAATGTCATCATTAACACAGAGCACCATACCGTAAAACTCTTCGTCAATCTTTGTAAATTTAAGGAAGAAGATTGGCAAGATCTTTCCAAGTACTTGACGGACGAATACCGAATAACCGTTTTATAGCAAAGAAAAGAGAGTGGGACAGAAATCGGTAATTCGTTAGAATTCGATTTCGTCGTCCCACCTCCGCACAGTTGAGTAGGGCTGTAAAAGCTGATGAAATCAGCGTAGTAGAGCCCACTCAACCACTGCGTCTTGCTCGACAATCCAAAAACAATTGAGAGGCTAGGACTTTTGTCCCAACCTCTTTTTAACTGCTCTTAGTTCCCCATTTTTCCTTTGGGTACGAGCAGATAGAAAAATAGCAAATTCAATCCAAATACGGCAACAAAGAGCGCTAATTGAGTGGCATCGACCGTTTGTTTCTCGGTCAAATCTTGGATCAGCTTTGTATAATAATAACCTGGGAAAGCCCGTTGTAGCTTGCCAACTAAGTCCATAAATCCTCCACTTGCACCAAGCGTATCAAAGGGAATAATGGTCATAGCGGCCAAAATAATGATAGGAAAGCCAATGGTATCAATCGTCTTGGCATCTACTCTTACCCCAAGGACAAAGCCAATCACGCTAAAGTAGATCCCCATCAAGGATAAGAGGAAAAATTGTACCAACAGGCTAGTCGTCACTGGAAAGCGAAAACCTAGAACAGCAACTACTAGTACTGCTAAAAAGATCAAGCTGTTCAAAATCAGTTGTACGATCGATTGATCCCATAAATAGTTCTTGACACTATAGCTTGTAAAATGGGATTCAAAAGAATAAAACCCGATATCTGAGGCGATCCGCTTACTAAAGGTTGCAAGGCTATTGCCAATGACCCCGATAAATACGGCAATGCCTAATAAAATACTTGGCGAAACCCCTTTTTGAAGCTGATCAAAGAAGATATACCAGCCTATGGGTAAAATAATGGTGAATAATACAAAGCGCTTATTTCGTAAAACTTGTTTTAATTGAATCTTTTTCATGCTTGTTCCCCTCCTTTATTCATCTCTTCTCGGAAATACTGCTCAATGGTTTGACCATCCTGGTGAATGTCCTCGACAGACTTTGTGGCAGCAATTCGACCATCTTTTAAAATCAGGACTTTTGTAAAAAAGGCATCGATTTGGTTAAAATCATGGGTCACCACAACAGATGTAAACTCTTGCTGCTCCAGTAATTTCCAAAAATTATCCACTGCTTCCAAGTCCATGCCAGTCGTTGGCTCATCTAAAAAAATCAACTTTGGATGATTCAAAATAGTTACCAACAAGGACAAGCGTCTCTTTTGACCACCGGAAAGACTGCCCACCATCTGCTCTCTTGATTCTCTCAATTCGACCATCTCTAAGAGTCCATTGATATCAGCCTGCTTCAGCTGATTCATCCGGCTTTTTAATTCGACGAATTCAGCGACGGTTAGATCCTCGATGAGCAGATCCCCCTGAGGCATCATCCCAATTTCTCTTTGAAAATCAAGCGAAGTCTTTATCGTCCCCGAATCGGCCTGGAGCTGTCCAGCGATAATATTGAACAGGGTGCTTTTACCTGCCCCATTATTTCCCAGCAAGGCAATTTTATCTCCTTCTTCTATCGAAAAAGACACTCCCTTTAATACAGCTTTTTCCTTAAATGATTTTGTAATAGATGCTACCTGAAACATACGATCCCTCTTTTCTTATTGATCTTGTGTACAGTATACTTCAAAGGGACAGGCTTTGTGGCTCTCTGTCAGAATCGGTCAGAAAATCGTCGCGAATGGTCAAAAAAGAGGCTGGGACAAAAGTCCTAGCCTCTCAATTATTTTGGATTGTCGAGCAAGACGCAGTGGTTGAGTGGGCTCTACTACGCTGATTTCATCAGCTTTTACAGCCCTACTCAACTGTGAGGAGGTGGGACGACGAAATCGAATTCTAACGAATTACCGATTTCTGTCCCACTCTCTCTTCCATTATTCCTTCCAAAAGGTCAGGCTCTGAGTAAATCGGTAGTTTGAACTCTTGGTAGACACTGTCGTTTTGGGATACTTTTCCAGTAATTGTTGGATCTTGTACAAGCCAAGACCGCGGCCCTCTCCTTTACTCGAGTAGTCTTTTTCAAAAATTCTCGCCAGATCTATTTTTTCAGCTTTTGTACTATTTTCAACGATTAAGATGAGGGAGTTTGTTTCCTGAAGCATGGCAAGGGTCAGCTGGGGGTCCTCTGATTCAAGACTCGCTTCAATAGCATTGTCACAAAGGATGGATAAGAAGGTGATGAAATCTAAAACCTCGATGAATAAATCACGAACAGGTTCATCGATCTCGACAGAGATCCCAATCCCTTTATTTTGAGCTTCCAATAATTTTGCGGACAGAACACTTTTTACAGCTGGATTTTCTATGTGACTGAGTTTGGCAATATCAAACTTACTATTGTAAAATTGCTGGCCACTCTCTCGAAGAACATTCTCATAGACTTCCCTGATCGCATTGAGGTCTTCGTGCTCAATACTTAATTTGAGACTGGTTAAAATATTCAGGTAATCATGACGAAAGGCACGAATCTCCCCATAGAGCATTTCGACGTGTTGGCTATAGGTGGCTAACTCCTGCAGTTGCCTATCTTTTTGCTCTAGAATCTCTTGTTTCAATCGTTCTTTGGACACTGCATTGAAATACAAGAGCATCACAAAAAACAAAATCAGATAAATACTATTTAACTGTTCCCGTAAAGCATCTGCATGAGGAATAGCATCCTCAAAAACCACCAGACCTACAACACTGAGCAAATACACAAACATGGAAAGATCCATTGGGAGTAGGAAACGATTAAAATACTGCCGTTGAAACCCTACTTTTAAATCTGTAAAATCTAGTTTTAACAATTTAGTGATTCCTATATAAACAGGAAAGACCAGCAATTCAAGTAGAGCATCATACCAGCTGACAGATGCCTCATGAACAAGTACGATCCCTAACATTGGAAAGACATAAAAGGCTAAGAGACGCCCAATGAGACTCTCCATGACAACCGGATAGAGCCCATAAAAAATATTCAAAAGGTGTCGTATGTTACGATTTCGGTAGAAACTATAGGCAATAAATACTAAGAAATAGCCAAAAAAGCCTACCGGTGGTACAAGGGTAAAGATAATTGCAAAGAAGAAGGGGCACAAAAAGAGCCAGCGCAAGGTGAACTCTTGTCTACTGATATGACGATAGATCAGCATGCTGACGAAGAACTTTAGGTAAGACATTAGAATATCTAACAGCAATTCTTTCTCCCTTCTATTTTTTCAAAGCTTCCAGTAAGCCTCTGTACTTGGTCCGTGAGATCAAGCAATTGTCCCCATTTTCAAAAAAAGCTTTCTTGGCTTCTTTATCAATCTTCGTAATATTTTGCGGATTCACCACAAAGGAGCGGTGGCACCGATACAAGCGGGGATCTGCTTTTTCGATATCGGCAATACTAGCGTAAAATTCCAAGCGCTCTTCCTGGGTGTGTAAAATGACCTTGTGAATGGTTGGAGACGTTTCAACATACAAAATCTTATTAAAAGGAACTTGTACACGCGCCATCGCACTCTCAAACGTAAAGGCATCTTGCGCAATCGTGGTCCCAGCTTGCTCCAAGGTATAATCGATGGCTGAGCTGATTCTCTCTTTGAACTCTTCCTCACCCAGCGTTTTATCGATAAAATCCAAGGCAGCCACTTTGTACTGAAAGGTAATGGGCATAAATTCAGAGTGAGTGGTGACAAAGACAATGGTCGCATGGGGATCTTTCTTACGAATCTCTTTTGCGATCTCCAGCCCCTTTTTCTCCTCACCTTTAATCTCGATATCTAAAAAGAATAGGTGATGGGCGCCTCTCTCTGTGATAGCATCCAGCAACTGGCTTGACTTCCCAAACACTTCTGGCGCTTTGCATTGCAAGAATTTTTGACGGATGAGATCCTGCAAGACCGCTTCGATACGCGATTGTTGGATCCATTCATCTTCTAACACAAAAATCTTCAACAAAGTCCTCACTCCTTCCCCTCTACGAATATGTTCTATTTTACCATAAATGATGCCTGCTGAGCCACTCTTTCAAAAGAGACTTAATAGCCCTTCTACCTTTTCTCCTTAACAAAAAAACTCTCCCGGAGGAATCCGGAAGAGCTTGCGCAAGGGGAATTTGAAAAATATTTTTTAATATGAAAAAGGTCGATAAAATCTATGCTATGTTCAAACTCTCATTTTACTAACAGCGATATTACGATCAAGTTTTATTGTCAATAGACATGTATGTGGGAAGTTCTCCCCTTGCAACAATGTAGACCTGTGATCTACTCTTACTAGTATACACTAGAATTATTACAAAATCAGTTAATTTGTATTGCAATTTGTTGGCAAATATCCCTCTGCCTGAAAACACCGCAAATGCTTGATTCCCAAGCATCTACGCAAGTCCTCTTTAATTAGTATTTATCATTTCTGTTACAAAATTTAAAATAAAAATATTATTCCATAATAAATGAAAATCCCAAAGCACGATAAAAAGAGGCTGGGACAAAAGTCCTAGCCTCTCAATTATTTTTGGATTGTCGAGCAAGACGCAGTGGTTGAGTGGGCTCTACTACGCTGATTTCATCAGCTTTTACAGCCCTACTCAACTGTGCGGAGGTGGGACAACGAAATCGAATTCTAACGAATTACCGATTTCTGTCCCACTCTCTTTGAGCTAGTAAGACGATTAGCCAGGCCGCAACATAGTGGCTACTATCCAACGATGAGAGGTATAGCCTCAATCGTGTAACAGTTACGACAGAAAATAAAGAAGGCCTATAACGCCTTCTTTATTTTCTTAGTAAGACACTTCGGCAAGGCACCATGGTGCTTGCCGTAGCCTAATGAGGTGCTTTAGCACCCATTAGGCTAAGTGTGTTACATCATCCCACCCATCATGCTTGGATCCATTCCTGGTCCTGCTGGGGCTGCTGGTTCTGGTTTGTTGGCTACGACTGCTTCGGTCGTCAAGATCAGACTCGCTACGGAAGCGGCGTTTTGAAGGGCTGAACGGCTCACTTTAACTGGGTCGATGATTCCTGCATCAATCATATTCACCCATTCACCTGTTGCAGCATTGAAACCTGTTCCGACTTCGGCATTTTTCAAGCGATCAATCACAATAGATCCTTCGTAACCGGCATTGTGGGCAATTTGGCGCACTGGCTCTTCCAAAGCACGAAGAACGATATTGCGTCCTGTTGCTTCATCCCCTTCTAATTCAAGGGCTGCGACTGCAGAGATGACATTGACAAGAGCTGTACCACCTCCGGCAACGATCCCTTCTTCAACGGCTGCGCGAGTCGCATTAAGGGCATCTTCGATACGGAGTTTCATTTCTTTCAATTCTGTTTCTGTTGCAGCACCAACCTTGATTACGGCAACGCCACCAGACAATTTAGCCAAACGTTCTTGTAATTTTTCACGGTCAAATTCAGAGGTTGTGGTTTCGATTTGTGACTTGATGACCGCCACACGGTTAGCGATCGCTTCTGGGTTACCAGAACCTTCGACAATGACGGTACTGTCTTTATCAACTGACACTTTAGCTGCTTGACCAAGCGCTTCAATGGTTGCATCTTTCAATTCCAAACCAAGATCGTCTGTAATGACTGTACCACCTGTCAAGATGGCAATGTCTTCTAGCATGGCTTTGCGGCGATCTCCAAATCCTGGTGCCTTGACAGCTACGACATTAAAGGTACCACGGATCTTGTTCAAGACAAGTGTTGGAAGAGCTTCGCCATCGACATCATCTGCGATGATCAAGAGTGGACGGTTGCTTTGAAGAATGCTTTCCAACAATGGCAAGATTTCTTGGATATTTGAAATCTTCTTGTCAGTGATCAAAATGTATGGATTTTCAAGGTCTGCCACCATCTTTTCATTATCAGTGACCATGTATTGTGAGAGGTAACCACGGTCAAACTGCATGCCTTCAACGACTTCCAGTTCTGTCTCCATTCCACGAGATTCTTCAATCGTGATGACCCCATCTTTGCCAACTTTTTCCATGGCTTCAGAGATGTACTCACCAACTTTTTCAGAACGAGAAGACACAGCAGCTACTTGAGCAATCGCTTCCTTGCTCGATACTGGGATCGCATTGTTTTTCAAAGCTTCTACTGCTGTTGCAACAGCGGTCTCAATCCCACGGCGGATGCCAATTGGGTTAGCACCTGCAGTGACGTTTTTGATCCCTTCACGGACGATGGCTTGAGTCAAGACCGTTGCGGTCGTTGTACCGTCACCTGCGATATCATTGGTCTTAGAAGCCACTTCTGACACCAATTTAGCACCCATATTTTCAAAATGGTCTTCCAATTCAATTTCTTTTGCGATGGTCACCCCATCATTTGTGATCAAGGGCGAACCAAATGATTTTTCAAGAACCACATTGCGTCCTTTAGGGCCCAACGTAACTTTCACTGTATCTGCTAAGACATCGACACCACGGACCATTGCAGAACGTGCATCAGATGAAAATTTAATATCTTTTGCCATTTCTCTTACCTCTTTCTTCTCTTACTCTACAATTGCAAGAATGTTTGATGTTCCAACGATGGTGTAAGTTTCTTCCCCATCTTTCACTTCAATTCCTGCATGGCTTTCAACCAAAACGTGGTCTCCTGCTTTTACAGCTGGAGCGATGAGTTCACCACTTAGGGTACGCACACCTTCACCAACGGCAACCACTTCAGCTGTTTTTGTATCGGCCTTGCTCGCACCTGCGAGGACAAAACCTCCAACAGTCTGTTCTTTTTCTTCTACTTTTAAGACCACACGGTCTCCTAATGGTTTTAACATGTTCATTCCTCCATACGTGTTTTTAGCACTCTCTATACACAAGTGCTAACTTATGTTTCTATTGTATCACTTGGTCAGAAATAGTCAAGAAAAAAACACCTCAAAAATAAATGAGATGTTTCTAAAATATCAATTTAAAATTGTCAATTTTTGATTGAAATCATCGATCACTTTTTGAAGATTGATCCGACCGCGGTAGATGCCATATCCAAAAACAATCATGCCTAAAATTCCAACCAAGGCTAGTAAAATCCCGAGGATCAAGAGTGGGAGGAAACTTTTGTGAAAGAGATAGATCAATACCACACCAATACTGGCAATGATAAAGAGTAAGCTGAACCAACGACCAAGGTTTTCAAGCATGTGGCGTTGGTACTTGATTTCTGTTTCATATCCATTGACAAGTTCTTGTTTTGTAACCATGGGATTCCTCCTGATAAAAATTGAGAATGAAGTGCAAATAAAGGAGGTCCATTCACTTCATTCTCAAAAACTCCTACTAGCAAATTCGTTTTTTCTTGACCTTAGTATTTAAGATGTGGGTCAAAGATACCAAGGGCAACACCGATCAAAGCCACTACAACGAGAAGTAACATGACTTTGTTTGGTGAAATTTTTTTCTTAGACATCAACCACCAGCAAAGAGTGATGAAGGCTGCTGTCAAGAGACCTGGATAAACACCATCGATCTTTTCTTGGATGTTCAAGAAGACTTTTCCTTCAGAATTCTTGAATTGAAGGGCTGTTGTAACAGATACCCAAGTAGCTGCTACGGCACCGATAACCATACCACCGACAACGCTGATCGCTTTACGAAGAGCTTGTCCTTTTGGTCCTACAAGGAATTCAACGGCTTTATCCCCTAATTGGTAACCTTTGAAGAAGGCAAAGCGCATACCAAAGTAGACTAAGAGGTTCCATACGACGATGTAGAAGAGAGCACCAGCGACGTTACCACCTTTAGAAAGACCAAGGGCAATCCCTAAGAGAACTGGAATCAAGGTACCAACGACCAATGAGTCACCAATACCAGCGATTGGTCCCATCAAACCGGCACGCATACCGTTGATGGTTTCGCCATCTACTGCATCTCCGTTTGCACGCGCTTCTTCCAAACCAGCTGTGATCCCTACAACAAGAGATCCAAGTTGTGGTTCAGTGTTGAAGAAGGCCGTATAGGTTTGCATAGCATCCTTTTGTTCTTCTTTTGTGTCATACATTTCTTCTACGATTGGAAGCATAGAAGTCAAGTACCCGAAGGTTTGCATATGTTCTTGAGAGAAACAAGTCAAATGACCATAATACCAATGATGGAATGCTTTTGCTAATGTTTTCTTTGAAATTTTCTTTCTATCAGCCATTTTAAATATCCTCCTCATCATCGTCTTGGTCCACCACTCCGGCTGGAGCAGCTTTCATCGATTTGATCACTTCAAGTTCATAGTAGATTACTGCAAAGATTAATGAAACAACGGCACTGGATACCAAGTTCAATCCGAGAGATTTTGCCAAGGTAAATCCAACAAAGAATGGAATGAAGTCAGTTGCTTCTGTAACAATTTGTTTCAACAAGATGGCAATACCGACACATGGGAGAAGAGCACCGACTGTAAAGAGGGCTTTCATCCAGTAACCATCCATAGGAAGGTATTGTTTCATCAAATCAACCATGTTTTCACCGTATTTGGTGATAATCATTGTTGGAAGGAAAGAGAAGAGGAAGTGAGAGATCCAAGGGTAAACCCAGTCAACTGCGTAGAGTTTTTTGAAGTTTCCTTCTTCAACGGCTTTCCAACCAATGTGTTGCCAAACCAAGTTCATAGTAGCGGTACCGTAGAAAAGAACTGTACCAATTGTCCCAACGGCTGCACCGATTGGAGCTGCAGCTGCGGCGATTCCTGCTTCATCTGTGATGTTATTAGCATGCACAAACAAGATAGCAAGAGGAACACCGATGTAAGAGATGGCACGCACATCGGCAGATACGGTACCACCAGGTGTTACCAAGGCGATATAAACGACTTGAAGGGCAACCCCGACCATAATACCGGTTGTCACATCTCCAAGAATTAAACCTGAAATCAACCCACCGATCAAAGGACGACCGAGTGTATAGTTCCCGATACTGGAACCTCCCATACCAGGCATTGAAGACAAGCTGGCGAAAATACCAAGCAAGATTGCTTGAATCCATGAAATTGTCATAACAAACGCTCCTTTTGTTTGTAAATTTATTTACCTAACAGATCAGACTGTTAGTTTTAAAAACCAAATTTTGATTTGAAATCATCCCAATACCCGATGGAAACATCTGGCAACAATTGGAATTTCACCTTGTAGCCTGCTGCTTGAATGGCTTGGAAGGCTTCTGCTTCTTCCTGAGTGATGGATTGGTTATTTCCCAATTTCACAGCTCCAGGACGATCATTTGCAGGGCCAACAATGATTTCTTTGACATCACCTGGGACAAACCCTTGGTCGACCAAAATTTCCTTCATATCGATTGGATTTTTGGTGATCAAGAAGTAACGACTATCTGATTCTGTTACTTTTGCTGATTTTTCCTTAAAGGCTTCCTTTGTCCATACAAAGGTTTTCTTGTCTGATGCGCCTTTGTAAGCTTGAATCAAAACCTTGTTTGATGCTGCTGCATCGTTTACGGCAATCAAACCATCACATGGTTTTTCCTTTGCCCAGCGTGTGACTGTCTGACCGTGAATCATGCGGTCATCAATCCGTACAAATGTTACTACCATAAGGTACCTCCCTATTAAATATCGTCATCATCTTCTTCAGCACCAGTGGCTGAAACTTCAAAAGGCTGTAGTGCAGATCGTGCTTCTGATAAGATGGTAGCTGACAAATCGTCTCCATCCAACACATCCTTCATCACAACTGCCGTCAAGGCCATGGTGAGGTTCATCCCACCAAGGATCAAGGCTCCATCGAGCTTTCCAGCTTCTTCTAGAACCATGGCTGCAGTGGTTAATGGACTACCACCTACGATATCTGCCAAGACCAAAACAGAATCATCAGCTGTCAATCCTGAAATGCTCTCTCTGAAATCAACTGCGAAGTCATCGACCGATTTTCCTTCTTTGAGTCCAACTGCGATGACCTGATCCAACTTGTCACCAGCAAACATGGCTAGTGATGTTTTTAGACCTTCTGCCAGTCCGCCATGACTGACCAAAACGAGGTATTTCATTTTTCTACGCCTCCTTTATTTGACTCTATTGTAGAGTATTTGAAAGCGTTTTTACATTGTCAAATGTCACATTCCTAATATGACATTTAGCAATAAAAAAATGACATCTGTCACTTGACAAAATGCCATCTTATTTTACTCTAAACTCCTACCTGTAGACTACTTTCAATCTCCCTCTGAATTTGAGGCAAGCGGTTCTCAACATCTTGATCGCGCAAGGCATTGCCAATCAAGTAATCTAACTTTTCTAACACCTCTTTTGAGACATTTTTAGGACTACTTTCAACAGCTTGTTCCATGATGCGGTTCAAGGTCTGATTGGTCAAGGAATCCGTCCCAAAATCATCTACCTGCAAGAGGTCTTTACTAGAGCGACTCTTGACTACCTGTGGCATGACAGAGATCCCCTGGGATTGGGCAAAGAGGGTTTGTTGAATTTCGGGATCCTCTGTTAAGAGTTGCATTAATTCCCAAGCCAACTTGGAATGAGAACTTCGAGCCGACATAGCAAAAGAAGTCGTCGTGACCAAGGTTGCCTTGGTCGTTTTTGACTTAGCAGGCATCGGGATACAGGTCCAGGTGAAGTTTGAATATTTAGAAACGTGGTAGGGATAAGGTTTGTAGGTCCGATATTGGGCCAAGGTCATGGGATAGAAGGCGACTTTTCCCTGGTCAAAATCTTTAGAGCTCACCTTGTAATTTTTATTTAGATCTTCCAATTTTTGCAGAAAAGTCAGAGACTCTTTCACTTCTGGAGCTGTCAGCTTGAGCATGCCTCCTTGGAAGAGATGACCTCCATTTGCCGCCAAGGCTTCTTTCCAGGTGTATTCTGTACTCCCAAATTGGTCCAATTGCCCATCCCCATTGGTATCTTTGGTTAGTTTCTTGCAAATCGTATAGAACTCTTCAAGGGTCCAGCCTTCTTTGGGAACCGCGATACCTTCTTTATCCAAGAGATCTTTATTGACACACATCAAAATCGGATTGCTTTCATAAGGTAAGGCATAGGTTTGCCCCTGATAGACACCGGATTCAAAGGCAACGGGATAAAAGGCAGCTTGATCTTTTCGATCCATATAGCCGTTTAACTTTTCTAATACGCCTCGCGCTGCTAATAAGGAAAGATCTTGCTCAGAGACCATAAACACATCTGGCGTCTTTCCTGAGACAATCTTTTCGGAAAGCCAGTCAGAATAATCCGACTGAGGAATCCCATTTTCATACTCTACACGAACGTGGGGATGGGATTTTTCAAATTTTTGAATCGCACGATCCAAGGCATGGGAACGTTGACTGGTCGGCACATCCCAGCTAGAACCTGCATAAACGCCGATATGGAGGACGGTCGGTTGCTGTTTCCACCAATAGAAACCCGCGCTCGCACAGAGCACAACAAGGAGGCCGATCCCCCAACAAAGATGCTTTCGCTTCAATTTCATTCTGTATTTCCTTTAGAAAAATCACGTCTCGTCACTCCTGTTTGGACTGACCAGATCGCTAATTGCGTTCGATCTCGTAGGTTTAATTTCGCCAAAATTGTTGATAAGTAATTGCGCACGGTTCCTTCTGATAAGAAAAGTTTAGCCGCAATTTCTTTATTAGACTCCCCATAGCCGACTTCTTGGATAATGCGCCATTCCGTCGTGCTCAAATCCTTGACATTGTCCTCATCCACAGCAATAGAGAAGTTGGTCTTGGCCATTTGTGAGAAAATTTGAAAGACTTTACTAGCGATATTCGGGTTGATCATGGCTCCGCCTTGATACACCACCTTAATCGCTTCATAGAGTTCCTCTGTCGAGGCTCCCTTTAAAAGATAACCTGAAGCACCATACTTGAGTGCACTATAGATAAATTCATCATCATCAAAGGTCGTTAAAATAATAATTTTGATATCCGGATAGTGCTCTTTGACTTCTTTTGTCGCCAAGACCCCATCCATGCCTGGCATCCGAATATCCATTAAGATCAGGTCAGGATGTGTCTGTGGAATGCTCGACAAGACGTGATTCCCATCTTCCACTGTGGCCACCACTTCAATATCGGGGTGGGCTGACAAAATAATTTTCAGAGATTCTCGAATCAAGGCCTGGTCATCTGCTACCATTACTTTTATCACCATCTCTATCTCCCTTCTTTATATTTCGGTAAACTGACGCGCGTGAAAAATCCATCGCGACTTTCAAATTGAAGCTGTCCTCCTAGGATGGAAATACGCTCCATCATCTGCTTGAGCCCATAGCCATAGGTCAAGGTTTCAAATCCAACCCCATTGTCCTGCAACTCAATCAGGTAATTTTCTTTATCCTCAAAAAAATGAAGGCTCATCTGACTGGCATGACCGTGGCGAACCGCATTGGTCATAGACTCTTGGATCACACGAAAGATCGTATCTTCAATCATGACGTCCATATCGACATCGACCCATTCATAGCGTAAATCAACCTGCAAGTTGGAGAGCGTCTGGTACTCGCGGATCATCTTTTCTAAAGCATCTTTGAGGGTTCGTCCCTCAAGGGCACCTGGACGGAGGCGGTTGAGAGAGCCTCTCACATCCTGGATTCCTTCACGAACCACTTCTGAAACACTTTTCACCTGCTCTTTTGCCCGATTGGGATCGATATCAATCAAGACTCCGACAGCATCTAAACCTGCTGAGATCCCTGTTAGCGCGTGTCCCAAGGTATCGTGAATTTCCCGAGCAATCCGCTTGCGCTCCCGATCCTCTGCAATCTTCTCAGACAAGGCCATATAGTTGTTCAACTCCGTATTGACCTTCGAAACCATGGCCAACTCTTCTTCTACTTCGTGGTTTTCCGCAAGAACATTCATAATATAGAACAAAAGCGAAATAATGAAGAGCACCATATTCAAGGCATAGAGGGAATTCTTCAAGAAAAAGGCCAGAATCCGAATGGAGGCAGGATAAAAATGAATATAGACATCCAGAGAAGGAATCGGAAAGAAAAGCGAAAAGACGTCTGAATTGGTCACAAGAAGCATCAAGAAACTTACTAGGATAAAAGCAAACCAATACTTGCGGTCTCGCTTGGTATTCAACTCTTTGGAACCATAGAAGATATCCGCAAAAACCAAGAGAATGAGCCCGTTATAAGCTACATTTTGGACCCACATCAAGAGCAACATCAGGAGGATCTCCAGAATGTTCCACTTATCAAAAATGGACCATCGACTCGTTTGAGACCGATAACGACTCATGGAAATCAAGGCAATCCCAGCAAATAAGAGTGCAGACAACCAAAAAGTTGTAGAGGGCGCAAAAGGAATGCGCTCTAAGCGTTCTACTAATAGGGAAGCTTGTCGTTGAGCAATGATATAATTGGTTGCTTGAAGATAGATGATACTGTTGAGCATCACAGCGATAAAATTCACGACCATCAGAATGGCCAAACTGTATCTCACACCTCTAAATTTTCTCATTACTGCCACCCATTCACATCAAATTGATCGATGTTTTCCTTTGTCATCATCTGAACCGGAATGGTTATTTCTTTTTGGTAGCTCTTCCCATCAGCCATATCTTGGATGACCTCCATCACGCGGTCTCCCATCTTCAACGGAGACTGGGCAACGGTTCCTACGACATCATCTGTCGAGTGTAGCAAGGCTTTCATATCTGGTGAGCCATCAATCCCATAGATCGCAATGGGATGGGTGATTCCTTGCTCCTTGATCGCCGCTAAAGCTCCTATAGCCGAGCGGTCATTCAAGGAGACTAGAGTATCGACATTCCCCCCTGACTGCAAGAACTTACGGACAGCTGGCATGGCGATCTCCGTCTGCCCCTTGGTTTCTAGTTCCGAGATGATCTGATAAGACCCATGTCCTTTGATGGTATCCTTAAATCCCTGAATCCGCGTATCTGCCGAAACAGTCCCTTTGTGCTCCAAGAGAAGGATCCGAGCATTTGAAGAGCGTTTCATCAACTCTTTCGCAATCAAGACTCCTGCTTGGTAGTTGTCGGAGACAATGCTGGCATCCGGCTTAAAATGCTTGAGCTGGGTATCAACTGCAATGATCTTAATTCCTTGTTTTCTAGCTTTTTTAAGAGCCCTTAAAATCGGCTGACTATCCCCTTTGACCGGATTAATCACAATCACATTTACTTTTTGAGCGCAAAAATCATCGATCTGCTGGCTCTGCCTTTTTTCATCCAATTCCGGATCTCGAACAGATACAAGAGCCCCTCTCTCATCGGCAATCCGACTAATTTCCGAATGAATACTTTTATAGAACTCATTGTTCATGGTCATATAGGTGACACCAATCTTGGTCTGATCCTTGATGCTACTGGTTTGACAAACAGCATAGATCCACAAGAGGAGGCAGGCCACTGGAATCACCAGTAGAACCCGTTTTATCAGCCATTTTAACAGTTCTTTTCTTTCTTCTTTCCTCTTCAAACTCCGTTCCTTTTCTGAAAATTTTGAATATATATTACTTTATTTTACTACTTTTTCAAGAAAAGTGCTGGCTTTTATTGTACAGATGCATATTTTTGATTTATTTTTAAAAGAGTCGTTCCCGAATAAAATCCCTAGCAAGTATCAAAAAAGCTGGTCTATAAACGAACCAGCTTTCTTTTTTGATCCTAAAAGGGAAGATCTTCCTCTTCTAAGATGATATCGGCTAAATCTCCCGTTCCACCATTTTCACGCATCGCTCGCTGAGCGCGGCTCTCTAGCAACTGAAAACTTTGGCAGAGGACCTCTGTCACATACTGCATAACTCCATTTTTCTCGTAGCGGCGCGTCCGAATCTCTCCATCCAAAGAGATCAGGCTCCCTTTGCTAGCATAACTAGCCATGGTTTCAGCCAATTTCCCCCAGACAACGACATTGACAAAATCAGTCTCTCGCTCCCCGTTTTGGTCCTTGTAGCGACGATTGACCGCAACGGTCACTCGGGCAACGGATTTGTCTGTGCTGGTTTTATGCAATTCTGGGGCCGCTACTAGGCGACCGATTAAAATAACTTTATTATACATCATTTACCTCCTATCTATTTATTCGAAAAAATTTCAAAAAATGGAGGTGACAAACCAAAATCAAAAAAATCTAGGATCCAAAACATCCTAGATTCTTCTCTTTATTCGTGCCAGTGACGAGCAGGATCAAAAGGTGTCCCTGCTACTTCTGCGTCATCCAATTCAATAATGCCTCGTTTTTGAGGAGCATTTGGCAAGTGCAATTCGCGCGGACTGCACATCATCCCATAGCTTTTTTCTCCACGAAGGGCCCCTGGGAAAATCAAGCTACCATCCGGCATCATGGCACCTGGAAGAGCGACAATGGTCTTGAGACCCACTCGCGCATTTGGAGCTCCAGCTACGATCTGAACCGTCTTATCTGGTCCAACTGCTACTTGGCAGATATTCAAGTGGTCACTATCTGGATGGGCTACCATTTCAAGGATTTCTCCCACCACAAATTTTGGTTCCCGATCATTGACCAAACGTTCTGCGAAGCCTTCTCTTTCCAATTCTTGATTCAAACGAGCTACTTGCTCATCTGTCAAAAAGACTTGGCCCTTGCCTTCGATGGCGAAGAAAGATGAGGCATCAAAAATATTCCAGGCAACGGTTTCTTGCTTGTCCTCACGGTAAACGCGAGCCACTTTTCCTTTTCTCTCCACCGCGAGCTTTGCTTCTCCACTATTTTTCAAGGTCAGCATCAAGACATCGCCGACTTGTTCTTTGTTGTATGTTACAATCATGTTTTTCTCCTATTTTAATCCTGCTAAGAATGCTGTAAGCTGCGCCTTGGTTTTTCGATCCCGATTGACAAACCGACCGATTTCCTTATCCTTTTCCAGAACCACCAAACTTGGGATCCCATAAACATCCCAGACTTTCGCCAGATCCATATAGGCATCTCGGTCAATCAAGATAAAGGTAAATTCGGGATTTTCAGCTTCAATCTCCGGCAAAAAAGGCTTGAGGTAACGACAATCCCCACACCAATCTGCTGAAAAGACAAACACTTTCTTGCCATCTTGCTCTACATAAGAAGCAATTTCTTCTAGAGAATTTGGTGTAATCATAGTTTTTCCTCTTCATAATGCAAGAGACCGTCCTCATAGACAAAGCGGTAATGGCGCTCATCTTCAAAAATGACGCCTCCTACTAAGCGTTCTTCACTAGACTCGTAGAGTTCCACATACAGGGTCGCAATCGTCCCCATGGCTTCCATTTGCTCCCGTACTTCTGCTACCAACTCTTCTTGGGTACGGAGACGCTTTTGATCTTTGGCGATTTTATAAACACCGGCCGCAAGAGCTCCTGCACTTGCTACAGCCAGACTAGACAAAATAATTTTTTTAGCTTTCATAGTGCCTATTGTAACACAAAATAAGCAGAGGGACAACGGTCTAGGCTGGATCTCTCCCTCTGCTTTTTGAGATTGATTTCCATAATAACGCTACCATCCTTGTAGAAAAAGTGTTAAAATAGCATCAGAAAGAAGGTAACCTATGACTGATTTATTTTCTAAAATCAAAGAAGTAACTGAAATCCCTGCTATCTCAGGTCATGAAGCTCCTGTACGGGATTATTTGCGCCAACAATTGACCCCTCATGTGGACGAAATCGTGACAGATGGTCTCGGTGGGATCTTTGGGGTCAAACATTCAACAGCTGCCGATGCTCCTCGTATCTTAGTAGCTGCCCACATGGACGAAGTTGGTTTTATGATCAGCGAAATCAAAGCTGACGGAACTTTCCGTGTTGTCCCAATCGGAGGTTGGAATCCGATGGTCGTCAGCAGCCAACGCTTCAAACTCTTTACACGTGACGGACGTGAATACCCTGCTATTTCAGGATCTGTTCCTCCTCATTTGACACGTGGAACGGGTGGACCAACCGTACCAGCCATTAGCGACATCATCTTTGATGCAGGCTTTAGCTCTAAAGCCGAAGCTGAAAGTTATGGGGTTCGTCCTGGAGATACTTTGGTCCCAGATAGCTCTGCGATTCTCACTGCTAATGGTAAAAACGTCATCTCAAAAGCATGGGATAACCGCTACGGCGTCTTGATGGTCAGCGAATTGGCCAAGAGCCTTTCTGGACAAGCCTTAAACAACGAACTCTATGTAGGGGCCAACGTTCAAGAAGAAGTGGGACTGCGTGGAGCCCACACTTCAACCACTAAATTTGATCCTGAAATCTTCCTTGCTGTAGACTGTTCACCAGCGGCCGATGTCTTTGGAGACCAAGGAGCGATTGGGGAAGGAACACTGCTTCGCTTCTATGATCCAGGTCACATCATGCTACCAAATATGAAAGATTTCTTGCTCACTACTGCTGAAGAAGCAGGTATCAAATTCCAATACTATTGTGCCAAAGGTGGTACCGATGCAGGTGCAGCACACTTGAAGAACGGTGGAGTCCCATCAACCACTATTGGTGTCTGTGCACGTTACATCCACTCCCACCAAACCCTCTATGCCATGGATGATTTCTTGCAAGCACAAGCCTTCTTACAAGCATTGGTTAAGAAATTGGATCGCTCTACAGTTGATTTGATCAAACACTATTAAGCAACATCGATCCGAAGCCCCGTAAGGGGCTTTTTTAGAGGGAAAACAAACTTCTCTTGGAAACTTTCCACCGTGAGTCACCATTGAGCCCCTTGGCATCCACACTCCCCTTAGGAAAGTATCTTAGAATATTTTATCTTCCATCTGTTTTCTGATATAATATGAAAGAATGAAATGGTAGGGAACGGAACACTCATCCTTGGATTTGTGTGGCAGACCCTTCCCTTATATACAGGAGTTTTACATGAAAAAACAAGCTTTTAGTTCTGAAAAGTATTTGAACTTGCAACGTGACCACATTATTGAGAGGATCAACCAATTCGATGGCAAGCTCTACCTTGAATTTGGTGGTAAGATGTTAGAAGACTTCCACGCTGCTCGTGTCCTCCCTGGATACGAACCAGACAATAAGATCAAGTTGCTCCAAGAATTGCGCGACCAGGTGGAAATTGTCATTGCCATCAACGCCAACAACATTGAGCACTCAAAAGCCCGTGGAGATCTAGGAATTTCTTATGACCAAGAAGTACTGCGCTTGATCGACAAATTCAATGAATTAGGGATCTTTGTAGGCTCTGTCGTCATCACCCAATATGCTGGACAAGCTGCAGCAGACGCCTTTCGCAAACAACTGGATAAGAGCGGGATCGCCTCTTATCTCCACTATCCGATCAAGGGCTATCCGACTGATATGGACCACATCATCTCTCCTGAAGGGATGGGGAAAAACGACTACATCAAAACTAGTCGCAATTTGGTCGTTGTGACAGCTCCTGGCCCTGGTTCTGGTAAGCTGGCAACTTGTATGTCCAATATGTACCATGACCAATTAAATGGGATCAAATCAGGTTATGCTAAGTTTGAAACCTTCCCAGTATGGAATCTTCCTTTGCACCACCCAGTCAACTTGGCTTATGAAGCAGCGACTGCAGATCTAGACGATGTCAATATGATCGATCCCTTCCACCTCCAAACCTACGGGGAAACGACGGTCAACTACAACCGCGATATCGAAATCTTCCCTGTCTTGAAGCGCATGTTGGAACGCATCTTAGGAACCTCTCCTTATGCTTCTCCAACAGACATGGGTGTCAACATGGTTGGCTTTGCCATTGTGGACAATGACGCTGCGATTGAAGCTTCCCAACAAGAAATCATCCGTCGCTATTACCAAACCATCTTAGATGTCAAAGCTGAACGCGTCGGTGAAGGAGCTGTCAAAAAGATTGAGCTCTTGATGAATGATTTGGGCATTACGCCAAATGATCGGAAAGTAACCGTGCTTGCCCGCCAAAAAGAAGAAGAAACAGGTGAGCCAGCCTTAGCCCTTGAATTACCAAACGGCGAGATGGTAACCGGAAAAACCTCTGATCTCTTTGGCCCAACCGCAGCCCTCTTAATCAATGCGATTAAGAAATTGGCGCATATTGATAAAGAAACCAAATTAATCGAGCCAGAATACGTCCAACCTATCCAAGGCTTGAAGATCAATCATTTGGGTAGCCGTAACCCTCGTCTTCACTCAAACGAGATCCTCATTGCCCTGGCCATTACAGCCATGAGCAACGAAGATGCTAAGCTTGCTATGCAAGAATTAGGCAAGTTGAAAGGCAGCGAAGCCCACTCAACCGTGATGCTGACAGACGAAGATAAGAACGTCCTTCGTAAGCTCGGTATCAACGTCACCATGGACCCTGTCTACCAGTACGATCGTTTGTATCGTAAATAAACTAAGACAAACAAAAACAATCCCTGTTTTAGGAATTGTTCAGATTGAAGACAAAGTCTTCTTAAAAAACTTTCCTTAGGTGAGTACGGACGTCAGCGAACTTCTACGAAGTTCCATGACTAATTATTGAGCCTAAGGTCTCAATAATTCCGAGTGCCTGAAACGGTATTGTTTCAGGCACTTTTCTCACGGCGGAAAGTTTCATTAGATGACTGAATAACTATAACGAGTATAATTTTTAAAGAATTGATTAGATTCTATTAAAGATTCGTTTATCTACGCTCTCAACAATCCCTGCTCGAGGGATTGTTTTTTTATAATGCAAAGAAGAGAAACTATTTGACAGCCTCCCATAATTGGCGAATGGGCTTTCTTTGAACAGGGTCCACAAAATGAGGAGCAATTTCATTCAAAGATTCTAGGACAAAGGCACGTTCTGCCACATAAGGATGTGGCAAGATCAAGTTTGGACTGTAACAAATGGTGTCCCCCATATAGAGCAGATCTAGATCGATCACACGTGGCCCCCACTTGACCTCACGAACACGTCCCATTTCCTGCTCAATGGCAAGTAAGGTCTCTAATAAATCCTCTGGGGTCATCCAGGTTTCAACTTCTGCCACCTGATTCAAAAAGGTGTCCTGCTCCACTCCTCCCCAAGGTTCTGTTTCAATCCTTGTGGATGTCTGAAGAAGGCGAATGCCTCGATCCTTGAGTTTTTCTAGCGCCGTCTCTAGTTGCAGTTGTTTATCTCCCATATTGGTGCCAAGCCCAATAAAGGCCCGTTTTTTCTCCCGTTCGATTCTCACCGAACAAGTCTCGAGTGGCAAGGGAACAGGAGCCCAGGGCTTTTTCAACTCCAGACGAACTTTTTCTACAAAGGCATAGCTTTCGAAAATCTTTTGCACCAATTGAAAGGCCACCGTTTCAATCAGATCGATCTTTTCTGCCTGCATCCACTCGGTCAACTGTTCCGCCAAGATCCCATAATGGATCGAAGCTTCTAAATCACCTGTGCGGGCAGCACGGGTCATCTCATAATCTACCCATAGGTCTAGGACAAAGCGTTGTCCTAATTCTTTTTCTGCTGGAAAAACACCGTGATAGGCGTATACCTCTAAGTCCTTGATCCGTAATTGATCCACTCTCTTCACCTCTTATAGCCAGCCATTAGTGGCCCATGAGTTTATAGGCTTCATTTTTTAAGTCTTTATCTGTCGCAAGCAGTCCACGCGCAGCAGTTGTCACTGTAGCGGTCCCAGGTTTACGGACACCACGCATATTCATACACATATGCTCTGCTTCTACCCAGACAAGTGCTCCTTGCGCTCCAAGATATTCCATCAAGGCATCTGCGATTTCTACCGTCAAACGTTCCTGAATCTGTGGTTTTTTAGCATAAACCTCGACCGTACGAGCCAGTTTTGAAAGCCCAGCCACACGGCCATTTGGAATATAGGCAATGTGCACTTTTCCATAAAATGGTAAAAAGTGATGCTCACACATGGAATGGAAGAAGATATCCTTCTCGACCACCATATTGTTATCAATGATTTCAAATGATTTAGACAGGTGCTCTTCTGCTGTCTGCCCTAGTCCTGCAAAGATTTCTTGATACATCTTGGCAATGCGGGTTGGCGTTTCCTGAAGTCCCTCACGGTTCTCGTCTTCACCGACTGCCTCGATGATCATTTTCACTGCTTCTTCAATTTTCTTTGTATCCATATCATCTCCTAGTTGGATTTTTCTGTTTTTTAATAAATAAGGTCGTATCTGGCTAAGGAAGTAGAGCGACCCCGTTACAATGAGGAGCTCATCGCCTTTTGCTTGCCAGTTTTGTAGAAACTCTTGCCAATTGACTTCCTCAAGCTGATGGTTTTTCGCAGCAGCTCTTATCTCTTCTTGAGAATAGGCTCTTGGATCTTCAAAAGTCGTGAGGATCAAGCGACTATTTTCTAGTTCCTGCCACTGAATGAGCATCTCTTCTAAGGCTTTGGTCCGGATGCAGGTAAAAAGAATGGTCTTTTTTTGGCCTGGGAACAGTTCCCGAAGACTTGCGATTAAAGGCGCAACGGCGTGGGGGTTATGGGCCCCATCTAGCAAGATCATGGGATTTTGCGAGACCACTTCCATCCGGCCAGGCCAGACGACTTGATGCAAGGCCTCATCCACTAACTCTCTTGACAAGAGTTCACGCCCTTCTCTTTCAAAAAGTACATCACAGATACTGATCGCAAGAGCTGCATTTCTGGCCTGGTGATGACCTAAGAGCGCTACTTGATAAGAGGCTTTTTCTCTTTTAGAACTGTGATAAGAAAATGATTGGCCTGATAGACAAGAGGCTTCTAGCTCAACTTGGTAATCTCTGTCATAGGCTGTTATCGGTGCCTGCTTCTGAATCGCAATACCTTCAATGACTTGGCTGGCTTCTGCTTCTAATTTCCCTAGAACCAGAGGAATTCCTGGCTTAATGATGCCTGCCTTTTCACGGGCAATGGAAGCCAGATCTGGCCCAAGAAGGGCAACATGATCCAAGCCAATCGAAGTGATCGCGGTCAGAACAGGCTGACAGACATTGGTACTGTCTAGTCGTCCGCCCATACCGACTTCTATGATCACATAATCCAGCTCCTCGTGAGCAAAATAATCATAGGCGATGGCTGTCATCACTTCAAATTCCGTCAACCCTTGAAAGACGGCCGATGATTCTTCAGCTTCCAAGAGTTGTTGATAGCTATCCAGATAGGCCTGCAGGTCTTGATCTGAAATGGCTTGGCCATTAATGGTGATTTGGTCATTGTAATGGATCAAATAAGGAGAGGTAAAGACTCCAACGCGTAAACCTGCCTGCCTCAAGAGTTGGGACAAGGTAGCAATGGTAGAGCCTTTGCCATTGGTCCCCGCAACATGAATGACCCGACAGTCTAGGTGAGGATTTCCTCTCAAAGCCAAGAGAGCTTCCATGCGCTCCAAGCCGAAATGTGGATCTTGAGAACGATAGGCTTCTAGCCAACGAAGATCCAACTGATGTTCTTTTGTCTTCATTTACTTGTATTGTTTTAAATTGGTATCTGCTGCCTCTTGGGCTTGGAAAATGGCTTGGCCTAGACTTGCTGCCATCTTGTGAAGGGGAATATCATGCACCCGCACCACTTCGACTCCTTGACTGGCTGCAATACTGGTCAAATGGCTCGAAGCCAGGTCCCGATTCCAAAAACCAGTCTCCGTTGCAGGATCTGTCTCAAATCCAGCTTCCTCAATAATGTTGACCACAAAGCGTTTGCGGGAGACCCCTAGAAAGATCGGATAGCCCTTTTGGTGAATCGTCCCAAGTTCTTGTAATAAGAGTAAGTTCTCTCGCTTGGTCAACCCAAATCCGATCCCAGGATCCAACATAATACGATCCATCTGGACACCGGCTGCTTTCGCTACCGCAAGCGAGCGGTCAAAGAAGGTCCACATCAAGTCTTGAATCGGTTCTTGAGCCATCTGTTGAAGCTCTTGCTCTGAAAAGACTGGTTCGAAACCAAAACTTGGAAAGATAGTGGAACTTGGATGATGCGGTCTTGCCATCACTGGATTAAACATGAGAACTGCGCTCGCTTCATGCTCCGCGACGACAGCAGCCATCTTAGGATCTCCAAGAAAACCAGTAATATCGTTGACAATATCAGCTCCAGCTTCGAGCGCCGCCGCCGCCACTTGAGACTTCCAGGTATCCACCGAGATCAAGACATCACTTTCTTTCCGAATGGCTTTAATCACTGGAACCACGCGGTCAATCTCTTCTTGGATCTCCACATAATGACTTCCTGGTCTGGTTGATTCTCCTCCGATATCGAGGATCTGAGCTCCTTCTTGGATCAGTTTTCTCACCTGCTGCAAGGCTGCATCCACACTCGTATACTTACCGCCATCAGAAAATGAATCCGGAGTGACATTTAAGATCCCACAAAGAAGGGTCCCTTGGCCACTCAGCCATTTATTATCAATCATTTTCGTTCTCCTTTGATTCCCTTCCTACAGCATGATTGCGAACA
Organism: Streptococcus parasanguinis; assembly: GCF_031582885.1. Lineage (NCBI taxonomy): Bacteria > Bacillati > Bacillota > Bacilli > Lactobacillales > Streptococcaceae > Streptococcus > Streptococcus parasanguinis. The sequence goes on from NZ_CP133988.1 coordinate 257,101, forward strand.
AAAGAGGCTAGAACAAGTGTTCTAAACCTCTGAGTCTACTCTCCATACGGATTTCTGATTTTTTCTGACCTTCTGTAGGATGGTTCTGCATCAAAACTCATTGGTACTTACCATTTTATCATAATTTATCATGGAAGAAAACTCTCCATACTGGCAATAAACAAAGGAGTATGACCACCGGATAATAATAAGCCAGCGCATTCAAGGTCATATGAAGGCAAATGCTATACTCGATCCGCTTGTAGCGATAAGCCACCCAAGTTAAGATCAAGGACATGCCTCCGTAAGCTACCCATTCCCCTAGGGTACTCGGACCATGCAAGTAAGTAAAAAAGAGGGCACCAGCTAGATATCCGATTGGTTCTGCCCCTCGAAAGATCAAACGAGGGATGATGGCCCGACAGAGTAGCTCTTCTAGAATCGGAGCGACAAGGATCACGACCATGCCCATAGCAAGAAAAGGAGCATGAGATTGCAACTCATTCAGAGCCGCTTGGTTTGTTGTCGTCCCACCTGCCTCTTGTTTCAACAAAGGATAGGCGAGCAGGTTATTAGCCATCAACAAGAGAAGAAAAAGAAAATTTCTCCCCAGAGCCGGCCAGGTTATGACCCGAACATCTAAGTTCTCCAGAGGACTCTTTTTGATGACCTTATAAAAAACAAAGAGCACCGCCACTGTCACCAAGAGAGTGAGGATAGTGATCCACCTTGCATCCATTCCTTCTTGAAGGGAATAAACCATGGTGATGAGGGGAAATTGTGAGAGAAAGAATAAGGGCACAAAAAGAAGGAGCCAGAGGGCATTCTTACATAATGGGTGCTTTCGAACAAAAGACTGTATATTTTTCAATGGACAACCTCTTTCTTGTATAAAATAAGAAGACTGGGGCTTTCGCCTCCAGCCTTCTCACTTTATTTCAGTTTACTGATTTTTGAAACGTTCAACGTCACGCGCAATCACCAACTCTTCATCCGTTGGAATCACCAATACCTTCACACGGGAATCATCTGTGGAAATATCTCCGACAACTCCAAAAACGTTCTTTTCAGGGTCGACCTTGCAGCCAAACCAGCTGATTCCATCGATAATAGAAGAACGAACGTTTACTGCATTTTCACCGATTCCTGCTGTAAAGATGATGGCATCTGCACCATTCAAGACAGCTAAGTATTGACCGATGTATTTTTGCAAACGATCGATAAAGATATCGTAAGCCAATTTAGCTTTTTCGTCTCCATTGTGCATCGCTGTATGGATATCCCGCATGTCGCTAGAAGATTCAGAAACACCCAGAAGACCTGATTCACGATTGAGGATGCGGCTAATATCTTCAGGCTTACTGAAATCCTCTGTATGTTCCATCAAGTAAGGAATAATCGCTGGATCAAGATCCCCTGTACGGGTTCCCATCATGACACCACCTAGAGGGGTGAAGCCCATTGAGGTATCGACAGAGATTCCCTTGTCAACCGCTGTAACAGATACACCATTTCCAACGTGGCAGGTGATCAATTTCAATTCTTCTAATGGTTTTCCAAGAAGTTTAGCAGCTTCACCAGCTACATACTGATGACTGGTTCCATGAGCGCCATATTTACGAACCTTATTTTCTGTGTAATATTTGGTTGGAAGAGGGTAACGATAAGCTTTTTCCGGCATGGTTGTATGGAAAGAAGTATCAAATACCACAACACTGGTAATATTTGGACAAATCTCTCTAAAGGCGCGAATTCCAGCTGCATTTGCAGGATTATGAAGAGGTGCTAACAAAGACAATTCTTCTACTTTTCGAAGGACTTCGTCATCTACCAAGGCAGAATCCTTAAAGTATTCTCCACCAGCAACGACGCGGTGGCCCACACCTGTAATCTCATCGTAGGATTTGATAATATCAAAACGAATCAAATCATCCAACAAAATTTTTACAGCTTGTGTATGGTCCTGGATATCTAATACTTGTTTTTCAGAGCGTCCATCAAATTTAACAGTTGAAATAGAATCTTTCAAACCGATCCGTTCAATCAACCCTTTTGCAAGAACAGTTTCCTCTGGCATTTGGTACAATTGCCATTTCAAACTAGAGCTTCCTGCATTAATAGAAATTGTTTTCGACATATATTCACCTCATTAAGCGTTTTCACTTCCTCTATTATATCAGATCTTTGATCAAATTTCACTATCCTTTAACCAGTTTTGGAAACTTTCCATAAAGTGAACCACCTGGTCTTGATCCTGGAGATCGGTAAAAGGATAGACAAAGGGCTGAACAGACTCTTCTTCTTGTTTTCGTAGGACGAAAATCGTCTTAGCATAGGCTGGATTTGAAAAAAGAGATTCTGGCAAGGTCAGCATGGCAAGAATTTGGGCTTTGTCTGTTAGCCAAGCTTTCAACAGATCACTCTGAGGGCTCGTCAAGAGGTTGTTTGGAGCTAAAAAGATGGCTACTCCTTGAGGTTTCAGGTATTTCAGAGCCTGTTCCATCATGAGGTGATGGGCATAGGTATGGCCTTTGGAGCTCGCTACCTGATAGCGCTGTGCAATCGCATCATCTGGATAATAACCAATTGGAAGATCACTGACGATCAAGTCACTTTCTTTCAAAACTTGTGGGCGAACCGCATCGCCTTGTGCAAAGACAACACTGGATTCCATCACGTCTGCGATACTAGCAGATAGGTCAATCAAGAGATCATCTACTTCCAATCCTAAGTAATCAATCGTGAGGTGGCTATTGTTGACAATGGTCTCAGCGAGATTTCCGGTTCCACTTCCCACTTCTAAGACATCCAGTTGGTCGCCTTTGGCCAACTGATCAATCAAAAATGTAATGATAAAACCAATCGCATCTGGTGTGAACTGGTGATTCGCTTGTAAAGGCTCTGTCTGAGCAGCTTTCATAAAAAGGAATTGGTAGGCTCTGCGCCATTCTTCCTTACTTAAACCTAGTTCTTTTAATTTTTTGCTATTATTTTTAACAATGTCTAGATCTGTCTTGCCATCCAAATACATGGCATTTTGTTCAATCAAGGCGTCATAAAAGTTGGTCGACAATTCATTTTGAATACTTTGAGTGTTTTCTAATAGATAGGTATAGGCTTGTTCAATTTTTTCGAAATTCATGATTTCCTCCGCACCCTATCATACCAAAAATTAGTCTTTTTCGCTATTTTCTGATGGCTCCTTGGTCTCATTTGAAGTCTCTTCAGAAGGCTTTTCGCTCCCTGTCTGCTCTTTATCTTTCTGCGTCTTCTTCTTTTCTTTTTTAGCTTTCTTGCTTTCTTTTTCTTCCCTCACAGGAAGGACAAACTCATAGCTTTCGCCATCCATCTTAGCCTGAGCATGAAGAAAATCAGTGTCCTGCTGTAGCTGAACAACTCCAGATTTTAAATGAATCTCTGATGTCTTCTCATCACTCTTTCTCTTTTCAAGAGCCATTTGCACCAAAGCATAGGCCCGAAGGCGATCTTGACTCGTCTTTAAGATCCGTCTCTCCGCAACCTGACGGTGCAGGTAAAACTGAAGTAAGAGACTAAAAATCGCTGCCATCAAGAGGGCGTAGAGCAAGACACCAGCCTTAACTTTTTTCATTTTGCATCGCTGGTACCACATGGTAGACATACTCCCTTTCTAGACCTTCTTCGAAATTCAACCGCAGATGAATCAACTCTCCCTCCTGCCAAATTTGGCTAGAGCGAACCCCTGAAATTATAGGCTGATAGCCCCTGCCCTTATCATCTGTTTTTCGGATATCATCTCCTTTAGATTGACCAATGGCAATTGGTTTTTGATCCTGAACCAAGTAGATATGATTGTCCGCTACTTTTTCAAAATGGCTCCGATCCAATTCCACCTGCAATTGTTGCTGAAAAAGTATCCATTCTTCCTGCTTTTGATGCGCCTGGTAGTCCAATTCAGCATGCAGGAGCTTGGTCAAGCCTTGAAAGACCAACACACCCCCACTGAGCACCAAGAGAGCGACCAAGGCTTCGAGCAGGGTAAAGGCCTTGACCTTTCCTTTATTCCACATGCAGCACCACCTTTCCTTGATGATAGACCGTGAGTTGATCGGCATCTTTTTCGACTTGAACCTGAATACCATTGGCCTCTAGATGATTTTGCCCTGTCTGAAGCGCCATTTGAGCGACAGATAAGACCTCTACCTCTTTGAAATCCGCTAGTCGCTCCTTGCGCGAACGCCGGATCTCCCCTAACAATAAGGTCGTAATCATGGCAAATAAACCCAAGGCTACCAAAGATTCTATGAGAATACTAGCGGGAACGGATGCTTTTTTTAATTTTCCCATTTCCAAGCGACAGTTGATAGGTCACCACTCCTCTCTGTGTCTGAAAGTGAACATTGGCCAGGGATGAATTGCCACCTGCTCGGTCTAAACGAATAGTTTTAGGATCTTGCAAAATGACAGAATCAGGAATCTCCACCGTCTGGTAAGGCGTTTGAATCTTCCTTGCAGTCACTTCAACATCCAATTCCGTTTGCCTTGCCAGCGCTATTTTCTGGCTTTCTTGATAGAGGTGTTCAAACTCTGCAAAAAATACTTTTTCTTCCACCTGCTGAAAGCTCGTCTTGATCGATCCCGATAAGCCCAGATAGATAAAACTGACGATCATCAAGGTCAGAAGAGTCTCCACCAAGGTGAAGGCCTTAATCTGCAACCGCACGAGTTTCTCCACTATTTTTCGCATAATAGGCACGGTAGGACTCTGCTTGTTTGTTGGTAATATTTCCATCAGCAATCAGCTTTGCTAGAGTAGCTTGGTCATTGGTATGATTGAGCTCGTACAATTCAGCCTGGCTTTCGACCACCTTCACAACCGCTGCATTTCCTGTCTCCTTCACGGAGTCTTTTTGCTTGGTCAAATTCGGCACAAAGAGCAATAAAAGCACACTGATGATCAATAAGACCACCAACATTTCAATAAGTGTAAAGGCTTTAACCTGATAGGTTTTTAATTTTTTCATAAATGAACCTCCATATTTTGATAAATCGGCAGCAACATGGCTGCATAGAGTAACACAATCACAAGAGCCACAAAGACAAACACCAAGGGTTGTATCACATTCATGGCCTTGTGAACCTGACGAAAGAAATCTTCCCATGTTTTTTCAGCGTAGATCTCTAACTCACTTCCGAGCTTTGATTTGACTTCACCATATTCAATCATAAGGGGCAATTCTTTTTTGAAAAAAGGATACCCCCTGACCGTTTCTGAAAAGGACTGGCCACGATCTAAAGAAAGAGCTAAGTCCCTCCCAATTTCTTGAAAAAGCTGGGATTTTTGCTCCTGCATCATGGAAAAAATCTGAGACAATTCCAATCCTTGCCCAATCAGATTGCCCCATTCTCTGGCATAATAGGCTGTCAAATAAGCTTGAATCATGCCTTTTCCGAAAGGCAAATGAGACAAGGTTCTAAAAACGTTGATCTTGCCCGACTTCCGATAATAGAGAAAGCCGAGTAAGAAGAAGGTCACCAGTCCCGCTCCTAAGGCCAAAAAGAGTTGGGGGAAGGAACTGATCAATTGTGTCCCAATATTTTGAGCATCCATTTGAGGGAGCAAATAATTACGCAGGCCTAGCATAATCAAAACTAAAAACCCAAGTAAGATAAGAGGATAAGTGCTCACCTCAATCAGCTTTTTCTTGACCTTGCGCATGTTTTCTAAATAAGCACTGATTTTCTTCAAGCTCAATGCAAGATTGCCATGGAGCTCAGCGAGAGACAGCTGTGTCGTCACTGCATCTGAAAAACCGATCCCCGCCATCATCTCTGAAAAACTCCGGCCCCGCGAGAGATCCTCTCGCATCTGGGAAACCAAACGACTCTCCACTAGGTGGGAGCGATCCAGAAAATCGACGATCTCAGACAGATGAAAACCACTCGAATAAAGATTCAAAAACAATTCAATAATTTGCTTTTGTTTAGCGGTAGATAATTTTTTCGGCTTGGGCCTGAGCCAGCTGGATATATCCCGATTGAGCCAAGAGATCCATTTGTTGGTTCCAGCGGCTGGCTGAGTGCTCTTGGTAGTTTTCCGTCGCAAAATCGACCACACCTCCTCCTGCAATTAATCGTTGGTAGCAAATACCTTGTAAAACAATCTTGAGCTCTTCCTCACTCACTCCAAGTTCTAAGAGCCTCTCATAAACACCTCGAACGCTCTTGGCATGAATAGTAGAGAAGACGGTGACTCCTGTCAAACTAGCTCGTACGACTGCACGAGCTGTTTCCTTATCTCGGATCTCTCCAATGATGAGAAGGTCCGGCCGATGGCGTAAGGAGAGTTTGATCAGGTTGTCATAGGTCATGCCGATCTGGTCATTCAGCTGAAGTTGAAGCATATTGTCCTGCTTGATCTCGACAGGGTCTTCAATAGACATGACTTGCTGGTCCGCAAAGCGCTCTTGCGCCAACGCATGCATGAGAGTGGTCTTTCCCGAACCAACAGGACCTGCAAAGAGATAGAGGCCACGACCAGCCAATTTCTTCTTCAAGTCCGGCAACTGATCAAACCAAAACCGCAATTCACGTTCCTCATCATGCAAGAGCCGAATGACCAAGCTTTCATAACCACGATAATCCCCCACCGTCGACAAGCGAATCGAGACCACTCCATTCTCCAAAGGGTAATCACACGATCCTAGCTGGCTGCGCCTTTTTTCTCCCACATTCATCCCTGCCACGAACTTAAAGTGGCTAATCATAGCCGTCATGTCCTCAAAAGGGAAGGACTGCACAAAGCGCCTCTCGTCTCCCACCCTCATAAAAACTTGGTACTCCTCCTTCCGAGGAATGAAGTAAAGATCCTGAGCCTCTTCCTTTTTTCCCATACGGATCAGTTTTTTTGCAATTTCTTGAACCATAGTTCCTCCTCTCACTTATACTATTCGAAAAAGAAGACAAAAAAAGAAGACTTTCTAGATCGCTCTAAAAAATCTTCCGCATTTCTCTTATGACAGGGTCGTCCCCTTTTTTGAATCGAGTGTATATTGACAAGAACGGTGTTTGCGACTGCCTCTTTCCTTTTCGTAGCCTGGGCGGAGCTTGCTTTTAGGGATCTTATGCTCGTCTTCTAGGAGGACAATCGAGTGGAAAAACTGCACATCTTCACTGCAGTCCTCACACCACTCTTTCTCCTTGGTATCCCAAAAGATCGTCATGAGGTCACTCCGACTCTTATAACTTGGAAAGTGCTCATTTAACTCCAACCACTTCTGCTTGTAGTATTTCAAAGCCTGGTAATAGTCTTCAAACTTCCGACTACTCACGATATCTTCTTCCCAACCTTCTAAAAACCACCAGGGTTCACAGTCCCCGTACATTTCAATCACTCGATACATAAACTCATCCATCCTTTGTATCCTCTATTATATAGAAAATCCTTTGAGAATAAAAGTTTTCTGCTCAGAGCATAATTTTTCAGGTATTTTCACAGTTGTTTTTTCAAAAATAGACTACTTGATTTCTCTTGGGTCCTTTTTTCGAGAATCAAAAAAGAGAGTCCCAACAAAATGACGAGCCATCCTGGGAACTCTCTCTTCTCAAGTATTTAGAACAATTCAAGTGCAATCATGGTTGTCATGGTTGCATCATAATAGTTGTTCAGAGGTAGATCTTGTGTGAAGATATACTTATTCTGTTGCACCAACTTCAGATAGCCTTTTTCGTGTTCAGAAGCATAGACTATCGGTGCTAAAAAACTTGCTGCCTGATGATTGTTCAAGGCTTTTCCTTTCAAGTCATAACCCGCGTACAGGTTTCTTTGACTCTTGAAAAAGTTTAACATCTTTTTCACCAATTGTTGACTGGTTGCATCCTTACTTTGAACAAGATTATATGGAAGGCGACAAGCATTATACGAGTAGGCTCCATCATACTTGGATTCAATCGTCTTGGGATCCGCTACGCGCGTTCCTTGCTCATCTACCCAGATGAAATCAGGTAGTAAACCTGTTTTTGTTTGGGAGCTGATCGTTTGGAGTTGCTGCAACATCTTTTCTTTGATGTCTAACCACTTCGAATCTTTTGTCACTTCATAAAAGATCTGGAATTGCGCTGGCAGTGTATCAGACGTCCGCATCAAATGATAGAATTCCGAATCCTGATTAGCCCAATTCCCCACCGTTAACACACCGGTTTCTTCATTGTAGTTGTGTGCGAGAATATCTTCTAAAATCGCTTTGGCTTGAGCCTGGTAGTCTTTGGCTTGCTTTGGCCATTGCTGAGCAGCTTTTAGAAGAGCATAGGCAATATAGAGATCTCCATCTGTGGCGTTATGGTCCTCATCCTTTGCTTTTCCATTGCTGATGGTTTGTTTCCAAGACATCAATTGGGTACCTTCCAAGCGATGATTTAGATAATATTGATAGAGTCTGTCAAAGTCTGCTTGTTGGGCTTGTCCTTTTTTAGCAGCCGCAACAGTAATGAGCATTCCATAACTTTGCGCTTCGGATAAAACCACCGTTTGATTGCTATCATTGGTGGTTCGAACATAGGATTCTTTCCCTTTTGAAACAACAAAATGCTCATTCCACTGACGGTAAATTCGATTTCGCATCTCCACTTTACTTCTCGTTCTCGCTAAAAATAAGGTCAAACAGAAAATGCAAAGGATGACTAGAAACCATACATATCTCATCTTTTTCGTATTCATAATCTCTCCTATCCTGCGAATCGTTTTGTTTTAACCCATTTGGTTTCTTTCCGGTGCAATAGTTTATCCATCACAATCGAAGAGATGGCATCAATCGACACAATGATAAACAGTTGAGAATAGGTGAAATAGGCAGCCAAAGCCAACCAAATTTGCTTGGTAGTGGCTTGACCAAATTGTGAGGCAAGAGCCACATTAATTTGAAGAAGATAAAGCCCGATCATCAAGATCCAATTGAAGAGCATCAATTGCGCAATGTAGATATTTTCAGAATCAAAGGAAAATGGAATTTGCACACCTGGCACCACTGTATGGATACACATAGCCAGAATATTGGCAAAAAAGATCAAGTCCGATAAGACGATGGCCGCATTAAACCAGAAGAAGACACAGGAATAGTTGGTCACTTCTAACTTCACGCGCCAATTTCCCTTACCAAATAAATGCTTGAAGTTGGAAAGAACCACTTCATAATTCCCTTTGGCCCAACGTTTCCGTTGCATATAGTAACTCTTCAGAGTCTCTGGCTCTTGTTGGAAAGCTTCTGAATTATAGGCTAGCGCAATCAACTTCCCACTTTGCATAATCTTGAAAGAAATATCCGTATCCTCAGTCAAGGCACCGTTTTTCCATCCTCCGATACTCTTTACAAATTCGGTTTGAATAATGAAGTTAGTTCCTGGAATCCGTCCAATCTTAAAGAGATGCCACATGCCCACATGGTGGACCCGTTGGGTGACAACAATCTCTTGGTTGATACAGCGGGTCAAGAAGTTTTGATTGGCATTCCGCGTTTTATTGCGGCCGAAAGAAGCCACATGACGTTCTGGATCTTTGAGGACTTCTTTCACAAGGAAATAAAGAGCATTCTTTTCAGGCATGGCATCTGCATCATAGACGCAGATATAGTCTCCAGTCGCCATCGCCAAAGCGTCATTTAGCACACCGGCTTTCCCACCTGTTCCACTTCGATTGATAATGGTCAAATCCCGTCCTGCATACTCTGGCAATGCTTTAACCGCCAAACACTCTTCATAGGTGCGATCGGAACAATTATCCGCAAAGAGCAGTAATTCAACACGATCATGTGGGTAGTTCATATCAAGGATCGCTTTGGCTGTTTGTGCAATGACCACATCCTCATTATGGGCGGGTACGACGATCGTTACTTTTGGATAATAAGGGAGCGGATCCGTATTAACACGAAAATCACTGTGTTTAAACCAAAAATGAACGGCTGAAAAGAGGATTACTAAGCCCCAGGCTAAGGATAACCAAATCGAAATCAAGGCAATAATCATCACAATTTGACTAATCATGGTCCACCGCCTTAAAATTTTTATTGACACGGTGGTAAATCACCGTATAAGCTACAAATAATACAATAAAGCACAAGGCAAAAAATACACTGATGCCTACAGCTATATTAAAAAATATATTTGTAAGAGACATGTTTTCCTCCTAATATTCCACAATAATATCTGTTTCAAGTTGACGTTTTAAGTAACGAATCATTTCTTTATAGCGATGGTATTTGGTTCGATTGGATTGATCCACTACAAGAAATCCTGACTGAAATTGGATGCCCTGAACCCCATCTTCTCCTTGGAACACCAGACTTTCCAACTGTGGTTTTAAGACCGTCATATAATCGCTCTTCAGATCCCGCTCGCTATCAGAAGATAAGATCAAGAAATTACCGTCTGATACATAATACAAGCTTTCATTTGGCTTCAGATGATGCGTTAACAAATAGTTGATTTGGTTCAAGGTCCGATTGTACTCTCTCGGTTGCAATTGGAAGAACAATTCCTCGTGCGACCAGTGAATGAGTAAGGCCTGAATTGTATCATTGGTTTGTCCGCCATAAGAAGCGATGCGGTTGCGATAATCTGCGTAAGCTTCTGGCTCTTGATCCTTCACTTTTGCAATCTCTTTAAAGAGGTGATAGCGAATTCGGGTCAAGATTCCAATCAAGATTGGAAAACTAAAGAGCAAGAGCAAGGCTTGATGAAATGGGATATAGACAACACCCGCCACCAAAAAGACAATCCCAAGGGCAAATGACAACAGGATGGTCCATGTCAACAATAAATCCGATAAAACAATAGCAGAAAATAATCCTAAAACAAAGAACAATCCTTCCTCAATCAGAATCTCTCTTGCAAAAAACAAGCAGTAAAGTAAAAGAAGTACTTCGAAAACAATCAAAATCAGCAACCATCTACTTAACTTTTCCGTTTTTTTCATTTATTCTTTCTCTCCCTCATGAAATTCTTCGGCAGCCTCTCCCTGGCCAAAGTAATGTTTAATGGCTTGTACGATTCGCTCAGAAGCTCTTCCATCCCCATAAGGATTTCGGGCATTTGCCATTTGAAGATACAGGCTTTCGTTGGTTAAGAGCTCTGTCATCGTCGTTTTGACGACGGCAGGATCCGTTCCAACTAATTTCAAAATTCCCGCTTTGACCCCTTCTGGGCGTTCCGTTGTATCGCGTAATACCAATACCGGTTTTCCTAATGATGGCGCCTCCTCTTGCACCCCACCTGAATCCGACATGATAAAGTAACTTCTCGAAGCTAAGTTGTGGAAATCTAGTACATCTAGAGGCTCAATGAGGTGGATCCGATCATGATCTCCTAATAGATCGTTTGCTGCCTCTTGGACCGCTGGACTAAGATGCACTGGGTAAACCACTTCAATAGTCGGTTCTTGATCCACCATTTCTCTCAGAGCCCCAAAGACCGCTCGCATGGGTTGGCCTTGATTTTCTCTTCGATGCATGGTGACCAGGATGACTTTTTTAGCTGGATCTAATTGATCTAACACTTCGTGGTGATAATCCTCTTGAACCGTGAGTTTCAGTGCATCGATGGCAGTATTTCCTGTCACCACAATAGAGGATTCCGGATGATTTTCTTTTAAGAGATTAGCCTTACTTTCGCCAGTCGGCGCAAAATACAGATCCGCTAGATCATCCGTCATTTGACGGTTCATCTCTTCTGGATACGGAGAATATTTATCAAAGGTTCTCAAACCAGCTTCGACGTGACCAATGCGGACTTGATTGTAAAAGGCAACCAAACTCGCCGCAAAGGTAGTGGTCGTATCTCCATGGACGAGCACCATATCTGGCTTTTCTTTTTTGATAACTGGATCTAATTGATTCAGAATTTTAGAGGTAATGTCTAATAAGGTCTGGCTTTTCCCCATAATATCCAAATCGTAATCAGGTACGATGTTAAAGATTTCTAAAACCTGGTCCAGCATTTGACGGTGCTGGGCAGTGACCACTGTAATGGTCTCAATAGTCTCCCTCTGCTTTTGCAACTCCAGCACCAAAGGGGCCATTTTAATGGCCTCCGGTCGCGTCCCAAACACAACCATAATTTTCAATTTTCCCATAAACTTCCCCCGTCGACATACATGTAATTCGACATTTTTTTAATTTGTGTACATCTTTTTCCATTCTACCGCCAATGACTTTAAATGTCAAACCGCTTTTGGGTTTTATAAAGAAATTACTAATAGTTAGTCATTTTATTATTTTGGTGTTTAGAATACATATCCATATAATCACTAATTGTAAGTATTTACAGCATGACTTTTACCGGGCTAATATTTTTGGTAAAAAAATAATTCAATAATTATACAATTATTTTTCAAATAATAAATTTTTATAATTTTTTCAAAAAAAAGCCGGAACTTGTAGTTCCGACTAATTTTCTTATTCTTCTACGACTTCAGCTGTTTGAACTTCATCAACTGTTCCATCTGTTAATGGCACTTCTTCGATAATTTCAACTTCATTAATCGCTTGTGGTTCCAAGTTACGGTAACGAGCCATACCTGTACCTGCAGGAATAATCTTACCAATGATAACATTTTCCTTAAGTCCAAGGAGATGGTCTTTCTTACCACGGATCGCTGCGTCTGTAAGAACACGAGTTGTTTCCTGGAAGGAAGCCGCAGACAAGAAACTGTTGGTTTCAAGTGAGGCTTTGGTAATTCCCATAAGGACTGGACGAGCTGTCGCAGGAACTCCACCAGAAATAAGGACGTCCTTGTTGGCATCTGTAAAGTCTGTAATGTCCATCAGAGTACCCATGAGAAGGTCTGTATCTCCTGGATCCATGACACGTACTTTACGGATCATTTGACGCACCATTACCTCGATGTGTTTGTCGCCGATTTCTACCCCTTGGCTACGGTATACTTTTTGTACTTCTGCAAGAAGGTAAGTTTCAACAGACAAGACATCACGAACGGCAAGGAGACGTTTTGGTTGGATAGACCCTTCTGTCAGAGCATCACCACGAGAGACTTGATCTCCCACTTCGACTTTCATGCGGGCAGTGTAAGGGACAACGTATTCGCCCTCACCAGTTGCTCCGCTAACAAAGACTTTCTTGGTCCGTGTAGAAGCATCTTCTTCGATCGCTGTGACTTCCCCTTTGACCTCAGTGATGACCGCTTCCCCTTTTGGATTGCGGGCTTCAAAGATTTCTTGGACACGAGGAAGACCCTGAGTGATATCGGTATTTGAGGCAACCCCACCCGTGTGGAAGGTACGCATGGTCAACTGTGTACCAGGTTCCCCGATAGATTGGGCAGCGATAGTTCCGACTGCTTCACCCACTTCAACCGCATCACCAGTCGCCAAGTTGATACCATAACAGTGACGGCAGACACCATGGCGGGTGTTACATGTAAAGACAGAGCGGATAGTGACTTCTTCCACACCAGCTTTGACAATTTCACGTGCTAGGTCTTCTGAAATCAAGGTATCTGGACCAACGATGACTTCACCTGTTTCAGGATGTTTAACAGATTTCTTGGTATAACGACCAGTCAAGCGTTCTTCGAGTGGCTCGATCATTTCCTTACCATCAGTAATGGCACGGATCACAAGTCCACGGTCTGTTCCACAGTCATCTTCACGGATAATGACGTCTTGGGCCACGTCAACCAAACGACGAGTCAAGTAACCTGAGTCGGCTGTCTTCAAGGCCGTATCGGTCATCCCTTTACGGGCACCGTGAGTTGAGAAGAACATTTCGAGTACTGACAAACCTTCGCGGAAGTTTGACAGGATTGGCAATTCCATGATCCGTCCATTTGGAGCGGCCATCAAACCACGCATACCGGCAAGTTGCGAGAAGTTTGAAATGTTACCACGGGCTCCAGAGTCCATCATCATAACGATTGGGTTCTTCGGATCTTGGTTATCCACCAAGCGTTTTTCCAATTTCTCGCGGGCTGCACGCCATTCAGCTGTAACGGCATTGTAGCGTTCGTCATCCGTGATCAAACCACGACGGAATTGTTTGGTGATTTGTTCCACACGTTTGTGAGATTCTTCAATGATTTCTGCCTTGTCTTCAACGACCGGGATATCGGCAATCCCCACTGTCAAACCAGCAAGGGTTGAGTGATGGTAACCCAAGTCTTTCAAGCGGTCCAAGAAAGCAGACGTTTCAGTTGTACGGAAGCGTTTGAAGATTTCTGCGATGATATTTCCAAGATTTTTCTTCTTGAATGGAACGTTTAATTCCAATTTTTCAATCGCTGCTTTGACATCTTGACCAGGCTCCAAGAAGTACTTAGCTGGAACGCCTTCTGTCAAGTTGGCATTATTTGGCTCTTGAAGGTATGGAAGTTCTGCAGGCATGATATCGTTAAAGAGAATCTTACCAACAGTTGTCAAGAGAATCTTGTGTTGTTGCGCTTCTGTCCATGGTTTGTTCAAGCTATCGGTCGCAATTCCGACACGGGTATGCAAGTGAACATAGCCATTGCGAAGGGCCATGACCGCTTCATCACGGTCTTTAAAGACCATGCCTTCCCCTTCACGACCAGCTTCTTCCATAGTGAGGTAGTAGTTCCCCAATACCATATCCTGAGATGGGGTAACAACTGGTTTACCGTCTTTTGGATTCAAGATGTGCTCAGCAGCCAACATCAAGATACGAGCTTCTGCTTGGGCTTCTTCTGAAAGCGGTACGTGGATGGCCATTTGGTCCCCGTCAAAGTCGGCATTGTAGGCTTCACAGACAAGTGGGTGCAAGCGAAGAGCTTTCCCGTCAATCAATACAGGTTCAAAAGCTTGGATCCCCAAACGGTGAAGGGTCGGTGCGCGGTTCAAGAGAACTGGGTGTTCTTTGATCACTTCTTCTAGGATATCCCAGATGCGTTCATCTCCACGTTCGACCAAGCGTTTTGCAGCTTTGACGTTTTGCACGATATCACGCGCAACGATTTCACGCATCACAAATGGTTTGAAGAGCTCGATCGCCATTTCACGTGGTACACCACATTGGTACATCTTAAGAGTTGGACCAACGGCGATAACAGAACGTCCTGAGAAGTCGACCCGTTTACCGAGCAAGTTTTGACGGAAACGTCCTTGTTTCCCTTTGAGCATGTGGCTCAATGATTTTAATGGACGGCTACCTGGTCCTGTGATCGGACGACCACGACGACCGTTATCGATCAAAGCATCAACGGCTTCTTGGAGCATCCGTTTTTCGTTTTGCACGATGATACCAGGAGCATTCAACTCAAGCAAACGTGCCAAACGGTTGTTCCGGTTAATCACACGACGATAGAGGTCGTTCAAGTCAGAGGCAGCAAAACGGCCACCATCCAATTGGACCATCGGACGAAGATCTGGTGGAATAACCGGAAGGATATTGAGAACCATCCATTCTGGCTTGTTACCAGATTTGTAGAAAGCATCCAAGACATCCAAACGACGAACAGCCTTCACACGTTTTTGACCAGTTGCAGTCTTCAATTCTTCTTTCAAGAGAGCAATTTCAGCTTCCAAATCCACTTGTTTCAAGAGGTCTTGGATCGCTTCTGCACCCATCTTAGCTACAAAGGAACCTGGTCCGTATTCACGCAAGCGTTCACGGTATTCACGTTCCGTCATGATGGATTTGTGCTCAAGTGGTGTATCTTTTGGATCGATCACCACATAAGCTGCGAAGTAAATGACTTCTTCAAGGGCACGAGGGCTCATATCCAAAGTCAATCCCATACGAGAAGGGATGCCTTTGAAGTACCAGATGTGTGATACAGGTGCTTTCAACTCGATGTGTCCCATACGTTCACGACGAACTTTCGCACGTGTTACTTCAACCCCACAGCGGTCACAAACGATCCCTTTGTAACGGATCCGTTTGTATTTCCCACACGCACATTCCCAGTCTTTTGTAGGTCCAAAGATGACTTCATCAAAGAGACCTTCACGTTCTGGTTTCAATGTACGGTAGTTGATTGTTTCAGGTTTCTTGACCTCTCCATAAGACCATGAACGGACCTTGCTTGGAGAAGCTAGGGTGATTTGCATACTTTTAAAACGATTTACATCAACCACTATTTCTTACCTTTCCTTGTTTTCATACTTGTTTCATTTGGATACAGCTTAGGTGGGGAAAGAAAGAAAACTTTCTTGCCACCTCCTTGTGTCTGTATCTTGTTATCGAATCATCCTGTCAGAAGTATTGGTTTCTCACAAGACAATCATTTTTACTGATTATTTTTCTGATTCTTCAGCATCAAAGGCTGCTTTTGCTTCCTTGGCTGCTTTTTCACGTGCTTTTTCAAGGTCATCCACATGAATCACATCATCGTCTTCCCCTTCATCGAGGTCACGAAGTTCCACTTCTTGATCATCTTCGTCCAAGACACGCATGTCAAGACCAAGAGATTGCAATTCTTTGACAAGAACGCGGAAGGATTCTGGTACACCTGGTTTTGGAATTGGTTTACCTTTGGTAATTGCTTCATAAGCTTTCAAACGTCCGTTGACATCATCTGACTTGTAGGTCAAGATTTCTTGAAGGACATTTGATGCACCATAAGCCTCAAGGGCCCACACTTCCATTTCCCCGAAACGTTGTCCACCAAACTGAGCTTTCCCTCCGAGTGGTTGTTGGGTAACCATTGAGTATGGTCCGACAGAACGAGCGTGGAGTTTATCATCAACCATGTGGTGAAGCTTGATCATGTACATGACACCGACAGAAACACGGTTGTCAAATGGCTCACCTGTACGGCCATCGTAAAGAATGGTCTTGGCATCGCTATCCATACCAGCTTCACGAACGGTATCCCAGAGGTCTTCTGAGCTTGCTCCGTCAAAGACTGGTGTTGCGATGTGGATACCCAAGTTACGAGCGGCCATACCAAGGTGAAGTTCCATAACCTGACCGATATTCATACGTGATGGCACCCCAAGAGGGTTCAACATGATATCAACTGGTGTACCGTCTGGAAGGTAAGGCATGTCTTCAACTGGAACAATACGAGACACAACCCCTTTGTTTCCGTGACGACCGGCCATCTTATCTCCGACGCGGATCTTCCGTTTTTGTGCGATGTAAACACGAACCAACATGTTGACACCAGATTGCAATTCATCTCCGTTTGCACGTGTAAAGATCTTAACATCGCGAACGACTCCATCTCCACCGTGAGGTACACGAAGAGAAGTATCCCGCACTTCACGAGATTTATCTCCAAAGATCGCGTGAAGGAGACGTTCTTCAGCAGAAAGGTCTTTTTCACCCTTCGGTGTGACCTTACCGACAAGGATATCGCCTTCTTTTACTTCCGCACCAATACGGATAATACCTGTTTCATCCAAGTCACGAAGAGCATCTTCCCCAACGTTTGGAATTTCACGAGTAATTTCTTCAGGGCCTAACTTAGTATCGCGTGTTTCTGATTCGAATTCTTCCAAGTGAACAGATGTGTAGACATCTTCTTTCACCAAGCGTTCGCTCATGATAACGGCATCCTCGAAGTTATACCCTTCCCAAGTCATGTAAGCGACGATTGGGTTTTGACCAAGGGCCATTTCCCCTTTTTCCATCGATGGACCGTCAGCGATAAAGTCGCCTTTTTCAACGGCATCGCCAACTTTTACAAGGGTACGTTGGTTGTAAGCAGTACCTGAGTTTGAACGACGGAATTTTTGGACGTGATAGACATCAAGAGATCCATCTTCCCGACGAACTTCTACCTTGTCCGCATCCGCATAAGTAACTTTACCATCGTGTTGAGCAATGACTGCAGCTCCTGAGTCATGGGCTGCTTGGTATTCCATACCAGTACCCACATAAGGGGCTTTTGGATCGATCAATGGCACAGCCTGACGTTGCATGTTGGCACCCATGAGGGCACGGTTGGAGTCATCGTTTTCCAAGAAAGGAATACATGCTGTCGCAACGGCAACTACTTGTTTTGGAGATACGTCCATGTAGTCGACTTGATCAGATGGGAATTCTTGGTTGTTACCACGGTGACGTCCCATAACGATTGGCTCAGCAAAGCCACCTTTTTCGTTCAACTTAGAGTTAGCCTGAGCGACGATGTACTCATCTTCTTCATCGGCTGTCAACCAAACGATTTCGTTGGTGACTACACCTTTTTCCCGGTCCACTTTACGGTATGGCGTTTGGATGAAGCCATATTTGTTCAAGTGTCCGTAAGATGACAAGTTGTTGATCAAACCGATGTTTGGTCCTTCAGGTGTTTCGATTGGACACATACGACCATAGTGGGTATAGTGCACGTCACGCACTTCATATCCGGCACGGTCACGTGTCAAACCACCAGGCCCTAAGGCAGACAAACGACGTTTGTGAGACAACTCAGAAAGTGGGTTGTGTTGGTCCATGAACTGTGACAACTGTGAAGATCCAAAGAATTCTTTAATTGCTGCAGTTACTGGGCGGATGTTGATGATTTGTTGTGGTGTCAAGACATCGTTATCTTGTACAGACATCCGTTCGCGAACGTTTCGTTCCATCCGTGAAAGTCCAAGACGCACTTGGTTGGCAAGCAATTCACCAACGGCACGAATCCGACGGTTTCCAAGATGGTCGATATCATCCACACGGCCAAGGCCTTCTGCAAGGTTCAAGAAATAGCTCATTTCTGCCAAGATATCAGCAGGTGTGATGATACGCACTTTGTCAGATGGGTTAGCATTTCCGATGATGGTGACAACGCGGTCTGGATCTGTCGGAGCGACAACTTTGAATTTTTGCAATTCTACTGGCTCTGTCAAAACAGCAGCATCATTTGGAATGTAGGTGATTTTGTTCAAACCGTTATCCAATTGTTCTGAGATGCTGTCGATCACATCGCGCGTCATGACAGTACCAGCTTCTACAAGGATTTCCCCTGTTTCAGCATCTACCAATGGTTCTGCGATTGTTTGGTTCAACAAGCGGTTCTTGATATTGAGTTTCTTGTTGATCTTGTAGCGACCGACAGGAGCCAAGTCATAACGACGTGGATCAAAGAAACGAGCTACCAACAAGCTGCGTGAGCTTTCCGCTGTTTTTGGTTCACCCGGACGAAGACGCTCGTAGATTTCTTTGAGGGCTTCATCTGTCCGTGAATCCATTGGATTTTTGTGGATATCTTTTTCAATGGTATTACGAACCAATTCGCTATCCCCAAAGATATCGATGATTTCATCATCTCCAGAGAATCCAAGAGCACGCACAAGAGTTGTAAATGGAATCTTACGTGTGCGGTCGATACGTGTGTAAGCAATGTCTTTTGAGTCGGTTTCAAGCTCTAACCAAGCCCCACGGTTAGGGATAACAGTTGATCCATAACCAACTTTACCATTCTTGTCCACCTTATCATTGAAGTAGACACCTGGTGAGCGGACCAACTGAGATACGATAATCCGTTCTCCACCATTGATGATGAAAGTTCCCATTTCAGTCATGATTGGGAAATCACCAAAGAAAACTTCTTGGGTCTTGATTTCACCTGTTTCTTTGTTGACCAAACGGAAGGTCACAAAGATTGGTGCTGAGTAGCTGGCATCGTGGATGCGCGCTTCTTCAAGCGAATACTTGGGTTCGCGGATTTCATAACCCACAAATTCCAATTCCATTGTATCCGTGAAGTTTGAGATGGGAAGCACATCTTCAAATACTTCCTTCAAGCCATGATCCAAGAAATCTTTGAATGAGTCTGTCTGGATTTCAATCAAGTTTGGTAAATCAAGAACCTCTTTGATTCTTGAAAAACTACGACGGGTCCGATGTTTCCCGTATTGAACGTCATGTCCTGCCAAAGTTTTTAGCTCCTTTTTCCATACTAGGATAGCTTGGTAAAATGATTTTCACCACCTATCCGGTTTTAACTACAATTGTGTGATTTGCATCACGTGAAGAGCTGTCTCTTCACCTCATTCGTCGCTTTTTGTAATTTTTAGAAAAATTAAATTTGTGTAACAAACTAGGATTTTTCTGAAAAATAGGCACAAAAAGAGCAGCTAAATCGACTTATTCAAGTAAGATTTAACTGCTGTAAGCTCTTATTTGGACAATATTTCAAATAAAGCACACGACAAATTAGTTATCACTATTATACCGTTTTTTGCTCCAAAAATCAAGGCTTTCTCTATGTTTTCTACTGGATCAGACTAGCGTCGATTGCCACGATTTGAGCTGTTTCGATTTGAACTATTGCTGGATGAACTATTGGTTGTCGAATTGTTCTTATTATTCGACTGATTTCCACTGGAATTGCCGAGAATGGCCGCCCAAGCACTTTGATAATCGCTATCCGATCCCCCGATGGCAAAGCGGTATTGAGTGGTTGGCGCTCCGTTTTTGGCCCAAAGGCTCGTCACCATTTGACCGCTCACATCGATATCCCGGCCATTGACATTGACGCGACCCGGTCTTTCACCAGTCGATTTGAGCACTTCAGAGCGGATCACACTCTTATCGAGAGTGAATTTATCCTGAATTCCGAAGAGACTTGGATCTGCTTGGTAGATCGCATTTGCCAACTGCGCCATGTATTGGGCATTGTTGTTGTATCCAGTCAAGGTCTGCATAGAAGCATTGTTGTCATGGCCAATCCAACCTCCTAAAGAAACATTAGGGGTGGACAGCATGAGCCACATATCCCCATTTGAGTTAGTGGTACCGGTTTTTCCAATCCAGTCAGCACCTGCCAGCGTTGGATTGACTTGGCTAATCCGTGACTTAAAGGTCGTTGTAGCACCAGACGTAATAACCCCGCGCAAGAGATCCTGCATAATCGTTGCCGTCGCTGGAGAGTAAACACGAACAGGATCTGCCTCGTGCTTGTATACTACATCCCCATCTCGATCAATGATTTGCTCTACCATGTAGCGTTTGAGGTAGTTCCCATTGTTAGCAATGGTTTGGAAACCATTGGTATGTTGGGCAACAGTGACCTCAATTCCTCCCCCCATTGGCAGACTCTCAATGCCATATTCAGGGATATCATAGCCCATTTTCTTCATGTAGGATGGGACATCCACACCCTTTTCACGAAGGGTCCGGTAAGTCCAGTAAGCTGGAATATTCCATGAGGTATTGAGGGCCTCACGGAGATCCATCATGGCTGTCCCTCGGCTATCCACGTGCATGATTGGCTCACCACTTGAGAAATTAGTCGGGTAGTTAGAAAGGATGCTATTGCTTCCCATCAAGCCTTGGTCGATGGCAATCCCATAGGCCAACAGAGGTTTGATAGTAGACCCTGGGGAACGCTCTGTATCAAAAGCATGGTTGTTTTGGTTGCCGTCAAAATTCCGTCCACCGATAAATCCTAAAACGGCACCCGTACGATTGTCCATGAGGACATTGCCGACTTCTACTAGACCCGTCCCATCATCCAAGACGCTTCCAAAATTCGCTACCGCGGCCTGCATCGCATTGTGAACCGGTTTGTTAATCGTGGTTTGAATGGTGTAGCCACCTTCGCGCAACTCGCTCTCAGCTAATTCTTGGTAAGCCTTGACGGTTTCATTATTTTTCAAGTCTTGCTTGGTGACATTGTCTCGCTTGATCAAGTAATCATACATGGCCTCTTTTGCTTCTTCCATGGCTTGGAAGTAGAGGTAGTCATGCGGTGTTTTCTCGATGCCATCTGGAGCCATGAAGTCTTTGGTCAAGTCGTACTGAGCATAGGTCTCGTAGTCTTTTTTCGACAAGGCTCCCGTCCGGTACATATTGAACAAAACGTCTTTGGCACGCGCCAAACCTAACTCGAGGTTTTCCTTGCTCTTTAGGCTACCGTCTGCAGCATAAGGAGAGTAGACAATCGGACTTTGTGGCAAGCCAGCGATAAAGGCCGCTTGTGGAACGGTCAAGTCTTTGGCAGAGACGCCAAAGATTCCTTGAGCTGCAGCTTCCACACCCGCAATATTTTGTCCCCGATTGTTTCGTCCAAAAGGCGAAACATTTAAGTAGGTGGTTAGGATTTCATTTTTATCCATTCCCCGCTCTAAAGCCAAGGCATCGACAATCTCTGTCGCCTTACGAGTAAAGGTTGGAGCGTCTCCCACGACTTGCTGTTTGATCAATTGCTGGGTCAGGGTTGATCCCCCACTAGAGGAACCCACGCCGGCTACAGATCCAAGTGTTGCCCGAAGAACGGCTTTAGGCACAACCCCCTTGTGGCTTTCAAAATTCTCATCCTCAGTAGCGATCACAGCCTTCTTGACATTATCTGAAATGGCATCTCCAGCTACGGGCGTACGGATCAAATCACTGTCCACCTCTGCAATCAAGCTCTTATCGGAATAAGTCAGTTTTGAAACACTGCTAACATTGCGAACCTGCTGGACCAACTCTTCTGTCTTTGGAACCTTGACATTGCTAAAGAGGCTCGCTGCATAACCGATCCCGATCCCTGCGCCAAATAAAAAGAGGCACACGAACAGGGCGATCATGACATCCCACAAGAGTTTGAGGGTCCGCAAAAAGGTCGCAAAAATATCGCCGACAGACCAGCTACTTTCCTCATTTTTTTCCTTATTCGGAGTTTCTGTATACATCTTTGCAAAGAATTTTTGAACCTTCTTCCAAAATTCTTGCAGCTTCTCTTTTAATTGATTCACTGATTCTTTCTCCTTGTTCCCTATATTATAGCAAATTAGACCCTTTGTTTTCAATCACAAGAGCGTAGAAATCGTCACTCATTCTGCTTGGGCAAGGGCAAGAAAATGATGGAAAGCATTGCCATTTCCGTGGTTTATGGTAGAATAGAGAAATGAATAAACTTATAAAGGAGAAAAGACACATGCACATTTTTGATGAGCTAAAAGAGCGTGGTTTGGTATTTCAAACGACGGATGAAGAAGCCTTACGCAAAGCACTGGAAGAAGGTCAGGTTTCTTATTATACTGGTTATGATCCAACTGCTGACAGCCTTCACCTTGGTCACTTGGTTGCCATCTTGACGAGCCGTCGCCTTCAACTAGCAGGCCACAAACCTTATGCGCTCGTTGGCGGTGCGACTGGTCTCATTGGTGATCCGTCCTTCAAAGATGCTGAACGTAGTCTCCAAACAAAAGAAACTGTACAAGAATGGGTTCGCTCCATTCAAGGGCAATTGTCTCGTTTCCTCGATTTTGAAAATGGGGACAATAAAGCCGAAATGGTCAACAACTACGATTGGTTCGGAAGCATTAGCTTTATTGACTTCCTTCGTGATGTCGGAAAATACTTTACAGTCAATGCTATGATGAGTAAAGAATCTGTTAAAAAACGGATTGAAACAGGGATTTCTTACACAGAGTTTGCCTACCAAATCATGCAAGGCTATGACTTCTACGTCCTCAACCAAGAACACAATGTAACCCTTCAAATCGGTGGATCTGACCAATGGGGAAACATGACAGCCGGTACTGAGTTGATGCGTCGTAAAGCAGATAAAACTGGTCATGTTATGACTGTGCCTTTGATCACAGATGCAACTGGTAAGAAATTCGGTAAATCAGAAGGCAATGCGGTCTGGCTCAATGCAGACAAAACATCTCCATACGAAATGTACCAATTCTGGATGAATGTGATGGATGCAGATGCTGTGCGCTTCTTGAAGATCTTCACTTTCTTGTCACTTGATGAGATTGAAGAGATCCGCAAACAGTTTGAGGCTGCTCCTCATGAACGCTTGGCTCAAAAGATCTTGGCGCGTGAAGTGGTTACCCTTGTCCACGGCGAAGAAGCCTACAAGGAAGCCCTCAACATCACAGAACAACTCTTTGCAGGAAACATCAAAAACCTTTCTGTCAAAGAACTCAAACAAGGCCTTCGTGGTGTGCCAAACTACCAGGTACAAGCAGAAGATAACCTCAACATTGTTGAACTCTTGGTCACAGCTGGTGTGGTCAATTCTAAACGCCAAGCCCGCGAAGATGTTCAAAATGGTGCTATCTACGTTAACGGCGAACGCATCCAAGACCTTGACTATGTCTTGAGCGATAGCGATAAATTAGAGAACGAATTGACCGTTATCCGTCGCGGTAAGAAAAAATACTTTGTTTTGACTTATTAAGAAAGCAAAACCACGAAGTTTGGTATGAACTTCGTGGTTTTCTTATACACTTTTTTCTGGGACTATTTCCCTTTTCTGCGATGCAACAAAGCTTGGTTAATTCGTTGAGTTTTTTTATGGAGCTGCCAAATCTGATAAAGCCAGATCAGGCCGTAAATTGCTAGAAAGATCAACCAAGGAATCGGGCTCCGTAAGGCTGCCCCCCAGCCAAAAAACAAGTAGGTTAATGCTAAGATGGTAGCTGTCACAACTAAATGCAGGACCACACGCAAACTATAGGTCAAAAACTCTTCTTCCTCAAGAATGAACGTCAAGACTCCCATTGTTCCACTCATTAAAAAGATCGCTAGAATGTTGCGTACATTCACAGCAGGATAGACGATGTTGGGATAGACATGGGATAATAACACCAAACACAAATAAAAGAAGGAACCTGTCCTCATACCAGATACAAAATAAGCTATAAATCGTTTCATCACTTTCTCCTATACCCCTAAATAATCCATCAAGGATTTGACATATTTCCGACTGACACTTGATTTCACTCCGCGTGTCAGTTTAGCCATCATATTGCCTGA
Source organism: Streptococcus parasanguinis (assembly GCF_031582885.1). Lineage (NCBI taxonomy): Bacteria > Bacillati > Bacillota > Bacilli > Lactobacillales > Streptococcaceae > Streptococcus > Streptococcus parasanguinis. The sequence continues at coordinate 281,710 of NZ_CP133988.1, forward strand.
AAAACTATCCGATAGCGATTCCAAATGGTCGATATTCATCACCGCGTGGCGGGATATCTGTAAAAAATTACGACGATTAATCCGATGTTGAAAATTTGTCAAAGTATCTCTGACGATGAACGTTTTGTCTGTCGTATAAATGGTTAGCTGATTCTTATCAATCTCGGCTAGAATAATGTCATCAATTTTCACCATGATCAAATGATCATCTGTTTTGATAGGGATCACTACTTGATTCACTGTCGAAAACTGTTCGAGATAGTCCATCACCTCTCGTGCTTGATCGGATAATTGCTTGGCTTGAATGACCACACAGGGGTCGTTTTCTGGGATATCCTGTTTTTCCTCAAAACGAATCTTCATTCCTACTCCAATTCTCACTTACTTTCTTTTATTCGATCTTTTTGCTAAGGAAACCCAAATCCCCAAAGCTAGAAGAATACCACCTAACACTATAAGGTATGTTTGTTCCTTTGTCAATAACGCTTGCCATTTGAGCTGAACGCCCATTTTTTCTTGAAATTCTCGAAGAAGATCATCTCGCCCCTTAAAGGTTTCGCTCACTGCTTCTTTCATGAGTACTTGTCGATAAAGTGATGCAATATAAGTTGCTGGAGTGCACTTCATTAGTAGTTGTGCAAAATCAGGTAGAACACCTAAAGGTACATAAGTCCCTACCAAAAAACCAGAAGCTGTACCCACTATGGTCGCAAACTTCCCAAGACTGTCTACGGATTGGAAAAAATGAACAAAAATGGCATTCACTAAGCTAGAAAGCAGGCTACTAAACAGCATAATAAGGAGCACTTCAGGTAATAAAGACAGTGCTGGAACTTCTCTAAAATAGCCACACATCAGTACATACATCAGGACTTGCATGAAAAAAGAGATGATGATTGCGCTCGTTAGATACGAAAATGGTAACCGCCACTTTCCTTGATCCGATAAATAAAGATCCTGATCTACTTGATGTTCACGGTCCTTTACTAACTGAGTCAGGGCAGCCAGACTTGTCGTAATTCCTGTCACAGCCAGCGTCCCACTCATTAACCAATTATTTAACACAGGACCACTATTGGGGAGCTGAGCCCAAGCATCTGTTAGATTTTTTTGAAGAAAAATAATATAGAGAACAAAGGAAATCAAGGCTCCCAACAGGGAGAAGAAAACTCCTGAACGATTTCTGAAGTACAATAAAAAATTTCGCTTTAGTAAGGCTAGCATTAGCGAACCTCCCTTCCTGTAAGTGCAATAAAGGCATCATCCATGGTCCCTGGACGAAACTCAAAATGGGCTAGATTATCTCTAACTTGCGCCAGGTAATCAATGGCTTCCCTTTCACTCTTGGGTTGAAAAACATATTCTAATGATCCCTGTTGTTCTACTGACATTCCTGAATTTTTAAGACTTTCTATCTGCTGCATCTCCTTGAAACGAATCTTCAAGATGTTTTTTGCATACTGACTCTTAATATCTAGTGCTGATCCCTGAGCAATCACTTTCCCATGGTCCACAATATAAATCTGATCAGCTTCATCTGCCTCGTCAAGATAATGCGTGGTCAAAACAACAGTCATTCCCTCTTCCCTCTGCAATTGATAGAGCAAATCCCAAATAGACTTCCGAGTTTGGATATCCAAACCTGTCGTTGGTTCATCTAAGAACAAAAGGTCTGGACTGTGTAGTAGAGCACGCGCAATGTCAACCCGACGCTTTTGGCCACCTGAAAGCGTTCCGTATTTCTGCTTTTGGAAAGCTGATAGGCCTAGCCGACCAATGAGATCAGACACACGATCGGGTTTTAAGCCTTTATACTGTTTCGCACGAATGGTCAGATTTTCCCTAACCGTTAGCATCTCATCTAAGACACTAGTCTGGAAGACCACACCAATTTTAGTACCTGGTTCATAGATGATTTCACCTTGCGTTGGTTGTTTCAAACCAATCAACATGGAAATCGTTGTTGATTTTCCCGCCCCATTTGGTCCTAGAATCGCATTAAAGGTTCCCTTTTCAAACTGTAAGTGAATATTGTTTACGGCTAAATGATTTCCATATCGTTTACTGATGTTTTTAGCTTGTAATATCATGTTCTCTCTCCTTTTGATAGAACCAGTCTAGCAAAAAAGCCGTTTAAAAAACGACTTTTGGGGATAAGTGGTCAAAATGAAGAGATGAGTGGCGAGATAGAAGAGATTAAAATGAGGAAAAAATTTATTGCAGCCATTCTTTTCCCCATTGATTCAATTCCTTTAAAATCGGCATCAGTGACTTGCCTTTTTTTGTCAGCTCATATTTTGTTTGGTGCTCTATTAGAGCATCGGTTGCTATCTAGAGGCTCTTTTGTTACACTACTAATATGAATACACCGATCAAACCAAAATTACAACGATTTCAAACAGCGACTGCTTTTGCCTGTCCCATCTGTCAACTGGGCCTAGAACTTGTGGAGACCAGTTTTAAATGTCCCAAGGGCCATTCTTTTGATTTGGCGAAATTTGGCTATGTCAATCTGGCTCCCCAGATCAAACAATCGAAGGACTATGACAAAGAAAATTTCCAGAATCGCCAGCTAATCTTGGAAGCAGGTTTTTATGAGCCGATTCTAACAGCGATCGGACAAAAAATTCCGACCAGTGATGCCAGAATTCTAGATATCGGTTGCGGAGAAGGCTATTACTCCCGAAAACTACAAGAAGCCTATCCCAAGGCTACTTTCTATGCCTTTGATCTTTCCAAGGAATCTGTGCAACTAGCTGCCAAGAGTGACGCTAGCTGGAAGGTCAATTGGTTTGTAGGAGACTTGGCTCATTTACCCATTCAATCCAAGAGTATAGAGGTCATTTTGGACATCTTCTCCCCGGCTAATTACGCTGAATTTGAGCGTGTCTTAAAGGCTGAAGGGGTGATCATTAAAGTCGTCCCAACCTCTTCTCATCTGAAAGAAATTCGTCAGTTGGCCCAAGATCAATTGACCAAGCAATCCTACTCCAACCAGGAAATTTTGGAGCACTTTGAAGACCACTGCCAAATTCTCTCATCCGAAACAGTCAGCCTCACCAAGAGTTTAACTCCTGAAGAACGCCAAGCGCTCCTCGCTATGACCCCTCTTCTATTTCACGTAGATCAAGAGAAAATCGACTGGAACCAACTCACAGAAATCACCATTGAAGCGGAGCTGCTGGTTGGAAAAATCAAGATACAAAGAACGTAAAATGAAAAGTAAAAAGGCTGAGACAAATCGTCTCAGCCTTTTAATCATCTTCTGCTTGCTCTGTCATGACTTGTAAGCGATAGGTTTTAGGCGATTTTCCACAGAGTTTACGGAAAACCTTATAGAAATAGCCCACATTGCTGTAACCGACTTTATAGCAGATATCTTCAATACTGTCATTGGTCGATAAGAGGAGCTGCTGGGCAGCCTTAATCCGCTGTTTGTTGAGGAGTTCTGCGAACGTTGCATTGGTTTCTCGTTTAATCAATTGGCCTAAATAGACTGGATTGATAAAGAGAGCCTGACTGATATCCTTGAGCGACAGCTCTTTTTGGTAATCACGGCTAATCACTTGGAGGACACTCGCTACATTTTCATTCATCCGATAGTGGGATAAGAAACGGGATAACTCTTCCTGGATGAAGCTAATCATCTCGCTAAAGGTAGCAGCTTCTTGGACTTTCTTGACCACATCGGCCAAATCATCTCCTTGCAGGTATTCAAACAAATGAAAGACATCCATCAAAAATTGGATAAAGAGCTGCTTGGTCAACGAAACCTTGGGTGTCTTCTCAAGGATCATTTTTTCCAACCAGTCCAGTTCTTCTAAGATCTGTTGGATATTTCCTTGCATGATCACCCGGTAGGCCGGCTCGTAGTAATGGAAGACCTCTTCATCTTGATTGAGAGGGGTCGCTCCATAAAAGAGGCTCCGCTCTACTAGGTCCTTAAATTGACGAAAGTGCTCTTTATAAGGAGGCTCAAAGGCCTTCTCAATCATGGCTTCTTCTTCTTGATCTGAGATAAAGAGTTGAAGATTTTGCCCGAGAACTTGGTAAGATGAGCTGATAAAGCCTTTTTTCTCCTTAGCAACCCCAATCCACAATGAATTTCGTCCTGCGATATACCGACAAAACTCTTCCTCAGAGATATCATCGTGAATCAAGCGGTTGGCCAACTCTTGGCTTGGTTGCTGGATTTGGTGCTGAATTTTTTCTAGAATATTGCCCATCTCCACCTTATTGACAGGTTTGAGCAGGTAGTCTGCCACGCGCAAATTGAGAGCTGTCTTGACATATTCAAAATCCTGATAGCCTGACATAATGATAAAAGCAGCATCTGGGATCAAATCCTTCATCTCTGCAATCATCTGAAGTCCGGTCTTTCCAGGCATATTGACATCCGTGATCACCACATCCACCGGATGCTCTCGCACATAATCAAGGGCCTGGTCGGCGTCTTCTGCAGTTGCGACCACTTCCATATTCCAGTGGTCAAAGGGGATTAATTTTTTTAACCCTTCTGTAATCATATACTCATCGTCTACTAATAAGACTTTGTACATTCTGTCTCCTTTATTCATCTTGAATGGTTATCGTATAGGTCACTCCATGGTGAGGTTGGGAGAAGACTTGGATATGGTAGCGATCTCCAAAATAGAGTAGCATGCGTTCATGGACATTGACAATTCCGATGGACTGCCGGCCACTCTTTTCTTCGATTTCTGAGCGGGGATTGCGATTGGCCAGTATCTCTTGAATTTTTTCTAGCTGTTCTTCTTCCATCCCACGCCCATTATCAGTAACTAGGATCATGACTTGCCCTTCTCCTTGCAAGACTTTGACACTAATCACATTGTCCTTGCGTTTGTGATCCACTCCATGCGCAAAATAGTTCTCGACCAAAGGCTGGATGGTGAATTTGGGAATCTTCATCTTTTCCAAACCTGGATCGATCTTAAAGCCATAAGCAATCGATTTTGGATAACGCACCATACAGAGGTAGCTGTATTTGCGACAAAATTCGAGCTCATTTTCAACTGTCGTCACTCGCTCGTCTGAGATATTATTGCGCAAGAGACTACTAAACTCATAGATAATATCACCCAATTCATCCTGCTCTTGCATGACGGCATACATCCGGATAAATTCCAGTGTATTGTACATGAAGTGGGGATTGATCTGGGCTTGTAGTGCCCGCATATTGGCATCTTTTTGGCTGAGCTGTAGCTGGTAGATATCCCGAATATTCTTATCCATATTGTCTAACATGGTATTGATCATATTACCAATAACCAGCAGTTCTTGGTCCTTGGTCGAGGTATCAATCCGTCGTTCACTCTCGCCTTGACTGATCTGATTCATGGTATCGACCAAATCAAGGACTTGACGCCGGTAATTTTTGAAAATCTGACCTAACAACAAGTAAAGGATCAAGAAAATTAGAAAAGCAATGGAGAGAAAAGTGGTCAGATTAGCTAGACCCTTTTTGACCAGATAACTTTCAGAAACAGCTACATCCACCTTGTAGCCATAGATCGTGCTACGGGTTTGCCATTTAACATCCTTTGATTGCCCCTTATCCCCTTCATGGTACATCTCTTTCCCAAAGGGAGTAAAGATCCGCACAACGATCGGAAGATCGCCCCTGGCGTTATCAATCGCTGCCGTCAAAATTTCTTGGTTCAGCGTCATATAAGCAATCCCAACTCCAGCACCCGTAGTCGGATCTGTCAAAGGAACCGGAATGGCTGTCGCAGGAGCCTTGTAATGGTCCGCTGAGACTTGCTTGCCTCCCTGTGATTGCCGGGTAGAGACAAATACCGTCTTGTAATCAGACAAGGTGACATCGATACCCTCGATGTTTTTATTGCTCAAATAGAGACTGTCAATATTCTTATGTAGGGACAATTGGATATAAGAAGGGAATTGGGCATTCAATCGCCAAGTCTCATACTCCGATGGTGACAAGGTAAAATAGCGATAAACTCCTTCTAATTTTGCAGGGTTCTCAACGAGGCTACGACCTTCTTGTGTGACCCGTTGATAAGAGGTCTCAAGATCCGTCACCACTTCGGTCAAGACCCGTTGGGAGATCCGGTCGGCTTCAGCTTGCTGGTTTTTCCAAGAGATCCCCGCGACGACCAGGCCCATAATGGTCAAAATGACCACCATGACATAGGCGTAGAATTTTAAAAGCGTACTTAACCAGATTTTTTTCATCGTTAGGATACCAATTTTTCGTGGATGTTTTGATAAACAGGGTCAAAGATATCATTGACAAAGAAATGCCATACACCGATCAAGACGAAAAAGAGAAGGGCTGGCATATAGTAGCTAATGACGCCAAGTAGCGCAGTTCCAAGGATGAACTTCAGAACCGGACGAATGTCCAGCAACATTCCGATCAAACTGAGCTTGATACTATTGGCATAAGAGAGATCGAAATGAACTTGCAATTTCAAATAAACGGCGTAAGCTAGAGGCGCAACCAAGAGAAAAACCAGATTAAACAAAAGAACCAAAATTTGGAAGAAATTCAAGTGAGGAATCTGGATCATGAGGTACATGCCATAGAGAAGAACCCCTTCAATGGCAAAGAAGGTATAAAAGACTTGATTAGCCGGGCGTAGATTTTCTTTGAAGAGTTCCCAAGCGCGTGACCAATGATAGTCCTTGTAGGTCATGCCATTTTCCGCATAGAGGCTCATGATAGTGGCACTAGCGGGTCCTACTCCTAGCAGAACACCCCCACAGATCGTCAAGACCCAAAAAATCCCTGTTACCAGCATGGCAACATAGACTCTCGTAAAAATGAACTCGATGATTTTTCCCATCATTCAGCCTCTTTTCCAATTAGTGATTCTATTATACCATAAAAATAAAACGCTTTCCCCCTATTTGCATTGGTAAATTGAAATATTGATTTTCATTTACAAGATTCATTTTCATAAAGACACAAAAAGGCTCTGGAGATCCCTCCAAAGCCTTTTTCGAACTACCTGTTCTTATTTTTTAGAAGCAAGGAATTCGTCGTATTGTTTTTGCATTTCGTCAAGCACTTTTTGGTAAGCACCTTCTGATTTCAATTTTTCAAGCATCTTAGGAACTTCTACTTCAGGATCCACAGTACCAGTATTGATAGCACCTGCGAATTGGTTCAAAGTATTTGTAAGAGCAGTGATTTCTGATTTCACTTTATCTGTGTTAAAGATGAAGCCAAGTGCTGGAGATTCTTTTGCAGTTTCCAAGTCTTTCTTAGATTGTGCAATTTGTTCATCTGTTACGTTTTCGTTGATGTAAAGAATCCAGTTGTTACCAGTGTTCCATCCAGACATGTGAGTGTTTCCGTTGTAGCCATCCAAGACTTTGACACGGTTTTCTTTGCCGGGAACTTTTTCCCAGTTCTTGCCTTCTGGTCCATAAACAAGGCCGTTCAAGAGTTCTGGATCAGTGTTCAAGAGGTTCAACACTTCCATTGCTTTTTCTTTGTTCTTAGAGTTGTTTGAGATAACAAAGTTAGCTACTTGAGTAGTATTGTTCTTCTTGTACAGTTCAGTAAATGGTTTGATTTCGATCTTACGGTTTGCTACACGAGAAAGCAAGCTGTTACCGTAGTCAGCTGGCCCTACTGTTTCTTCACGAACCAACCATGTATCTTGAGAAAGATCATAACCAGTGTCGCTCGTTGCTACGTCTTTTGGAATGTATCCTGCTTCGTAGTATTTGTGAAGAGTCTTCAAGTTTTCTACATAACGAGGAATTGTGTAACGGTCAACGATCTTAGTAGTGTCACCTTTCAAGTCAACAACGAATGGAAGTCCATCAACAGCCACATAGTCAAAGTCATCTGAAGGTCCACCGTAGCTCTTGTTCATTGCAAATGGAACAACGTTTGGATCTTTTTCTTTGATGGCTTTCAAGACTGGTTCAAGAGAAGCATAGTCTTTCACGTTTGAAACGTCGATACCATATTTTTCAAGAAGTGGTCCGTTAAATGCAAAGTTTTGAGAAGATGCAACGTTAGCTGCTACTGGAACAGCATAGATCTTGCCGTTTACAGTGTTCCCTTTGATGTAAGCTGGGTCAAGTGCTTTGTAAAGGTCTTTCCCTTCTTTCTTGTACAATTCTGTCAAGTCAGCATAAGCACCTTTTTGAGCGTTAATGACATAGTTATTAGCAAAGGCAATATCATAGTTTTCACCAGATGAGATGATAACGTTCATTTTTTGTGCATAGTCACCCCAACCAAGATATTGGATATCCAATTTTGCGCCAACTTTCTTTTCAATGATCTTGTTGGCATTTTTAAGAAGAACATCCAAGTTATCTGGTTTATCACCGATTTGGTACATCTTGATGATTGGTTTACCGTCTTCAGTTGTTGCAGACTTCTTGTTGTTCCCTGTAAGGTTTCCACAAGCAGCAAGAGTAGCTCCAAGAGCGATGACACTAGCAGATGCTAACGCGTATTTTTTCCAATTTTTCATAAGAAAAATCTCCTTTATGTTATTTTCTTTTTAGACTAAGTTATGAGTTGAAAATCCTGCTGATTTTCAATAAACGATGTTATTCTTTCACACCACCGATGGTCAAGCCTTTTACAAAGTAGCGTTGGAAGAATGGATAGAGAATGGCGATTGGCACTGTTGCCACAACCACCATGGCCATACGTCCTGTTTCCCGTGGGATGGATTGTACAGCTCCTGCCAATTGGCCGGATACCCCGACGTTTTTAGCGATGTAATCCATATTGTTTTGGATTTGCATCAAGAGGTATTGCAATGGGTAAAGGTTGTCACTCTTAATATAGAGGAGGGCGTTGAACCAGTCATTCCAGAACCCTAAAGCGGTGAACAAACTGATGGTCGCAATCCCTGGAAGAGACAATGGCAAGCAGATTTGGAAGAAGATCCGTGTTTCACTTGCCCCATCGATCCGAGCGGATTCAAGGATAGCTTCTGGAATGGTCCGTTTAAAGAAGGTCCGCATCAAGATGATGTTAAATGGACTGAGCAACATTGGGATAATCAAAGCCCCGATGGTATCACCTAACTGCAAGAGTTGAGTGGTGACAATGTAGCTTGGAACCAACCCTGCACTAAAGAGCATACTAAGGAGTGAAAATACGGTAAAGAACTTGCGGTATTTAAAGGTACTCCGTGAGATAGCGTAAGCATAAGTTGTGGTGATAAAGACATTACATGCTGTTCCCACAATGGTCACAAACAAGGTAATGAAGAGGGCTTGCAAGATTTTGTCTTTGAACTGTACCAAGAAGAGGTAACCATCAAATCCAAATTTTGCTGGCCAGAATTGGAAGCCATGGACTGCCAAACTTTGTTCGTCTGTCAAAGAGATCATGACAACGAAGATGAAGGGAAGCACACAGGTCAAGCCGACCAAGGTCAACAACAAGGTAAAGAAGAAGTTGCTCTTCTTACTGAAAGAATGGATCCCGACATTATCAATTTTTTCTTTTTGAATGGTTGATTTTTTCATACGATCCTCCTTTCTAGAAGAGAGCGGCATTCTTATCAATGCGACGGGCAATGATATTTGAGATTAACACAAGAACCAGCCCGACTACCGATTGGTAAAGACCGGCTGCTGCTGTCATCCCGATATCCCCTGACTTGGTCAAACCGTTGTAGACATAAACATCAATAACGTTGGTTACACTATAGAGAGCTCCAGCATTATGCGGGATTTGGTAGAAAAGACCGAAGTCTGCGCGGAAGATATTTCCGACTGCAAGAATGGTCAAAACCGTAATCAAGGAAGACAACTGAGGAATGGTGATGTTGCGAATGCGTTGCCACTTAGACGCACCATCCACGGTCGCTGCTTCATAGTAAGTTGGGTCAATTCCCATGATGGTTGCATAATACATGACACTGCTATAACCAAAGCCTTTCCAGATTCCTAAGAAGAGGAGAAGCGCTGGCCAGATCCACAATTCCGAATAGAAATTGATGGCTTTCATACCAAATGAAGTTAAGATGTGGTTGACCAATCCTTTGTCCACGTTAAGGAAGGCATCGGTGAAGAAGCTGATGATAACCCATGATAGGAAGTACGGGAAGAGCATGGAGGTTTGAAGCACCTTGACCACTCTTTTTGATCTCAACTCACTAAAGATGATGGCGATCCCAACGGAAACAATCAATCCTAAGAAGATGAATCCTAAGTTGTACAATACCGTGTTTCTTGTAATAATGTAGGCATCTTTGGAACTAAAGAGAAATTTGAAGTTGTCAAAGCCAACCCACTTACTCTTCATGACACTGTCAATGAAGCCCTCTCCTGTGATATGATAGTCCTTAAATGCTACGATATTCCCAAAAACCGGAATATAGAAGAATAAGATTAACCACGCTGCACCAGGTAAGACCATTAAAAGAAAAATGAAATTTTCTCTCAGAGTCCTTACAAACTTTTTCATTTAACTCCCCCCTTTGAGCCTTGAGCGTGTTTATTTGCTTTGGTAGCGTTTACATCACCTATTATAAGATAGCCCATTTATATTTTCAAACTCCTAATTATAGAAAAAATTCTACAAATTTATGACATAGCTTTAAAAAAGGAGTAGAAAAGGGTGTTCGTAAAGACAGCTCCTCTTCTACTCCTATCGACCGCGGATGAGATTTCTGTCATCCGACTTGGCATTTTTTACGTTGTATAAATGGTTGAGGCAGTCGCAATAGTATGCCACTGGTTAGCCGTTGTGGCTGCGAAGTCCTGATCCCCGTAGAAATCATTAAATGGCAAGATTTCGACTTCTAGTTCGTCGATGCGGTCAATCTGATCAGACAGATAAGCCTCAATGCGGCTTTCTGCGCGCTTGATCCGTTGCAAGAGCCCACCCATACGAATGTCTACTGTATCCAAGCCAAAGACCTTGTTTTCTTTCAACCATTGGTGGCTAAAGAGCTTGTGGAAGGTTTCAATCTGGCTTCTTAATTTTGGTAATTCTTCCCTAGCAATTTGTTGCAAGCTCTCTTTATCACCTTTTTGATAGGCTTGACGAATGCGTCGGCCTACATCCACTTTACTACTTAAAATAGCATTCAACTGTGCCTGAGTTTCAAAGAGATAAGCGTAGATGCCTGCTTTTTCTTTGATAGTAGCAAGAGTCTCAGCTGCTTGGGTAAAGTGTGGTTTGTCCTGCTCAGGAGTCATGTGCTTGTCAAGGATTGGGCAGAGAACATCCTGATAAAAGACATAGCGATTAGGGTTGATACCACTGAGATTATCTGGTAGGTCTGGCAAGAGGTTGGCAAGATCAAGTTGCATAAAGTCCTCAACCGATAAGCCTGTATTGGTCTTGAAATGAGCTGACAAACGGTCTAAATCATTGCGGTAGCTGAGTTCTGCCCAGATTTGCAAGCTTGGCAGAATAGAGAACTGAGCTGTTTCACCACCATTATCTCCCCAACCAGTCACAATGACTTCTTTGATCTGATTGGCACGGCAGGCTTTGTTAGCTTCGACAGCGATGAGACGACTGAAATGGTTGTGTGGTGTGAAACCAATCCACTTCCAAGCCCCACCTGCAAAGGCAATATCCTGGTTAATCTTGTGGTGGTTACTGAAGTTACGATTGTATTTTTCTTCGCTATCCTGATAATAATCCCAGTAAACCAAGGTCACACGGTCTTTGAGACGGTCAAGATAAACACGAGTTTCTTCTGGAATTTCGACATCACGGTCGTACTGGCCATCTGCTGACATGAGTTTGAAGAACATATCGCTCCACATCTGGCAGTGGAAACCATACTTGTCTGCGATATCCAGCACGCGCTCCAAGTGTTGGCACATGAGAAGACTCCGATCCACCACACCGTTCAAGATAAGATAACGACCCAAACCAACCAGGTGAGCTTCATCCATTCCGATATTGACCTTGCGAGTTTGTAGTTTAGATAACGTCGCAAACATACCGTCAATCAGGTCGTAGACTTTTTCTTCACCGATGAGGAGGATATCTTCTACATCGCGGAGCTCTTGCACTTCTTTGACGCCCCATTTGACAAAGGCTGATAAGTGAGCCAAAGTTTGGATACATGGCACAAAGGTCATGTCAAACTGCTGGGCGTAGCTTTCGATTTCCTGTAACTCTTCAGCTGAGTATGCTCCACGGAAATAACCAAAGTAAGGTTGTCCTTCAATTTGATAAGTGTCTTCCATGTAGAGCTCAAAGGTTGAATAACCCATCAGAGCCAAGACTTCAATCATCTGCTTGGCAGATGCGACATTGAGCACGGCATTGCGCGAACAGTCCGCCATATAGGCTAAATCTTCATAGGCCGCCTGCTCTTCAATCTCTACCTTGTCCCCTTCTGCTAAAGCTGTTGCGAGCACAGATAAGGCACGGTAGAGTTGATGAGGTTTACGGTAGGTCAATTGATACTGCCCATTCTCCCCCTTGATAGAGATGGAAGCATGGTCAGACTGAGCGACTGCCACTTCTACATCTGGTAGAGAAATGTGATTTTGGAGCAACTCTAAAGCTTGCGCTTGTTTACTGTTGATTCCGGTAAAACTTACCATTGGTTTTCCTCCTGTAACCAGTTGACAAGGGCACCGTAGAGATTGGCATCTGCCTGATAGGTGCAAGCTTGAATGACTGGAGCGATGGTATATTCTTCATATCTTTCCACAAAGGCATCTACGGCTTTTTGCACGCCTTTGATAAAATCAGGGTTCTGACTGATAGAGCCGCCTAGACTAATCACATCTGGATCAATCAGGTACTGGATATTGAGCAGTCCTTGAGCAAGATTACGATTCATGCGCTCAATAGCTTCTTGGCAAAGGGCATTACCTGCTGCCGCCTCTTGGTACACCTTGCGGCCATCCCAATCGGTTTGACCAGATTTTTCAATCACATAGCGAACCATGTTTCCTGTAGAAGCGAGTTGTGACCAGTTATTGAGTCTTTCTGCGGGCTCGATTGTGGTCATGTAGCCAAACTCACCGCCCAAACCATGACGACCACGGTGTAGCTTCCCATTGATAATCATGGCTCCACCGATTCCTGTACCAATCACGACACAGGCTGCATTTTCAATCTCAGGATGAGCTAGCAGTTCACTGAGTCCAACACAGTTGGCATCATTTTCTAGGTGGATAGGAAGCTTATGATGAGCAAGCGCCTCATACCATGAAAAACCATGGATGTAAGGAATGGCACTGATCCCTTCAATTACCCCTGTTTCTTGATGAACGGCTCCTGGCACACTCATGGCAATCCCACGGTAGTCACGTTCTGACAATCGCTGATCCAACCAAGCTAGCAACTCTTCCAGAGTCTCTGGCGTTGCGGTGCTGGCCTTATCTAAAATCTTTCCATCAGGAGTTAGACTAGCAAACTTAATGCCAGTCCCTCCGATATCAATCGTTGCAATGGTCATTGCTTTTACCTGTAAAAAGGAGCGAGTCAGCAGTCGGTTCTTACTTTTTCGCTCCTCCTTTCCTTTTATTGTTTCTTCAGCTGCAACCAGCTATACTTCTTCTTTTTTAATCCATTCTGTCCGGATTTCTTGCGGTGCCAATAAACCTGTATGGACCGGATACGGTTGTTCCAGAAGATCGACAACCGTTTGTTGTCCTTCTGACACGCGCACATTTTCTTGGCTCATGTTGTAATAGCGAAGGATGTAACCTTCTTCATTTTCTGCTACCTTAAAGGCTGTTGGACAAACCTGAGGATGCGTCAAGGCTGTATGCTTGAGTAAGCTACCAGACGCTGCTACACTTCCTTCTTGTTTTTCAACTTGAAGGCTGGTCATCGGTGTCTGCAAAGCTTTGGCCCGGCGATAAGCAGAGAAGCGCCCCTGAGCTTGATGGCATTCTACTGCATATTCAACCTCAAAGTCCCGCAAACATTGTGCTTCTGGCGTTGGGAAGTAGCCCCAGTCACCTAGCTCACCTGAAGCACGGAGAAGGGTTACAGCCATGGTGTCGTCTTCAAGGATTTCGTATTCGTGCAATCCTTTATTGGCTACTGTCACTCCTTTAACATCGTCATACAAGCTAACAAAGGCTTGTTGGTGTTGTGGATTTTCAGGATTTTCCCAAGAAGCTGCTGGTTTATTTGGTCTTGTAACAACTTCATAGATGCTTTCAGAATCATTACTTGGGCGTGTGTTATGAGTTTTGACCAAGAGACGAATGCGGTGGTCTTTGGCAGTATTGGTAAAGCGCGTCTTGAAGCGAATTTGTGGATCATCTACAAAAATGGTCATCTCCGTTTCAAGAGGGATCGTTGTCAGCTCTTCTGAGCGACTTGCCTTGCGGTTCATAAACTCGATAATGCCTCTTTGCTCCGCATCCAATTGTTCATCCGCGCTGACCGGGATCGTCAAGTCATGCTTGAGCAAGATTTTGGCATAGCGAGCATTGTTTTCCAAGACCTCATAAGCTGTTAACTCCGCATAGATCGGCTCTGTTCCTTTTGGTTGGAAGTAGATATATTCATTTCCGATATCCCCACGATCTTCAAAACGAAGGAAATCCTCATAAGCCTCATTGGTCGTTTTATCATAGAGGGTTAAGCCATCATCGATACTAAGGGTTACAAATGGAGTATCAATAACTCCATTTTGGAAGATACCATCGCTTTGTGCTGCTGGCCCTTCGACTAATTGGAAGCTTGACCAAGAAAGTGGTGCAAGGTGAATTGGAATTGTCACGCGCACTTGACGTGCAATATAGGGTTGGCGGAATTTATCCTTAGGCAGGGTATAGCCAAAGCTTGCTCCCAAGTCTTCAATCTCTGCTTCTACAAGATGCCCATCTAAATCTTCTACGTGGTAGTCTGGCAAGCTCAAAGCGGCCATTTTCTTGAAGCCCTCTGTCGGGTGCAATTCCTTAAATGGACAAACCGCTACATCGACAATCGTGCTGACGGTATCTACCTTACTATGCAAGCCAGTATTGATGACCGTAAAGAGGTGCTCACTCTGGGCTTTTTGAGTTGCTAGTTTACCCTTCCATTCGTTCAGAAGGTTGGTCTTGACAAAGTTTCCAACTTGGTTGACCTTGGCAAAACGAACTTCCATTTCACGGTGAACATCATCTACGCTACATCCACAAATACTATCGTGTGGCGCATTTTGTAAGAGTGTCTTCCAAGCATAGGTCAATTGATCCTTATGGTTGTGCCCACCAGTAATGATGGTCAAAGGTTCCACCACTTGCTCGAGCAAGTTGCTGTTTTCTTGGAAGGCTTGTTTGAGGTAAATACGTGAAGAAGAGGTATTAGCAAGAGTGTACCAACCATCGGTTTCCTGACTGGTCAATTCTCCCGTAACCGTTGATAATTGTTCGGGAAGTGCACTTTCCACTGCTTGCACATATTCATCAAAGGAGCTATGAATAAAGGTCACGTCAGGGAACAGTTCGTTGGCCACGCGAATAGCTTCACTCAAGTTTCGTTGAACCGGTTGGTGGTCGCAGCCGTTCATCATTAACCATTGGTTGGTTGAGGCATAGTCGCGAACATCTGCCAATTTTTGTTTCCAGAAAGCCAAAGCTTCGTCTTTATCCACTGGAATTTCGTTCCCGTTACTGTACCAGTTGGCAAAGAGAATACCCAGCACACGGCTACCATCCGCCCCTTGCCAGTACATTTCAGAAAATTGAGAGGTGAATTGCTCATCTTCGAGGACCTGGTTGTCAAATCCGATTGGTTTGACCCCACGCCCAAAGGCTGCTACGTGAATCCCTGATTTTTGAAGAATTTGAGGTGCTTGCCCCATATTTCCAAAGGTATCTGGGAAGTAACCAATCTGAGTGGATTTGCCCCATTTAGCGCATTCAGCTTGGCCAATCAAGGTATTGCGGACATTGGCTTCGCTGGAGATCAAGTAATCATCCTGCAAGATGTAGAAGGGACCAATCTTGAGCTTGCCCTCGTCGATATAGCGCTGCACCTTGTCGCGATTTTCAGGGCGAATTTCTAAATAGTCATCGAGGACGATGGTTTGTCCATCTAAGTGGAAACTTTTGAATTCAGGGTCATTTTCAAAAAGATCAAAGAGATTGTCAAAGAGTTCCACCAATTGCATGCGGTGACTTTCAAAAGGTAGATACCACTCACGATCCCAGTGGCTGTGAGAGATAATATGTACAACAACATTTTCCATGAGTAAAACCTCATTCTAACTTAAATTTTTAATGTTTTAAATATAAACTTGTGATTCTAACAAGAATCAGTGAAGCTAAAGCGTGCTCCTTATACTCAATGAAAATCAAAGAGCAAACTAGGAAGCTAGCCGCAGGTTGCTCAAAGCACTGCTTTGAGGTTGTAGATAGAACTGACGAAGTCAGTAACATATATACGGCAAGGCGAAGCTGACGTGGTTTGAATTTGATTTTCGAAGAGTATTAGCGAATATCCAAGTAATCCAAGACTAATTCGCAGAACATCATGTTGGCCCAAGAGAACCATTCACGCGAGTATTTGGTTGGATCATCTACGTGGAAACTTTCGTGCATGACACCTGTTTCACCATCGCAGGCAACCAACTGATCCAGCAAGAATTTCTTCTCTGCCTTATCATTTGTTGTCAATCCTTGAATAGATAAAGCAATCGGCCAGATATAGCGATAAAAGGTATGAGAACTTCCGAGTCCGCTTGCGTACTTCCCTTCATAGAAGTAAGGATTTTCAGGGCTCAAAATCGTCCGACGAGTGGCTTGGTAGACTTCATCGTCAATCGCACAGTAGCCCAGATAGGGAGCCGCCAACAAGCTTGGCACGTTAGGATCGTCCATGATACTAGCATTTCCCAAACCATCTACCTCAAAGGCATAAATTTTCTCGCCCTTGCTGTTAGTGGTGTAGGCGTAGTTTTCGATCCCTTCTTGAATCTCCGCCTGCAGGCGTTTGGCATCTGCAATGATGCTCTCGCTATCGGCTAGATTCAATGTTGCGAAGATTTCTTGCACATAACCCAAGACAACCACTGCAAACATATTGGACGGAATCAAGTAACTATACTGACAGCAGTCATCACTTGGACGAAAGGCTGACCAGGTCATCCCTGTCACAGCAAAGTCAGGACCAAATCCGTCATTTACCAGCGTGTCTTCCTTACGATCTGTATCCCGAACAAAGCGATAAGGGGAATTCTTGTGGTCTTGTTCCACTGTCCAAAGATGAAGGATTTCCTTAGTCGCTGTAACAAAGGTTTCATCAAATTGGCTAGTCTCACCAGTTTCTTTCCAAAGAAGATAAGCCAGTTGCAAGGGATAGCACAGTGAATCCACCTCATACTTGCGCTCCCAAATCCAGCCATTCAAATCGGTGTGATCAGTCTCGTGATGGCCTTTCCAGTTCTCCTCAATATTAAAAGAGTTGGCATAGGGATCCTTGAGGATCAAGGTCATCTGGCGTTTGACCAAACCAGCAATGGTCTGACGCAAACGAGGGTCTCTTTTTGCCACATAAAGATAGGGCCTCAATTGAGCCGTCGAGTCACGCAACCACATAGCTGGGATATCCCCTGTTAACACAAAGGTTGAACCGTCTTCTAAAATTTCAACTGTATTATCCAAAGTGTCTGTATAACAACGTTCAAAGACATCCACCCACTCAGGGTACTCCTTAGCTCGCTCAGCCACTTGATCCAACCATTCTCGCACAATTTCTTTTGAATAGGTCATTTATTTTCCTCACACGTATCGATTCTTTCCTATTCAGTATAAAAGATTTCAAAGGGGAAATACATACGCAAACTATAGCCCTTTTTCTACAAAATTTTCCATTTGATAAAAACGCTATCATATTTGACAACACTTTGATACAATGAAGAAAATACCAGCGCGTGTTCAAAAAAAAATACAGATCATTTAAGGTTGATGAAGAAAAAGGAGACAGGATGCGCACACATTGCCAAACCATCGATACCCGCTGGGGAAGCGATAATCATCCCCACTATTCCCACGGAAATACCCTCCCTTATACCGGGGTCCCTTTTGGGATGAACTACTTCCTTCCCCAGACGACACACGAACAAGGAGCTTGGTTTTTCAACCCCAATCTCCCTATTTTTCAGGGATTTCGTCTCACCCACCAGCCTAGTCCTTGGATAGGAGACTACGCTTGGTGCCTCATCACGCCCATCACAGGAGATATTGCAAGTTCCGACCTCTTCCGTCGCCAAAGCAGTTATTCGATGAAAGAAGCCGTTTTCCAGCCTCACTACCTCCGTTTTTTTTCGGAACGTTATCAGATTCAAAGCGAGCTGGTTCCAAGCCGCTACGGGGCTGTCATGCGCTTTCGAGCACCAGAAAAGCTAACACTCTGCTTTCATGCAGCAAAGGAACTAGAGGACTTGACTCTGACAGACCAAACCTGCCACTTTCACATTCTGGATCAGGCCCATACCGCAGATACTTCATACTCTTTCTATCTCCAGTGGCAATTTAGCCAGCCGATTGAGAGCGTCACTCACATCGATCAAGATCTTTTTCTGACCTTTGCTAGCAATGAAGTGACCGTCCAATTAGGAACTTCTTATCTGTCCCAAGACATGGCTCACAGCCATCTTCCCCACCTTTCTCTAGAGGAAGCTAAAAAAGAAGCATCCGATCAATGGAATCAGCTGCTAAAACGAATTGAAGTAAAAGATGCCGGAGGGCGTGACCAAGCCTTTTTCGACCATTGCCTGTACCGACTCCTCCTTTTCCCTCAAACCTTTTATGAAACAGATACCGAGGGAAATGACTGGCACCTGGATGTCACTCATAATGAAATCAAACCAGGAAAAGCTTATACCAATATCGGATTCTGGGATCTCTTCCGAACATCTTTTCCGCTCTTTAGCCTTGTCTACCCCGATTATTACCGTCACTTTCTCGAAGGATTTTTAAACACTTACAAGGATACTGGTTTTCTACCAAAATGGTTGGCCCCAGATGAACGAGGAATGATGCCAGGTACCCTCATCGATGGAGTCTTTGCGGATGCTGTCACAAAAGGGATCGCACCAGACCTACATGAAAACATGCTGACAGCCATGCTCCAAACGGCCCAAAAAACAGATCCTACTCAACATTTTGGTCGCCATGGCAATGAAAGCTACAAGACCCTTGGATATCTACCCGATGATTTTCACGAAAGTGTGAGCCACAGCCTAGATTATGCTTATAGTGATTTTTGCATTGCTACCGTTGCCAAGCAATTGAGTCATGCAGAAACAGCCGCTCGCTATGCTACTTCCAGCCTCTCCTACCGAACATTGTATGATGCCCAAACGGGCTTCATGAGAGCGCGATCCACCAATGGAAACTTTAAAGAGCCCTTCTCTCCTACCAGCTGGGGAGGAGATTATGCAGAATGTTCTGCAACCCAGGCTACTTTTGGAGCCTTACACGACCTCTCCGGCCTGATAGAGCTAATGGGCGGTAAAAAAGCCTTTACCCAACGACTGCTGGATCTAGCCAATCAAAAACCTCAATTTGATGTAAGAGGATATGGCTATGAAATCCATGAAATGAGTGAAATGGCCCAAGCCCCATTTGGGCAGATCGCCATCTCCAATCAACCCAGCTTTCACATTCCCTACCTCTTCCGTCACAGCCTTCATCCCGAATACACCAATCTCCTGATCCACCAGATCCGTTCTCAAGCTTTTCATCAAGATTTCCAAGCCTATCCAGGTGATGAGGACAACGGTAGCCTATCTGCTTGGTACATCTGGTCGGTCCTTGGACTCTACCCAACCTGCCCAGGAAAACCAATCTATGATCTGGGCCTCCCTCTCTTTAAAGAAGTTCTTCTCCATCTTCCAAATCATGAGCTCAAAATTTGCGCCAACTCACACACTGCAGGCGCCTATTTCATCCAAAAAGCCCTATTAGATGGCAAAGAGAAACAAGAGATTTCCCATCAAGATCTCCTTGAAGCCCAATTGCTCCAGTTTGACCTTTCATGGCTCCCCCCACATGCATAAGAAAAAGAAAGTGGGACAGAAATCGGTCATTCGTTAGAATTCGATTTCGTCGTCCCACCTCCGCACAGTTGAGTAGGGCTGTAAAAGCTGATGAAATCAGCGTAGTAGAGCCCACTCAACCACTGCGTCTTGCTCGACAATCTAAAAATAATTGAGAGGCTAGGACTTTTGTCCCAGCCTCTTTTTTCTGTTATTCATCTCCTACATGATAGTAGATCGAGCCTTGTTCCCCAAAACTAGCGATACCAACACCAGACCATAAGCGGTTTTTAGAGGCATCTGATGTATCTTTAAAGACGACTTGTCCTTGATCATCGACCTGATCACCAATGGTCACTCCTGCAGGAATATACTCCAACAAGAAGCCTCCATCACGACCACCATAAATGCCTTCTGATGCTGTTCCATAATCCGTCAAAGAAGCTCCATAGCCCTCTAACTCTTGTGAGACCAACCCTTTGTCGTTAAAGACCAGCTTGTTTCCCTTATCATCTTGCCAGATACCAGCAATACTGCTGTAGTCTCCATTGGCAATCGCTTCAAGATCCATTTTCTTCACTTCTTTTTTCTCTTCTTTTTTTTCTTTCTCCTTCACTTCCGAACTAGAAGCAGCCGTCTTTTTGACCTCAGAAGAGGTCGTCGTTTGACTAGAAGAAGCCGGTGATTTTTTACTCACCCTCTGCTGCGAACAAGCTACCAACAGGACCACACTGAGAAGACTCACAAGAATTGCACCAACTTTTTTCATTTAAAATTCCCCATACATTTTTTAATTTAAAGCCCTTTCATTGTAACGTATTTTCAAGCATTTGACAAGCTTCACTCCCCATTTTTAATCAAAAAGAGACCGGGATAATCAGTCCTAGTCTCTCTTTTGATACAACTTTTAATGAGCCAGCATTTCCTGTGCCACTTCTAAACCAGATAAGTTCGAAGGATAATAAGTTGGCCAATTTTCCAACTCATCATAAAGCGCTTCTTGACTCTTTCCTCCATGGAAAATGTGGAAGTGAGCTGCCTTTACCGGAGTAATTTCATGGTCACTAAATTGAACATATTTGAAGTCTCCCGCATCGCTCTCCTTGGCTTCAAATAGATAACGAACACCACGATTTCCCTTCTTATAAGTCAAAATGTGCTTACCTACGTATTTATAGGTATATTTCTTAGAAGATCCTTTTTGATAAAACTCCATTGAATCCTTATCAATCTTAATCCGATCAATATCTGTTTGGTAACCCTTAGTATAATATTCCTTATACTCAGCAGCCGTCATAGTTGGATTTAATTTTGCCTTATAATCAAAGACCTGATCCAAGGTTCCATCTTGCAAGTATGGATAAACGGATTTCCAATCACCTACATAATTTGCTAAGCTACGATCCTTAACTTGACTATCCTCGAAATAGCCCTTTTGAACCGTCTTAGCATCTTCCTCATGTTCCGGTTGAATATCCTTACCAGCTTGTGACGTTGTTTTCTCTAGCGCCTTCAGATTCTCCTTCATAACAGACACGTAGTCTTCGCCATCTTTCATTTCTTGATCCGTCAAGCTTTCCAAAGGATTTAAGACAGCCAACTCAACACCAGCTTCAGAAGACAAGGTTTTCGCCAAGGACTTAGAAGCATTTTCCTCAAAGTAAATGACCTTGATCTCATTTTTCTTGATATACTCTGTCAATTCACGCAATCGTGCAGCAGAAGGCTCGCTATCAGGTGAAATCCCTGAAATGGCCACCTGGTTTAATCCATAATCCAAGGCCAAGTAACGGAAAGCCGCGTGTTGGGTCACGAAATTCTTTTGCTTCGCATCTTTCAATCCATCCTGATAAGCTTGATCCAAAGCCTGTAATTTCTTCAGATAGGCTTGGGCATTTTTCTCAAACGTCTTTTTCTTATCTGGATAAGCTGCGACCAACTGATCACGAATCGACTCTACCATCTTCATGGCACGATGTGGAGAGAGCCAAAGGTGAGGATCATATTCATGATGGTGTTCTTCGCCCCCTTCGTGTTCATGTTCCTCTTCCAATCCAGGAAGCAAGACCATACCCTTGGTAGCATCGATCACTTTGGTTTTCTTATCCTTCATGGATTTCAAAAGATTTGGAACCCACGTTTCCATGTTTTCATTCTCATAAACGAAAACATCCGAATCTTGAATCATAGCCCGCCCCTTAGCAGACAATTCATATTCATGAGGCTCTGATCCCGCTCCAATGAGCAAGTCTACCGTTCCTTCATCTCCAACAATATTTTTTGTAAAATCATAAACAGGATAGAAAGTGGTCATCACTTTTAATTTCCCATTTTGACTCTGACTTTTGCCACAAGCTGTCAAAACAAGTGTTAAAGCCACTAACAATAACCAACCAAATTTTTTAAAGTTCATATCTACTTCCTCAAACGTGATCCAAGATTCACAAGCAAGAACAGTGCCACAAATAAAAGCGTAATACTGGCACTCGCTGGTGTATCTGCAATATAAGACAAAATCAACCCACTAAACATCCCGATAAAACCAATGATGACCGCAATCAGCATGACCCCACGGAAGTTCTTCCCTAATTTCAGGGCAATACTAGCCGGTAAGACCATGATGGTTGAAACCAATAACGATCCTGCTGCAGGAATCATTAAGGCGATAGCAACCCCCGTTACCACATTAAATAAAATGGACATAGTCCGGACAGGAAGGCCATCTACGAAGGCCGTATCTTCATCAAAGGTCAAAATATACATAGGCCGCAAGAATAAGGCCGTCAGCACTAATACAACGAAAGCAATCACAAACAAGGCGATCACCTGTTCATCTGTAATGGTTAAGGTAGAACCAAACAAATATTGATCCAAGCTCATCGAGCTTTTCCCACCACCACGCATCAGTACCAAAGCTAGGGCAAGACCAGTGGACATTAGAATTGCCGTCCCGATCTCCATAAAGTCCTTAAATAAGGTCCGCAAATACTCAAGAAAAACCGCAGCTATAATGACAATGATCATAGTCGAAAGCGTCGGAGAGATCCCAAGGAAAAGCCCAAAAGCGACACCCGCAAGAGAGACGTGACTCAGCGTATCACTCATCAGACTCTGCCGTCTCAAAATCAAGAAAATCCCTAATACAGGAGAAAAAAGACTCATGGCAACCATAGCCAACAAGGCTCGCTGCATAAAATCATACTGGAATAAATCAAGCATGGTCACCCTCCCCTTCTATATCATGGACGTTAAAACATCTCCAAGGAGAGCTCTGGTCGCGAACCAAATGAATATTCCGATCCGCAAACTGGTTAACCTCTTCAGGATCATGCGTAATCATCAAAACAGATTTTTGATGGTGATGCGCACTGTGATGCATCAACTCATAAAAATCACTCTTTGTCGTCGCATCCATCCCTGTTGTCGGTTCATCTAAAACAAAGATATCCGGATCTGAAGCAAACATCCGAGCAATGACAGCCCGTTGTTTCTGACCACCAGACAAAGAACCAATCGCCCTATCCTTGAACTCCAGCATCCCAACAGATTCTAAACTCTTTAGAATATGCTTTTCATCGTGCTCATTCAACTTTCGAAACCAGCCTTTACGAGGATACCGACCTGACTTCACAAATTCATAGACCGTACTGGGAAATCCTGCATTAAAACTAGCAATCTGTTGTGGCAAATAAGCAATCCTTAACTTCTTTCCCTTTACATTTGTCTTTGAAATCTCAACTGTCCCGACCTTGGGCTGTAGAATGCCAAGACTAGCCTTAATCAAGGTTGACTTAGCAGCCCCATTCTCACCAGTCAGCGTAACAAACTCTCCACTATCTAAGTAGTAATTGATCCCTTCCAGAACCGGTTCTCGATCATAATAGAACGATAAATTTGAAACCGTAATATACCTCAAACTATAACTCCTCTTCCAATAAATCTAAAAACCGCGAAATGACCCCCTGCTCATTCTTAGTAAACTTCGACAAAACATCCTCATAAGTGTGAAGGGTATGCTGATGGTGGTGCTGATGCTCTAATGCAATCGGCTTACCAATCTCAGTTAAGCGATAATAAAGAACCCGAGCATCATTCTCATCTCGATAAGTCTCTAGCATCCCTTGACTTAATAATGGCTTCACAGCCTTCGTGATAGCCGCCTGACTAACATTCAATTTCTTAGCTAAGACAGAATTTGTTAGAGCTTCATCAGCAACCAGCATCAAAATATGTTCCTGAGTGTTGGTTAATGAAACACCACTTGTACAAGAACCAACTAAAATCTCATGCTGATTTTCAGATAACAATAAAATAGAATTTAAAAATCGATCGATTTTATTTGCAACTTCAGACAAAATTAACTCCTTCTAATTCACCAAAAGAAACTTTACCGGTTAATTATATCATAAAAAAGAAAAAAATAAAACAAAAAAAGGAGTAAAACTCCTTTATAATCTATACCGGCGGCCGGGGTCGAACCGGCACGTCCTTGCGGACACTGAATTTTGAGTTCCATAACTACATTTTTTGAGCCTTATAACCTTGATTTAATAGGGTTTTAGGACTTTTGAATCTTGCAAAATAGACTGATTTTTCAAATTTTAGTAACTTTTTGGTAACACTTCATACCTTATCGTCCTAAGAGCATCATCAGAGAATAGAGGATATGTCCCAACCGGTCATATTCATACAAAGGTATTCAGAACAAAAGATAATGATCAATTAAACCATCACATAAAACTTGATTGAGAACCTGTGAAATAATCTCAGAAATGAGCTCTTTATCTTGAAAACGACGGCTGTAATTCTTTCCGTATGTAGTAAAATGAGGAACCTTGTCTTTCTAAATCCTCTTTTAATACACGTATTGAAGTCGTAACTCCACTCACTTGTGGAAAGTACGTATCTGTAAATATACCGATTCGCATACTTACCTCCTTAAATTTGAAATAAACAAAATTATTTCTATCATCCTCTCCATTATAAACGATACACGCTGTAGTGTCACTAATAGCTGATAAATTAACTGCTTTTGTAATCTTTAGTGTCAATATTACATAGCAACTTTCATTTCGTGATATAATATCAAACATAAAGATATTTTTAATAAAGAAGGTTATTATATGGATCAAATGGCATTCTACTTACTTTTTCCTAGCTTATTTATGATTCACGAAATGGAAGAGATTCTTCTTATGCCCAAATTTATGTCCTCTATAATTGATAATACGAAATTTAAAAATTTAAAAGAACTCTATACTCCTTATAGGTTTAACTTAATTGTGTTCGAGGAATTTTTAATCCTTCTATGTTTGCTTGCCTATAGTTTCTATTTGGGTAATTTTACAATTTATCAAACTATCATCATCGCATATAACTATCACATTATAATCCATATTATCCAGACTCTTTATCTAAGAAAGTATGTGCCTGGTCTTTTAAGTGGAATTGTAACAGGAGTATACTGTTCATTATTGATTCATCAACTTTTACAAATTAATTTACAACTCTACATATCTTCCATTCTAACATTAATCATTATTATGTTAAATCTAATCTTCTGCTTTAAAGTATTAAATTTCTTTTCTGAAAGATAGTACTGGTACAAAAAAATTTTTACTAATTTTTTTAACTAATAGATACAAAAAATAAGGACTTAGCCCTGCACAATACAGAGCTAAGTCCTTTAGACAAATTATAACGTTTTTGGACAGTATAGAACTTAGTTTTTACTTTCAAGTCATTAATTTTTCAATTTCGGGTATTCGGATTTTATGGTGGAAAAGGGCTTATAAATCACCCTTCTCCAAATTCTTAATAAGTGTGGAAAAATCGACACCTAAGTTGTCTGTAATGTCGAAATCATCAGTGTTAAATTATTTTTGTGACCACAAATGCACTTAGAAAATCCCTTAAAGCATTAGCTGGTTCACTTGAATAGGGAGTTGTAAAAAAGTTCCCTTAGCCTGCACAGCAAGATAATTTCGAAACATCTTTGTCAAAAGTTAGGACAGCCAGCTTCAATCCTTCTGCCATTGTTAGATATGGACACATCGTTTCTCTCAGATCTCCAACAGTTAAACCGAATTTCACAGCTAATGTTGCTGCATAAATTACGTCTCCTGCGTTTTCTGCCACTACATGCGCCCCTAACACTTTCAATGTTTTCGCGTCTGCCACTAATTTGAAAACACCTGTTGTTTCCCGATTAACGAGCGCTCTTGGAACAGCATCCAACGGCAATACCGATGTTTTCACTTCATATCCTTTTTCTTTTGCCTGTTGCTCCGTTAAACCAACCGTTGCAATCGATGGAGAAGTAAACGTAACGCCTGGAACCACTTCTAAATTGACCTTTTGATTTAGTCCTCCGATTGCATTACGAGCAGCAAGTCCACCTTCATAAGCAGCTACATAAACAAATTGGGGACCGAGAGTGACATCTCCAGCTGAATAAATTCGGGAATTGGTCGTTTTAAGATAATCATCAATGACAATTTCACCACGGGAACCAACTTCAACGCCTGCTGCATGTAAGTTTAATGATTCTGTATTTGGTTTTCTTCCAGTGGCAATTAGCAATTGTTCTGCTTCAATAATTCGCTTTTTACCATTTATCTCAACATGAACTTTTTTAATGTCTCCATCTTGCTCAACTCGTTCATAGGTTGCACCTGTTACTAAGTTAATTCCCTGTTCTGTTAAGGCCTTAGTAATGGCTTCTGAAATTTCAGGATCGTATTCTTTTAATAGACGCTCGCTTCTTTGAATCAAAGTGACTTCTGACCCGAGGTTATGAAATAGTTGTCCTAATTCCATGCCGATATATCCTGAACCAATTACGGTAAGACGATTTGGAACCTTCTTTAATTCCAATAAGCTAGTGCTTGTTAAATAATCTACTTCATCTAATCCGGGAATATTAGGTGCAGTTGAAGAAGCACCTGTAGCTATTAAAAATCTTTTGGCTGTGATTTGATTGCCATTTACTTCAACTGTATTTTCATTTACGAATTTTGCTTCACCTTTTATTAATTCAAAACCATAATCATCAATTAAATTCACATATTTTTCATTTCGCATCTCGGTTACTAAATCATTCTTTTGTTTTACTAATGGCGCTAAATCAACATTTGAAGCCGAAGTGTGTAATCCCACAAATGGATTATTTTTTGCTAGATGATTGATTTCCCCTGCTCTTAATAAGGTCTTAGAAGGAACGCATCCGACATTAACGCAAGTTCCACCCACCGTTCCACGCTCAATCATAGCCACTTTTGCGTTCAAAGTAACGGCTTCAATGGCAGATGAAAAGGCAGCTCCACCAGAACCGATGATGATGTAATCATAATCATAGTTACCTTCATCATTTAAACTTACATCTGTCCTTTTTTCCGATTGCACTTGTATTTCTTCTGCTTCGCCCGGTTGATATTGTGCGTCAGTAATCGCTATTTTCGCGATATCAATGTCTACATCATACGGTAGTTCAAACAGTGCTTCTCCGCGACGAAAGTCTACTTCAATCCCTTTTGCACCTGCATTTTCAAGAGCAACCGCAATATGTTCTTCACAACCAGTGCAGGTCATTCCTTCAACGTTTAGCCGATATTTTTTCAATAAATTCGTCTTTTGTTCCGATTGAAATTCTTCTGCTTCGCCCGGGTGATAATTTGCGTCAGCAATCGCCTTTATTGCACTTTCAACCTCAATATCATCGGACAGTTCAAATACTGCTTCACCACGACGATAACTAGACTCAATATTTTTAGCACCTATCTTTTCAAGTGCTGATTCTACGTGTTTTTCACAACCCGTACAAGTCATTCCTGAAATGTTTACCTTAAATTTATTCATAAAAAAGCTCCTTTCGTTAATTAATCTCTCATGTTAATGTTTCTATTATTGGACACGAATGTAATTGCTTTTCATCTGGACATCGTTGTTTTAAGTCGTCTAACATAGTTTCAATTCGTTTTAAATCCTCTATTTGTTTTTGCACTTCCTTTTGTTTTTTAGAAACAAATTCGAACATATCTTGACAACGAACTTCATCTTTATCTACAACACCAAGTAATTTATAAATCTCGCTTAAAGAGAAACCAAGTTCCTGTATTCGTTTAATAAGCCCAACACGCTTAACGTCATCATATGAATATATCCGATAACCAGCTTCCGTTCGGTGAGGTTCTTGTAATAAATTTTTTCGCTCGTAATATCTGATCGTTTCTTTATTAACTCCACATTTATCTGCAAACTCACTAATGCGATAAATCATCTTATTTCACCCCCTGAATATTATAAACCATGTACCATAGTACACGGTCAAGTAAATTGGACTATTTTATTTTTTTCCCAAAGTATCACTCGTATGTGATTGATACTTTTATATAATACTATTGATTATCCTAACATCCCACCAGAAAATCCGATTTAAACACCAGTTGTTTTTAAACTATTAAGAAAGTAATTCCACTATATATTCCGAAGACCCTCAATTTCTTTTATTCCTTCAGACTCATCAACGCTTTCGAAAAGTTCTATAGCTCGTTTGAAATGTGTGTTGGCTAATCCTTTATCTTCCAAGGCTAAATAGATCTCACCTAACCCTCTGTAGCTACAAGCCTGAGAAATCACATCATCAGTCTCTAAAGATTGTTCCAGTGACAGATTCATGAATGTAAGAGCTTCATCAAGATTGTTTAATTTCAATCTCACATAGCCTTGTTCGTAGTTATTTATAGCTTTCTTTAGATTATCATTGGGAAAATGCTCTTCAATTATCTTCTCTTCATCTTCAATGAGCTTTAAAGCCTTATGAAAATCACCCTGATCTCTGTAGATCATCGCTAATTGATGTAAGCCAATATGTTCATGTTCTTTATCTTCATTTTGTTGAGCTAATAAAATGTATTTCTCAAAGATATGGGTACACGAGGCATAGTCTTTTTCTGCTAACAATAAATATCCCATCAGATTTAAAAGACTAAAATCTGTACAGGTATCAATGGAAAAATCTTGTTCAACCAACTTTTTAGCTTCTGATGTTTTTCCCTCCAGAAATAAGTCCCAAGCTGTATCAATTTTAGAGACCATCTATTCCCCCTTTCAACTATAAACAACCTTCATTAAATAAAATTATCCAACAAGAATATACTAATCTCTACCTATTGAAACTTAATCAAATAAACCATCAATCTGCATTAAAATAATCATGAACCTCTTTAAAAAGGGTATGCAATATTTCTTGCTCTTCTTCATCTAAATTATTTTCAGAAACTAGCTCATCCAAATACTTAGGTAGAGTAGAATGGTTTTTAATTCCATTCATGACAATTGCAAATTTCAGATCATCTAGTTCAGCTTTATTAAACCCTTTTAGCTTCTTCAAATCAATTCTAGTGATTGGAGGTGGGACAACATCTAGAGTACTGTAAATGGTTTTTCCTAATAAGTAATCTGTTGTGGTATCAAATAATTTCGCTAATTTGACAACCGCTTCTAAATTAGGTTCTAAAGTTCCGTTTTCCCAACGAGAATAAGTACCTTGTTGTACATCAATCATCTCAGAAACTTGTACCTGTGTTAACTTCTTACTCTTTCTCAGTTCCCTAAGACGATCTCCAAAAGAATTATTATTATTAAACATTGTATCCTCTTTAATATTCGATTCTGTATATTTTAGCTTGACAAAATATTCTAAACGGTATAAAATAGAATTATTCCATAAGGAATATTTATTTTGAGATTAAATATTCCATTGAGAATATTATAGCATAAAAGGAGGTAAAAGCGTATGTAATTAGTAGTTGATTTAAAAAATTTTAATAAAGGAGGTAAGATTCGACAAAATAAAAAAATCTTGAAACAAATGTGCCGTTCGTTCCAAGATCAAAACATATTATGTAACAATTATACCACAGAAAACTCCTCAGTTACACAAGAAAATTTCGGAGGTTTCACAAAAAGATGACCAATAAAGAGTTAGTCAATCAAATTTCTGGCCTAAACTCTACCTCTACTCTTAAAAATTGGATTCAACTGATTAAAGAGATAAGTGGCAAGGAATTTAAGAAAATTAAAATTCCTATCAGTAGAAATCCCAGAACTCATCAATTAAGTTATACAGTTGCCTATGACTTTACAGACGAAGACCTTAGACAATTTCAAAAGTTAGCTAACCTAAAACTTGAAATAGGTTTAAAAGAGGCTATACAAAAAGTATTTGGGAGTCTAGCAGACAATGAGCAAGAACTCCTAAACCAAGTAGTAGATGAACTCTATGATGAACTGAGCGCCTTAAAACAGGAATTTAAGCGAGAAATACGACTGATAAAAAATGAGAATGCCAATCTAAAAAAGAAAATCCAAGATATTGAAGAGTCGATGCAAACCGGCTTATTAGGGTTTGTTCAGAAGAGGTCAAAAAATAGGTTCGGCTAATAGCGAGTTTTCGGCTGAGCCATGAGGCAGAAAGCCGAAAATGAGCGTAGATGCAGACGGACCATTTTTGACCGTTAGGGTGTGTAGTAACACCACCCTCTGCAAGTTAGGTGTACCATCGAAAGATTTCAGTATTTCCAAGGGTTTCAGAGATTTTAAGGGTGGCAAAATTAGGCAAAAAGTTGAATCAAAATCTATGGCAAAAAATGAACATTTACGTTCTGTATTTGACTGGATTCAAATTCAGTTTGATAAGACTGAATTTTCGCCAAGAGAAATAATCGAAGACATTCTATTTCTTGACTATGACTTATTTATTGAGAATAAAGGGAGCCTTAAATACTATAACTATGATAGCCAGCTTCATCATGGGAATATCCGTATCTACTATGGAGCGAAAGAGTCGTCCTACATGCTTGTCATGTCAGGACAGGCACTCGAGTTCTTTAGAGATATGGTATTAGATCCAAATAGTCTGTCCGAAAAACAGTTTCTGAACAACCTCTACTACAATTACAATCAATTTTCAGTAAGACGAATTGATATTGCAATAGATGATTTTAATGAAACACCCTATTTCACTCCTAGTCAGCTTCTAAAGATTTGTCAGAAGAAACGCTTTATATATGGAAAAAGCACCTACTACAATACCTACGGAGATGAAACAATCGGCCAAACCTTATATTTGAGAAAACCCAATGATGATGAAAGACTTAGAATTTACGATAAACGCTTAGAACGAGCTGAGAAGCTCGGCATCAGCAAGCGTTTTATAGAAAATTGGATAAGAACTGAGTTAGAACTTAGAAAAGAAAAAGCTCACTACTTCATTCAAGAATGGTTGCATTCAGAAATAGATCTTCTCAACTTTACCAAGGGATATCTCAAAGAAAAAGTGAGATTTTATAGTGATAGCCATTTCTCAAAACCTTTGAGATCTTGGGAAAAGTTTTTAGGTCACTCAAAACCTATCTCTATCATTATTTCAAAGCCAAAAACAGAACTTGAACAAAAATTAGAATGGTTTACCTATAAAGGTTCAGGGGCTATTCTAAAAGCGTATAAATTTCTATACGACAATAATTTACTGCATGAGTATGAGAAATCTAACTATCTCGCACTCAACAATATGGAATATCCACCAGATTTAGCAAGTGGATTAATAGAAAGGGCAATTCTCTTTAAAAGAGAGGATTTAATCCCTACAATCAAAGAAAATATCAAAAGGAGAAATTAACTATGGCAAAAATGCTTTCACAAAATGACTGGAATTTTAATAACATTGGAACAAAATTTGAATTGGATGAAGTTATTCCAAAATTTGAAACGGAAGTCCGAGCAGATGCAAACGGAGAAATTATCAAAAACCGAGATGGTAGCGAAAGACGTTTTAATACCGATAAAATCATTGGTTGGAAATACAATGTAACAATCAAGGATGGACAATTCAAAAAGAAATCAACCCAAGTCTCAGTAGACAATCCAGAAGCTTTAGTCGATAATGACTATATCCAAGCAATGGACGAGGTACCAGTTACATTTGACAATTTACAAGCCACTATGATTAGTTCAACGATGTATTACAAAGCGGATTCTATCCATTTAGTAGATGTAAAACAAAAATAAGTATTAGACAAGGGGAGCTAATCCTCCCCTTACTTAATCTAATCAGAAAAGGAGATCACATGATTAAAACTGTAACAAAAGATGACCTTATCGAACTTGGATTTGCTCCAGGAACTGCAAGAAAGATTATCCATACTGGCAAATTACTATTAGTGAATCGTGGTTTTAATATCTACGATAACAAACGGATTGGTACAATTCCAGCCAGTGTCGCTGAAGAACTACTAGGAATTGAACTCCAGAAAGAAGCATAATGAATGACTATTCGTAAAGCTAAAAGTGGTAAATGGACTGTTGATGTTTCTAACGGTTTCCACCCAGTCACACAAAAAAGAATACGTATTATTCGTAAAGGATTAAAATCTAAAAAAGAAGCCCTAGAACTTGAACAACATATTAGAGTTGTAGAATTAAAAGAAAAACAATTTGACTTTGTAGTAACAACGGATATGTTATTCGACTTACTTGAAGAAGATGATTTGAAAAATGGCAGAAAAGTAAGCTACACAAGTACACAAAGAAACAATTATGAGCGTCATATTAAGCCATATTTTAAAAATACAAATTTAAATAAATTAACGTATGACCATATATTCGAATTTCGTGAATACCTAAAAACAAAACCTAAAAAACAAAATGAAAATGAAGTTTTAAGCTATAATACAATTAATAAGATTCTAATTTTACTTAAAAAAATTTTTGATACTGGTATAAGAAAATCCCTCATTGATAAAAATCCTGTTGAGAATCTTAGAAAATTACCAATTAGGAAGCCTAATATCAAATTTTGGAGTATAGAAGAGTTCACGAGATTTAGAGAACTTATTCGAGATGATGAAATAAGCTATGACCTGTTTTTCGTAATTGCTTTCTTTACTGGAATGAGAATGGGAGAAATACTCGCATTAAACTGGAATGATATAAATCTTTTAACAAATACGATTTACGTTACCAAAACGGTATACTTTGTCAATAATACAAGCTACATTAATACAACAAAAACACGATCAGGAACTAGAAATATAACAATAAATCAGAAATTAGCAGAAATGCTAAAAGACTGGAAAGTAAAACAAAAAGAAAAACTTGAGGAATTTACGAAAAATACTGAAGAACTACAAATAATACAGAGTACACCAATAACAATTACAAAAAATATGATTGATAAGAAGTTTAAGCAAATACTAGAAAGGGATAAAGATTTAAAGAAAATAAGAATTCATGATTTGAGACACTCTCATGCATCATTACTTATAAATCAAGGAGAAGATTATCTTGTTGTCAA